>CAYTBM010000008.1:0-29355 GCA_964436025.1 uncultured Anaerolineaceae bacterium
GGGCCGATGAAGAAGCGGCCTGTTCGGAGATAGCGCGCCTCCGAGGCCTTGAACCAGCCGATGCGTTCGTCGATGCGACGGGAAATGGACTGCTTCAAGCCATCCCCTTCGCCGGTCTTCAGGGGAACGGCGGCGAAGGAGACCCGGTTGCCGGGACTTTCGTTGAGCTGGTCGCGGACGGTGAAGGTGAGGCCGAGGTCCGCCATTGTGCGTGCGTAGACCGGCGCGGCGGCGAGGAGGGACGCGGCCATGAGCATGCCGAGGCCCAGCACCGCGAGCAGCCGCCAATTGCGGCCGCTTCGGCGGGAGAAGAGCCGCCAGATCCTGACCATCCCTCGCATCGGCACGAACTGTACACAACGTTCCGGGTTGTGGCGCAGGGCTTTACGAGCGGCGTTCGTGTTTTGGCGCACGATGTCCGCGCCTGCTAGGCTCCGCGCGGGTTCCGATGCACACCGTCACGACTATCTTGCGGATGGTCCTTCGCCGCAGCCTTGCGAACCGAAGGCTCCTGGCCACTGTCATTGTGGGAGTGGTGATGTCGGCTGCGCTCATGTCGAGCGTGGTGTTGTACTCGGATTCGATCCGGGACCTCGGCCTGCGGTACGCGCTGCGCACGGCCAACCCGCTGGACCGGAACGTACGCATCAGCAGCTCGGGAAGGCCGGGCGTTGCGGACTACGCGCCCCGGCGGGAGACGATCGACAAGACGTTACGTTCGCACCTCGGCCCGGCGCTCGGCGAGATCGTGCATTACGGTCGGTCGGCCACGTTCTATCCGGCGGCGCCAGGCCAGGCGTTCCCGACGGAGGAGAACCGGCCCCGTGCCCACTTCCAGTACGCCGACCGCCTGGACTCAGAGATCAAGGTAGTGGAGGGGCGGAAACCAAACCCGCCCGGCAACGAAACGCCGCCCTCAGTGGAAGTGATGCTCGGCAAAGCGTCGGCGGACAAGCTCGGGTTCAAGATGGGTGACTCGTTCGACTTGCACCCGTTCTGGCGCGCGGACAAGGCGCCTGTCCGGGTCACGATCGTGGGGTTCATCGAGCCGCGGGATATCTCGGATCCGTATTGGTTTGGGAAGACCGACCGGTTCCTTTCGGACACGCAGAACTGGGATACCTACCCATTCTGGGTGGACGAGGCGACGGTGAACCAGGTCCTCGCGACGTACCTGCCAGACATGGATAGCAGCGTTGAGACCTACGGGTTGGTCAATATCGGCCATATCAACGCCCGAAACGCGCGTGGCATCGAGGACGGCGCGCGGTCACTGGACCCCGCCATCCGCGAGGCGGTGAGCGGCGCGACATCGGAGACCAGGCTCGCAGACATCGTCTCCAGCTACCGGACGAAGCTGTTCTTCACGCGACTGCCGTTGTTCGCGTTGATGCTGCAAGTGGTGGGCATCGCGCTGTACTACCTCGTAATGGTCGCGACGATGCTGATCGAGCGGCAGGCGGGCGAGATCGCGCTGCTACGCTCCCGCGGCGCCAGCAGCCGGCAGGTGGTGGCCATCTACGCCATCGAAGGACTGATCATCTGCGGCGGCGCGGCACTGGTGGGGCCATACCTGGCGAGGCTGGGGATTTCGGTGTTGGGGTACACGCCGCCATTTGAGAACCTGAGCGGCAATTCGGCGCTGGATGTCCCAATGTCGCGGCTGGCGTTCGGGGCTGCGGCGGGCGGCGCGCTCCTGGCGTTTGCGGCACTGCTCATTCCGGCGTGGCGGGCCGCCCGGCAGAGCACTATCGACTACAAGCACTCGCTGGCGCGGCCACAGACACAGCCGATCTTCCTGCGCTATTACATGGACCTCGTCCTCGTGGGCGTTGGCGCGTTCCTGTTCTACCAGTTGCGGGAAAAGGGCTCTCTGGTGACGGAAAAGCTGTTCGGGGACCTTTCGGCCGACCCGCTGCTGCTGGCTTCGCCGACGTTGTTCATGCTGATGGTGGCTCTGGTGTTTCTGCGGTTGTTCCCGCTGGCACTGCGGTTCGTCGCGTGGGCGACGCACCGGCTGGAGAGCCCGACTGTGGCGCTGGGGCTTTCGCGAATGACCCGGGCGCCGATGCAGTACAGCCGCCTTATTCTCTTGTTGTTGCTGGCGACGGCAGTGGGCATGTTCGCCGCCGGGTACCGGGCAACGCTGGAGCGAGGCTATGACGACCGCGCGGCGTTCACGGCGGGCGCGGAATCTCGCCTCGAGAACATCCGGCAGCCGGCGAACGTTTCGGATGCGACCATGACGGAGGCGGTTTCCCGCGCTACGGAAGCAATTGACGTTTCGCTGGGCTCTCGGGGCATCGGTTCGTACAACATCTCTCAGTACAACTCACAGCCGTTGGTGGTTGATGCGATAAACACTGCCACGTTCGAAAAGGTCGCGTTCTGGCGAGATGACTTCGCGGGGCCGTCCCTTAGTTCCCTGCTGGAACGCCTGAGAATCGAAAAGGATGAGACGATCGTCGCGCGGATCATTCCGGCGGGATCACGCATGTTGGGGCTGTGGGCGCAGTTCCCGTACAACCCGAATGTGGCGACGATCGGGATCCGCACGCAGGATCCGAGCGGGCTGTACTGGGATTACACGCTCGTTAGCAGCCAGCCCGCCCGGCCGGGCGAGTGGCGTTTCTTTGTGGCCGACCTGACGCGGCCGGCGCAGATCCGTTTCAACCCGCAGCTGAGCTACAGCCCATCGACGGAGAAGCGGCTGGATGCCGTGTACGTGCGTATCACCGGGGCGCCTCCGCAGGTGCCGGAGCGTGTGAATGTGCTCGTCGATGAGCTGCAGGTTTCGACGGCCAGCGCGGTGCGTCCGGCAGGCGGCTTCGACGACGCGCAGATAGTGGAACAATTCGACGACATGACGCCGTACGTGCTCATCACGGGCGCCTCCATCGGTGACCCGGGAGCGATCTCGGCGGCGCAGCAGCAGGGCCGCGACGGCGGGAACGCTGCGCGCATTTCGTTCACCCGGATGCGGGGACTTGCGCCCATCGTCGGCTTGCGCGGCGCCCGGACAAATGTGCCGCTGCCGATCCTCGCTGAAGACGAGTTCACAAAGGTTTCCGGCAAGCACGTCGGCGACCAATTCACGATCTTCATGAATCGCCAGTACGTCACGGTGAAGCTGGTCGGCACGTTTAAGTACTGGCCGAGCTACGACCCTTCGCACTCCGAGATCTTCTTCGTGACGGACCTGGCGGCGGCGCGGGAGCTGGCGGCCACCGTCCCTGCGCTTTCGGATGGCGTGTATGCGAATGAGGCGTGGATGTCCCCCGCCGTGCCGGGCGTGATGACTCGCGAGAAGCTCCAGGCGCGCGGCATGCAGGCTGATGGCATGTTTGACCGCAGGGATGTGCGCGCGGCCCAGGAAGCCGACCCGCTGGTTGCCGCCAGCTGGGAGGGCATCCTGTTCCTGTCATTCGCGGCCGTTCTTCTGCTGACGGGGCTGGGGTTCGCGGTGTACGCGACGTTGGCGGCGCAATCCCGCTCACTCGAGTTCGCGATCTTGCGGACCATGGGATACACCAGCCGGCAGGTGCTCTCGCTGGTGAGCTTCGAACAGCTCTTCGTGATCGCCGCCGGCGTCATCGTCGGGACGTTCCTCGGCTTCCCGCTGGGGCGGCTGATGATCGGGTATCTCGGTGTCACCGAATCCGGGACGGACCCGGTGCCGCCGCTGGTCTCGCAGGTAAGCTGGAGTGCCGTGCTGACTGTTTACGGATTGCTGGCAGTGGTGTTCATCGGCACAATCGCGTCACTCGCGGCGGTCTATTCACGGCTGGCCGTGCACCGCGCCCTCAGGATCGGCGAAATATGATGGTCGAGCGTCCCCTCACACCGAGTTCGAAGCAGGTTGGCTTGTGACTGACGACCTGTATATCCGCTGCGAAGATCTCTTCAAGATCTACAAGACGGCGAACCTTGAAGTAGTCGCGCTGCGCGGGCTGGACTTGAAAGTGGCGGCCGGCGAGTTCATGGCGATTGTGGGCGCGTCGGGTTCGGGCAAGAGCACATTGCTGAACATTCTCGCCGGCCTGGATACCCCGTCGGCCGGCCGCTGTTTCGTCGGTGGCGAAGACCTCCTCACCATGTCGTCCGGCGAGATGGTGCGCTACCGGCGCAAGAAGGTGGGTTTCGTCTGGCAGCAGACGGGCCGGAACCTCGTGCCCTACCTGGAAGCGGTCCAGAACGTCGAAGTGCCGCTGGTGCTCGACGGGATGCCGGCCGGGGAAGCACGCAAGCGGGCGACGGAACTGCTGGAACTGGTGCTCATGGGCCACCGCATGCACCACCGTCCGGAGCAACTCTCAGGCGGCGAACAACAGCGGGTCTCCATCGCGGTGGCCCTGGCGAACCGGCCCCCGCTGCTCCTCGCCGACGAACCGACCGGCGAACTCGACTCGGTTGGCGCCGACACCGTGTATGAGGTGTTTCGGACGCTCAACCGCGACCTTGGGACGACGATCGTCATCGTGACCCACGATCCGGACATCGCGGCGCGTGTGGACCGGGTGGTCGCGATCCGGGACGGCCGCACCAGCACCGAGGTGTTCCGGCGCGTCAGGTTTGAAGGGAACAAGACCGAAGTGACGCACGATGAATATGTGCTCATCGATGCGGCGGGCCGCCTGCAGGTGCCGAGGGAGTATCTCGACCGGCTGAACATTCATGAGCGCGCCCGCGTCCTGATGGGGGAAGGACGGATAGAAGTGCTCCCGGACGGCACGCCGCGGGTAACGCGGAGGGACGCCTAGTGGCCGGCGGAAGCGCGATCGAAGTCAAAGGCGTCTCCCGGCGTTTCAAGGTCGGCAGCGAGGAAGTGTGGGCTGTCCGCGACATCCACCTTTCGGTGGCGAGCGGCGAGTTCCTGGCTCTAATCGGCCGCTCGGGGTCGGGGAAGACCACGCTCCTGAACCTGATGGCGGGGCTGGACCGGCCGACCGAGGGCGAAATCAGCATCGACGGCGAGCGGGTGGACACGATGTCCGAGGGGCAACTCGACAAGCTGCGCCGGCATAAGCTGGGATTCATCTTCCAGTCGTTCGGGCTTCTGCCGCTGCTCTCGGCGCGGGAGAACGTCGAGTTGCCGCTGCGGATCGCGGGCGTCGGGTACGGAGACCGGCAACAGAAAGTGCAGCGGGCGCTGGAGTTCGTTGGGTTGGGACGCAGGGCGCACCATCGGCCGTATGAACTTTCTGGCGGTGAGCAGCAACGGGTGGCAATCGCACGGGCCCTGGCGACCGAACCGTCACTCATCCTCGCCGACGAACCGACGGGCGAACTCGATTCTGCGACTGCGACCGCGGTTTTCGGGCTGCTGCGCGAACTGGCTCGGGCAGAGGGCATCACCATTGTGACCTGCACCCATGACCGGCTGGTCATGGAGCTCGCCGGGAGGGTGGAAGAGCTGGCCGACGGACACCTGGTGACCGGCGGCCATCGGGAGGTCTGGGACCGCATCCAGCAACGCGAGCGAAGTCCGTTCGCGGCCGGGCTGCCCGCCGCCGAAGGCATCGAGGCACAGCCGTCGCTCTCGTCGCTCATCGGGGCAGACCTCTCGCAGTTCAAGCCGGCTTCGGAGCGCGTCGTACATGTTGCCGCGGAACCACATCCGGAGCCGGGGCACGAACTGAAGCCGAACCTTCGCTTCGGCGACCCTCGCCTGCGCGCCGGCGACCACCCGGGGGACGACTCGGACACACCTTCCACCGCCGGAGAGCCGTCCGGGGAGGCGGAAGTCTCCGACGACGGGAATCGCTGGGCGCGTCCCGGAGGCTAAAGGGCTGCTTCCGCCGCGTGCAGGCTTCTGCTCAGCATCCTCAATAGCCGCTTTCTCTCCTGAGGCACGTCCTCGTCGAGGCGCGCGGCGATGACGAGCGGCATCCACAGCGTCAGTGCCTGCAGGTCGACAGGACCATAACCCGAGATGTAGGCGCGCCTCGCCAGGCCACGGCCGATCGCGACAAGCATCCGCTGCTTGAGCGGCGTGTCGTCCGCCGGTTGGCCGGCCTGGAAGGTCATAATCGACCGTGCGTGGTCAGCCATCGGGTGTCCGCTGGCAGCGTTCGCGAAGTCGATAACCGTTGGTCCCGACGGTGACTCGATGACGTTGCCGGGGTGGAAATCGAAGTGGCAGAGCCGGTCGCCGTCGGGAGCGCGTTCGAGGATGAAGTGCAACCGTGCGCGCGCGGCAGCGGGCACTCGGGGCGAATCGAGTCGTTCGGACACGTAAGCCCGGATGCCGCGGAGCATGGGCGGGGCGGCTACAGCGCTGAGTTGCCGGTGCAGGCGGCCCGTCTCGCGCCCGACGGCCCAGACGCGCCAGGGCTTGTGGTCGATGGTGGTGAGCCCGTCGAGGCCTTCGATTCGCTCCATGACAATGCCGCGGCGCCCGTCGATGTGTTCAAGGCCGAACACTTCCGGTGCGGCGATGCCAGCCTCGCGGGCGGCAGTCTGGGCGGTAGCCTCGCGGTCGAGCCATTCCGCGGGACCGGGCTCGCGCAACAACTTGATGATTCGGCCGGGGCCGTAGTCGAACACTTCAGCGGCGCGGCCGCCTCCGAGGCGCGCGCCAGGGCTTGCAGACATGACTTCCTCCTGTCCTGCTGCCCTCTCGTGCGTGAAAGCGTAGCAGAACGCCGTTGGGGGTCGCCTCCCCGGCCGGACAAGCTGGCGCCGGGCTGGCATTGACCGTGCAGGCGGGCGCGTGCTCTAGTTCGGCGCACCAAATCGACTTTCGGCTTCGCCGGGGAGGCTGCGTGATCCGTTCTGAACTCCGCAATGGCGTCCGGCTCCTGACACTCGATAAGCCCGAGGTGCTGAACGCGTTCAACCAGGACCAGTTTGAGTTGATGGCCGAGCGGATGCTGGAGGCGCAGGAAGACGAGGCTACACGCGTCGTCGTCCTCACTGGTGCGGGACGGGCGTTCTCCGCGGGCGCGGACCTCAGCGGAGCGCCCCTGCAGCGCGCAAGCTACACGTACGGCTTCAAAGGCCTCGTCGATGTCGTGATCGACTTCGCGAAGCCGTTCATTTGCGCGGTGAACGGCCTTGGCGTTGGCTGGGGCGCGACAGTGGTTGGGCTCGCCGACGCGGCGTTCATGGCTGAGAGCGCACGTCTGCGTTGCCCGTTCTCCACGCTCGGACTGACGGCAGAGGGGGCAAGCACGTACACGTTCCCGCGCATCATGGGCCCGCAGGCAGCGGCGCGATTCCTGCTTGGCGCCGAGTGGTGGCCGGCGCAGCAGTGCAAGACCGACCGCCTGGCGCTCGACGTTTATCCGGACGAGGGCTTCCTCGAACGTGTCATGGAGTACGCGGGGGCGCTGGCAAAGCTGCCGCTGGCTTCGCTGCTCGCGACGAAGGCACTTCTGGTCGGTCCACACAGGGAGGGCATGCATCGGGCGAACGACTCGGAGAACGAGGGATTACGGAGGCTGAGCGGCGGCCCGGCGAATCTCGAAGCGGTGGCCGCGTTCCGAGAGAAGCGTCCAGCCGACTTTTCGAGGCTCTGACCATGACCATGCCCGTGACCGGATCAACTACCCAGTTCCTCGAACGGTGTGCACCGCTGCTGAACGTCTGGGGCCCGTTCCGGATGACGCGGGACCCGATCACCGAGACAGCCATCCACCGGTTCTGCGAAGTCGCGCAGGACGCGAACCCGGTGTACTGGGACGCCGAGTATGCGAAGACGACACGGTTCGGGAGGCTGATCGCGCCGCCGCAGGCGTTGTTCGCGTTCACTTTCGCTGCCTGGTGGACGCCCGAATACGTGCAGCAGCGGCACGACAGGGAGGTGGATGCATTGAACGGCGCCGCCGCGTCGGCCGGCTCGGTGCACGCCATCTGCGACGAGTTCGGCTACACCGTGAACACCGTCGCCGGCCAGGAAGCAGAGTACCTCGCGCCGTTTGGGCCCGGAGACGGCCGGATTAAGATGCGGAACATGACGACCCAGGTCACCGGCGAAAAGGCGGTACGCGTCGGCAAAGGCGTGTTCATCACCAGCGTGACCGAGTACCGGACGGAGGTCGGCGACCGGCTTATCGGACGTTCAACGCTGGTGCTCCTGCGCTACCGGCCGAAGGATGCCTCACGATGACTGCGACGTTCGTGACGAGGCGGTGGGAGGATGTCCGGGAAGGCGACCAACTGCCCCCCCTGAGTTTCCCGGTGACGATGCGCGCGCTGATGATCGACGTCGCGGGGACGCGGGACCTATACCCCATCCATCACGACCGCGACTTCGCGAAGGCGAGCGGTGCGCGCGACATCTTCCTCAACACGATGTTCTACGAGGGACTGTTCGGGCGGCTGGCAACTGACTGGGCCGGCCCGGAAGCGTTCCTGCGCAAGCTCCGGTTCTCGATGAACGGGCCGAACTGCCTGGGCGATATCATCACTTCGCGCGGCTGGGTGGTCGCCAAACGGCAAGAGGACGGGACGAGGCTGCTCGACCTCGAAATTCGCCTGGACAACGACGTTGAACGCGACGCGACGGTTGCGAACCTGACGGTTGAACTGCCCGGCTGATCCGGTGCAGGCGGCGAACGATCTGCTACGCTCCCTTGCGATTTCGCTCGGGAGCCGAACTCATGGACGCGCCGATTCAGATCAAACCGACGAAGCCTGCCGACTACCTGGATGTCCTTTCCAAGGCCGTCTTCGAGTCAGGGATGAACTGGAAGGTCATCGAGAACAAATGGCCGGGGTTCCGCGAAGCATTCGACGGTTTCGATCCCGCGAAGGTTGCGGCCTACTCGCCGGAGGATGTGGACCGGCTACTGGCCGACGCCCGGATCATCCGTAACGGGCGCAAGGTGGAGGCGACTATCCACAATGCAGGCGCGATGCTCGCCGCAGAGAAGGAGTTCGGCACCTTCGCGAAGTATCTGGAAGCGATGCGGCCGTTCGATTCGCAACTGGCCGACATCAAGAAGCGGTTCAAGCACGTGGGAAACTTCGGGGTCTACTACTTCCTCTACGTGGTTGGCGAGGAAGTGCCGCCACACGAGGAGTACGGGCCCAAACTGAAGGGCCAGCCTGTACCGAAGGATCGCCAGCGGCTGGGTGAATAGAAAAGTAGGTGAGACGTGAGAACGAAAGCTCAGGTCTCACCTTCACTAAGGCTGCGGATGCGGGACTTACTTCCGTCGTAAGAGAAAAATGCCTGCAACGGCCGCTCCGGCGGCGGTAGCGGCCCAGGCGAGGCCGTGGCGACGGCCGCTGGACCGACCTGGTCGCGCGCTTGACCGGCGGAACGAGTCGAGCGTCGGAAGGTCGAGTTCCGTGGAGTAGTCAGGACCGGGGTCTTCCGGGTTCACCCGAGCGAGCGCTGGCGCAGATGGGCCGCGCCGAGTCGCGGCGAACCACGAGAGGACGACGAGCACCGAAAGGAAGCCCAGTGCGAGGACGCCCATGTTCGGTCCCGGGCCACCTCCGGACGGGGTGGTGCCCAGGACCGGGACGCCGGGTGTTGGCGAAGGCGTTGAAGTCGGCAACGCGGTCGCGGTCGAGGGCGGTTGCGTTGGCGTACGCGTCGGGGTTGCGCCAGGCGGTGTCGTGGGTGTGGCCGTGGGAGTCGGCGTCGGCCTGCTGTTGATCACGGTGAAGTCGGCGGCGATCTGGCAGGAGCATTTGAAGTCGGTGAAGAACACCGGGTAGGTGCCGCCCCCGGGCACGTAGGGGATAGTGAAAGTGACCTTGAGGTAGCCGTTCGCGTCGGTGGTGCCAGTGGTCAGGACGGGGTCGCCGGGGATTTTGAAGATGACGGTGATGAAGTCGTTCGGCGGAGCATTGAAAAGTTCGCCAGTGACCACGGTGCCGACAACTCCGGAAGTGGGGTTCAGGGTCAGTACCTTCGCGGGGCCAGTGGGTGGTGGGCTGTCGGCCAGGGCGGACTGGCCGGAATTTGCCAGGGCAGCCGCCGCGAGCAAGACAACCGCGAAGATGACACTGAGCTTTGCAAACATAACAACTACTCGTCCGTGAACTACGGAAGTGGACTGTAGCCTTTCCTATCTCTTTTTGACAACACGGGGAAACCCCTAGCGGGAAAACTGACACACATTCGCCATGCCGGTGTTGGCCTGGGCTGGGCTGGGCACTATCGCAAGAGTGTTCCCGTGCCTGACAGTACAGAACAAACGTTCTATACTCCCTCGATGGCTCGCACGCCACACGTCTACCCGTCAGGCCCCGGCGGCATGGTTGCCGTGGAGCAGCAAGCTGGCCGTGAACAGCCTTCCGCAGGTAGCGATGAGTGCGCACCGGCCTCAGTCCCCGTGCAAACCTCGTACGTCGAGCTTCACGCGCACTCTTGCTGGTCGTTGCGCGAGGGAGCGAGTGCGACTGACGAACTGATCGATCGGGCGCTACAGCTGGGCTACCCGGCACTCGCATTGACTGACCACGACAACCTGTATGGCGCGATGGAGTTCGCGAAGGCGGCGAAGGAGCGTGGACTGCGGCCGATTACCGGGGCGGAGCTCTCGGTGCTTGGGCCGTCCTTGCCGGAGGCGGCGCACGTCACGGTACTGGCACAGGATGTCGAGGGGTACCGGAACCTCTGCAGACTGATCAGCCGCGCCTACCGTGTCCATGGGAAGGACACGCCGGTGGTAGAGCAGGAGTGGCTGTTCGAACTGAATGCAGGGCTGATTGTGCTGTCGGGCTGCGACAGATCGGCGTTGGCACAGCTGGTTTTGGGGCAGCCGCTCGTTGCGAAAGCACTTGCTACCAGCTACCGCGAGGTCTTCAGCGATCGTTTTTACATCGAGTTGCAGAGCCACGACGTGTTCGGTGATTCGGAGCGGCTGGCGGCGCTTGCCTATCTTGCTGACGAACTCGGCATAGAGGTAGTGGCGACGAACAACGTCCACTACCACGTGCGCACGCGGCACCGGCTGAACGATGTGCTGGTGGCGGTGCGACACCGGATGACGCTCGACAGTTCGCACCAGGTGCGGCGGGCGAATTCGGAGTTCTTTTTGAAGCCGGCCGAAGAGATGGAGCGGCGCTTCGCCCGCTACCCTCACGCGGTTTCGAACACGGTCAGAATCGCTGAGCGCTGCAAGTTCGATCTGACGACGGACTTGCCTTACAACCTGCCGGACTACCCGGTCCCGGAGGGGAACACGCTCGATACGCACCTTCGAGGGATCTGCGAGCGGGCGTTCCGGCGGAAGTACTACCCGTCCGACGGCACTCTCTACACCGAAGCAAAGGAGCGGCTGGAGCGAGAGCTTGCGCTCATCGAGAAGCACGGGCTTGCCGGGTTTTTCCTTGTCTACTGGGACCTGTTGGAGTTGGTCAATGAAATCGCGGTGGAGATCCGCGGGCGCGATTCCCGGCTGGCGCCGGACGAACGGCCGGTGGGTCGCGGTCGCGGCTCGTCGGTGAGTTCGATCGTTTGCTACCTGATCGGGCTTTCCCACATCGATCCGGTGCGGAACAACCTGTACCTCGAGCGTTTCCTGAACGAGGAGCTGCATTCTTTGCCGGACATCGATCTCGATTTTCCGCGCGACATCCGCGACCAGGTGCTGCAGCGCATCTACGACCGCTACGGGGAGGAGCACGCGGCAATTGTGGCCGCTTTCCCGACGTACCGTTTCCGCAGCGCTGTGCTGGATATCGGGAAGGCACTCGGGCTTCCCATCCCGGTGCTGGCGAAGCTGAACAAGCTCGGTGACCACTTCGCGAATGCGACGGACATCGCCCAGGAGATGACGCGCGTACCCGAATTGCGCCATCTCGTCGGAGCGCCAATCTGGCGCGACATGGTGGAGCTTGCAGGGCAGGTCGCGGGTTTCCCGCGGCACATCGGCCAGCATGTGGGCGGGGTAGTCATCTCCGCGGAGCCGCTCTCGTCGGTGGTGCCGGTTGAGCCGGCGCGGATGGAGGGACGGTTCGTCTGCCAGTGGGACAAGGATTCGGCGGATGACGCGCGTTTCGTGAAGATCGACTTCCTGGCGCTGGGAATGCTCTCGGCGGTGGATGAGTGCCTGGACATCATCGAGGAGGAGAAGGGTATCCGTGTCGACCTGGGGCGCATTCCGCACGACAGCCCCGAGATCTACGAGTCGATCCGCGAGGGAGACACGATGGGTGTCTTCCAGATCGAGAGCCGCGCGCAGGTGCAGACGCTGCCGCGCACGCAGCCTCGAAACCTGGACGACCTCGCCGTGCAGGTCGCGATTATCCGGCCGGGGCCAATCATGGCCGGCGCCTTTCGCCCCTACATGTACTACCGCGAAGCGCTGGCGCGCGGCGAAACGGTTGATGTGGACTACGGCCACCCAGAACTTGGCCCGAAGCTGGCATGGTGCCTGGGCGAGACGCTTGGCCACGTGCTCTACCAGGACCAGGTGCTCCAGATCGCGACTTCGGTTGCCGGGTTCACGCCAGGGCAGGCCGACCGTTTGCGCCGGGCGATGAGCCGGAAGCGATCCTCGGAGGCGATGCAGGCCATTGCCAACGAGTTCTACGAAGGCACCGACCGGGAGGGCCTGAGCCGTGAGGCGGCGAAAGTCGCATTCGACAAGATGGCGGCGTTTGCGGCGTTTGGCTTTCCGAAGAGCCATGCGGTCGCGTTCGCGCTACTCGCCTATGAATCGACGTGGCTGCGGTACTACTACCCGGCGGAGTACTACAGCGCGCTGCTGAACGCTCAGCCGATGGGGTTTTATTCGCCGGAGGTGCTGATGCAGGATGCGGCGCGGCGCGGCATCGAGACGCTTCCGCCATCCATCAATATGAGTCATGCCGGCGCCTATCCCGAAGACGGCAATATCCGCCTTGGGTTGCAGCAAGCGAAGGGCCTCGGTGGAGACTGGCAAGATGTCCGCCAGCATCACCGTTCACCGGGATACACGACGTTGCCCGCGCGGATTGTGAAGGAGCGCGAGGGGAACGGGCCCTACCGGTCGCTTCGGGATTTCCTTGTGCGCACCGGTGTTTCGCGCGAGCAGGCGGAGATGCTCATCCGGGCTGGCGCGATGGAGGACTTCGGCCTGCCGCGGCGAGAGCTGCTCTGGCAGCTCGGTTTGCTGACCGAGGCGAAGGTTCACCACGGAGGTACTGAGAGCACGGAGGTTTCGAGGTTTGAGCACCACGGAGACACGGAGGTCACCGAGACTTCGCGAGGTCACGGAGGATCACGTGGAAGAAGCACTCCCAAAAACAAGCGATTAGTTCAACTTGCTCTTGATTTATCGACCGGGCAGGACATGGCTCGGCTTCCGGGCCTCTCTCCGTGGCAGACGTTGGCATGGGATGTTGAACGGCTTGGGTTGAGCCCGGGGCGCCACCCGATGCACCTTGTGCGGCCGCTGCTGCATGAGGGCCTGATTACAAGCAGGCACCTTGGCGGTGTGCATAACCCGAACCGGCTGCCGGAAGGGATGATGGTTGAGATGGCGGGGATGGTGGTAACGCGCCAGCGTCCGTCGACGGCCAGTGGAGTGATGTTCATGTTGCTTGAGGACGAGTTCGGGCTGGCGAACCTGGTGGTCTACACGCCGCTCCAGGAGCGTCAGCGTGAACTGGTCAGAGCCACACCGTTCGTCATCGTGAGAGGACGGGTGGACAACGAGCAGAGCGGGTTCCCGAACATCATTGCGGAGTCGTTCCGGCCCTGTCCGTTGCCGGGCTTCATCGAGGAAGTGCCGTCACATAATTTCGGGTGACTGACTGCCCAGCAAGGCGCCAGGCCGGCCTGCTGCAACTGGTCGTAGAATCGCCGCGGCGAAGCAGCAGTTCCTCGCGCTCGACTTCGACCATTCGGCTTGCGGATGCACGTGACCACTGACCAAACACCCGCGATCACTGTGGTCATCCCGACGCATAACCGCGCGAAGATGCTGCGCCGGTGTCTCCGCGCGCTGGCAAGTCAGGAGTTCACTGGGAACTTCGAAGTCGTCGTAGTGCTGGATGGCTGCTCCGACGAATCGGCACAGGTCGTTGCGGACTCGTCGGCCGGGTTACAGGTGCGAGGGATCGAACAGAGCCGGCAGGGGCCCGGCGCCGCGCGGAACCGTGGGGCAGCCGTGGCTCGCGGTGCGGCGGTCCTCTTCATCGATGATGACATCGTGCTGGCTGCCGGCGCGGTTCGTGCCCACGCTGAGGCCCAGGCGCGCACGCCGGCCCTGGTCATCGGTTCTATCGATACCGTTGCCCTGCGACGCGGGATGCCCTCGCGGTCGGTGGGGTTCTGGAAGGCCGTCAAGCGGCGTCACGAGAGCGGCCTGCCACCGACCTTTCTCGATGTGTTCACCGGAAACCTCTCAGTGCCCACGGACGCGTTTCGAGACATCGGCGGATTCGATGAGCGGCTGCGCCGGAGCGAGGACATCGAGCTCGGCTATCGGCTGACACGGGCTGGTCTCCCGGTCTGCTACGCCGGCGGTGCGCGGGCTACGCAGGGGTTCACAAAGTCGACCGAGCAGGTCCTTCGCGATGCCGAAGGATATGGCCGGGCTAATGTGACGCTCTGGGAGGCGTATCCGCAGATGCGGCCGTTTCTTCACATCGGCGGCGTGACTTCGGGTATCGGTTTGCGATCGCGATTGTTGCCGGTCATCGCCGGTTGGCCGCTTCCGATGGCTCTCTTCCGGCTGCTTGGCGCGATCCCCGATCGGGTGCCCGGGACGGGGACGCTAAGCACGTGGTCACAGGCGTACTGGCGCGTCCGCGGCGTCCGAGGCGCAGTGGCTGACAACGACGCATGGCGACGCATGACGGCGCGCCTGCGGGTCCTGCGGTACCCGGCCTTCGCCGGGGATGGCCATGGAGACGCGGAGGCGGTCAGCCGGACGGCATTCGAGCAGCAACTGCGGAGCCTGCGGACAAGCGGTCTGGAAGTAGCAACACTCCGGCAGTATGTGCAGCGACTGTCGTCTGATTCTCCGCCAGAGCAGGACACTGTGGTGCTCACGCTCGACGCTCCACTGGACGAACTGGGGGAGGTGGCGTTCCCCGCGCTTCAATCGGCGGGTGTTCCAGCCACAGCATTCCTCGACGAGACTGAGTGGTCATTCAATGGAATCCCGGCGGAGGTTGAGGTCGGCCTCCGGGGATTACCCGCAGAGGCCGCATGTGCCCGCCAGAGGCTGAGTTCGAAAATCGGCCGGGAAGTCACGTCATTCGCGTATCCGACCGGCAGACCTGGCCCGGCGGAGCGGGCTGATATTCGGGGTGCCGGGTTCGAGGTCGCGTGCGTTAGCCGCCCGGGCATCAATGGCTGGCGGACTGACCCGTTCTTCCTGCCGCGGGTCACAGTGACCGGCCGGACGACGCCGGACGAATTCCGCTGGATGCTTCGGTTCGGAAGTCCGCCGGGGCGCGCTGCGAAAGTCCTGAGCAGGTTGTTGCGATGAACGCGCATGAGTCGAGGGATGACAGTGGAGATCTGCTGGCGGCTGCCGAGCATTACGCGGCGTTAGGCCTGCGCGTGTTCCCGATGCACTGGCCCACGTCTCAATGGGTGTGCAGTTGCGGATGCGCGCACCCGAAATGCTGGCGGCGCGGGAAGCACCCACTCGTACCCAGGGACCAGGCCACGACCGACGTTTCGACCATCCGCCGATGGTGGGCACGATGGCCGAACGCCAATGTCGGCATCCTGGCGTCCAGCTTGCTGCTGGTCGACGCGGATGTGCGTAACGGTGCCCCGCCAGACCTGGCCGCGCTGGCCGAGCACTGGAGACTGCGGCCAGACGAGATGGTGGCATGCCGCACTGGAAGCGGCGGGTATCATCTCTACTTCGAGCGGCCCGCCGTGCGTCATGGGCGGGGGAAGGACAGGCTTGGCCGAGGATTCGATGTGCAGTCAGGCAAGCGTGATTTCGTCGTGGCGCCGCCTAGCGTCCACTACAGCTTGAACCGCTATATGTGGCTGCCAGGGAACGAGCCCGGCACGAGGCCGTTCCCGGCGGCCAGCCAGAGCCTGCTGACCGAGTTGTCTGGCTTTCCCCCGCCCTGGTGGCTGCTGCACGTTGCCCCGTACTGGGCTGCGGATCTGCTTCGCCTGTCCGTGGAGACGCGCCACAGCATTCGACGTCTCTTGCGAATGCAGTGAAGGTCCGGGTCAGGGAGTTTGGATACTAACCGGGACGAAGGCGTCGCCGTTCTTCAGAGAGAAGAGCGCGTAGACGACGATGCGGTCTCCTGGTTCCAGGTCGAAGCCATGATTGAAAGGAAGCTCGAAGGTCCAGCCTGGACCGGCCGTTGTCGCGTTTCCCGGCGCGCCGTCGGCGGTCCAACGACCCTCGGACTGGTCGCCTCGCCAATGAACGGCGCGCACCTGCAGTGCGCTCAGGTCGACATCGATGGTTTCCGTGCCGCGATGCTCAAGCCGGGCGCCGGAGCCGTCGATTTCTATCGCCATGGCTGCTTCAGGATGGTCCGTCAGTTGCTTCAGGAGGGGGCGAACGAGTGCTGCCAGGTCTTTCCATGCGCCAATACCCGGGTCGCGCATGCCGAGTGTGATGGAAGCCCCGTCCGCTTCGAGCACGTCAACGGGCGAGTCGGGAGAGACGGTGAGGCTTCGGGAGCCGTCTTTCGCCGCGGCGCTCGCAGCACGTCTGAGGACCGCGAGCGTATCCGCGGGCAGGACGCCGCTGAAGCGGCCGACCGGTGATGGGAGCCCAGAGGCCAGGCTGACAGACCGCCACATGCGAAACGTCCCGTCGCCCTGGATCTCCAGGATTTCGCGGTATTGCGGGGGCCGCATGCCGCCGCTTCTTCGGAGTGCGATCACTTCTTTTTCGCCTCCCATGTGCCGCCGAGGAACTTTTCAACAAAGCTGACGAACTCGCGGACGTGGCGCGGCTCCGGGTCGTCGGTGCGGTCCGGGTGATCTTTGAGTGAGCCCATTCCCATCATCGAGCCCTCGTTGGTGTACTGGTCCCCTCCGTAGGTGGCGCCCTTCGCCGCGGTAATCGACGACTCGCTCGCACCGGGATGAAGTCGCCGGTACTCGGTCTCGGACTGCTTGTACTCATCGGCGAGCCCGATCATGTGCCCAAATTCGTGGGCCGGGACGTTCGGGTAATTCACCATGTCCTGGACGTACCAGTTGCCGGCGTCGGACTGTCCATCCTCGTTGATGACGTTCACGGTGTTGCCACCAGACGACACGATTTCGAACTCGATGTCGCGCTTTTCCGTCGAGCCGTCCTTGACTGCCTGGAACTGGTTCCACTTGGCATAGATGCTGCGCTTCCATGGCCCAACCACGGCTCCGACATCGGCCGGCGGGCTTGTGGAATCGGCGACGAAGTTGATCCCGACGGTGACCAGGATCTTTGTCGAATCGATTTTGTACGAGTACTTCGAGGTCATCCCGTAGGTGGTCCCGTCGAGGGTTTCCTCCCACTCACGCTCCACGCGCCCCACGCTGCTCTTCCCCTGGGCGTCGAGAAGGTCCCATGTCGCTTTGTCGACTATGCCGGACTCCGTCTTGCCGTTCTTCTTCTGGAAGGCCTTCACCGCCGTCTCGGTCTCGTCAGTGAACACGCCGTTCGCGGTGAGGGTTGTCGGTCCTCCGGGGGAAGTCGCAAGCTTTTGCTGTGCTTCGGTGACAGCTTCGGGGTTGTTCGTGCCGCCCTTGGTCAGCGTCGGATGCGCGGAGGTGCCCGACTTGGCCTGAGCAGTGATGATCGCTCCAACACGCTGGATTGGACTGCGATGGGCGACCAGCCGCGAGGCGGCGCGATTGCCTGCCAGCCGTTGGAGGGCAAGTGCCGAAGCAGGCGACCGTGATGACCGAGCGTGCCGCAGCAGCGCAGTGTTAGGCCCAGACCTGATGAGTTCTTCGGAGAGATCGGTTGCTTCGGCGGGCGATGTCTCGGGAGGCCGCCGGGCCGGCTCTGCCCTGGAATCCAGTGTGGCCAATTCGTGACTCCCCCGAGGTGATGGCCCGCCGGCGCGACCGCTCGCGGTGGCGGCGATTCTATCAGGCTGGAACGTGGCCGCGTCAGGCAACCCTCGTAGTGTCGAGTTGCTCGGCGATGGCATCGGCGATCACGCTGACGGCGTGTTCAATCGTATCGGGGTCCGCTGCGGTGAAGTTCATGCGCAGCGTAGCAGCACCCACTTCTTCATTGACGTAGAAGTAGCGGCCAGGCACGAAGGCGACGCCACGTTCGATAACTCGATTCTGAAGCTCCACGGCATCGAAGCCCTTCGGGCCTTCGATCCAGACAAACATGCCGCCCTCTGGGCGGGACCATGAGAAGTCTTCCGGCAGATGACGTTCAAGAGCGTCGAGCATGGCCTGCTGGCGGGGCGCGTACAGTTCGATGATTCTTGGGAGCTGGCGTTCAAGGTAGCCCCCGGTGAGGTATTCGGCCGCGAGCGCCTGGGCAAGCGTGTTCGTGTGCAGGTCCACGCCCTGGCGGCCGGTGACAAGCCAGCGCTGGATGAATTCCGGGGCGACACAGACGCCGATGCGAAGGCCGGGCGCGAACGTTTTTGACAGGGTGGTTGAGTACGCGACGTTGTCGGGCGCGAGCGACTTGATGGGCGGGACCGGCTCCCCGGAGTAGCGCAGGTCGCTGTACGGGTCGTCCTCTACCAGGAGCGTCTCGTGGCGCTTAAGGATTTCGGCGACCTGCTTACGACGGGAAAGCGGCAGAGTCCGGCCTGTGGGGTTCTGGAACGTCGGGACGAGGTAGACGAACTTCACGCGCTGCCGGGAGAGCACTGTATCCAGCGATTCTGGGATGAGGCCGTCCTCATCCGTTTCGATCTCGACGTAGCGGGGTTCGTAGGGGTTGAACGCTTGGAGTGCGCCCAGGTAGGTCGGGGCTTCGACGGCGACGTAGTCGCCGGGAGATATGAGGATTTTGCCGATGCCATCGAGGAGGCTTTGTGACCCGCTCATGACCAGGACGCCGTCGCTCGTGGTTTCAACATGGCGGGCAGCGAGGTGAGGGACGAGCGCTTCGCGGAGCGGGCCCCAGCCTTCGCTTGCATCGTATTGAAGCGCCTTTGAACCATACTTCCCGAGCACGGAGCCCAGAAGCTCTTCCATGATTTCGAGCGGAAAGCTCTCAGCGGCGGGAAGGCCGCCGGCGAGAGAGATCATGCCCGGTGAAGATGCCACTTTGAGGATTTCCCGGATGGCGCTGGCCTGCATGAGCCGGGTACGGCCGGCAAGGAGTTGTTCGTAATCCACAAGAGGAAGCATAGCCGGTGACTCGATGACCGAGTCAACGAACGCGGTCACACGAGCCTGGGCAGGACTTTCTTGGTGAACAGCGTGAAGCTTTCATGGCTCAACGGCGCGGCGAGGAGGTAATTGATGGGCAGCTCTTCCTTGAGCGCCAGGAGCTTGTCGGTGACTGATTCCGGCGTGCCGTGGACCATGACCTGGTTCACGTAGCGTTCGATCGGGTTTTCGTGCATGCCTTTTGCGTACGAGCCGACGGTCCAGCGCGCGCCTTCGTACGCCACCTGCTTGGCCTGTTCTTCCGTGGGTGCGATGGCGATCAGACGGGCCATCGGGATGTCGCGGCCAGTTATCGAGTGGCCGTGCGACTCGAGGGTCCGTTGGTAGAGCGCGCGCTTCTCGCGGATTTCATCGTGCGTGGCGTGCGGGTCCATCAGGATGGTGTGGCCCCTGCTGGCCGCGCGGTCGATGGCTTCGGGCGAAGTTGCGGCAAGCCAGGTGGGCGGATGAGGCTTTTGCATGGGCTTGGGGAGGACTTCGACGTCCTCGGAATCCCAGAACTGGCCGTGGTAGGTGAGTTTCTCGTTCGTCCAGGCAGCGAGCACGATGTCGACCGCTTCCTGGAAGCGGGCCGCACTTTCGGCGACATCTACCTTGAAGGCACGAAATTCCGAAGGATCGAAGCCGCGGCCCGCGCCCCAGTTGATCCTGCCTCCAGAGAGCATATCCAGTAGAGCGATTTCCTCGGCCAGGCGGAGAGGGTTGTAGAACACGGCGAGCGAGACGGCGAGCCCGACACGAAGATTCCTGGTGCGGGCGGCAACGTTCATTGCCATCAGATGAGGTGACGGGCACACGCTGTAGGTGTTGAAGTGGTGTTCGGCGAGCCAGACACCGTCGTAGCCACCTTCGTCCATGATCGCGATGCGTTCGAATGCGCGCTGGTAGACGGTTTCGAGGGGGATGCGCCGCGACCAGGAAAAGAACTGCAGTACGCCGACTTTCATGTGCGCGGAGCTTACGCGCAGGAATTGGACCTGTCTGTCCTATTTCACTCACCCGAATGGCTGATGCGGCGCCGTGATGCGGGGGCTAGGTTATGCCTACTCCGCGTGGGGGAACAGCGTTGAGCGGTTTCTTCGAACTCGTTCGCTTCCACCGGTTGGCCTCCCCGGTGGAGGCGACGACGCTTACGGTGTGCCTGGCGATGACGCTGTGGGCGTTTGCGCGGCATGCCGGCTGGCCGGCGGCGCTTGTGCTGGCTGGCGGGGGGTTCGGAGCATTCCTCCAGACTGGCCACGTCACCATTCCCCTCGCGATCGCTGGAGTCGGGCTGTATCTGACCTTCTGGCCGGGACGCGCAGAGCAGGAGCGGTCCGGCTTTCCAAGGGAGGCCGGACTTGTGGTGGTTGGCTTCCTTGCCTATGAGTGGTCGCGCTGGTGGATTGCGGGTGGGCTGGAAGCGGCCAGCGCGAACGCCGCCAGGGTGATCAGCGTTGAGCGTCGTCTTGGGGTCTTCTTCGAACCGCGGGTGCAATCGGCACTCGCGCGCGCAGATGTCGGCGGCCTCTGGAACTTCGCGTACTCGCAGGGTTTCCTGGCGATCGTCGTTGGCCTGCTGGTGGGGCTCTACTTCACTGACCGCGGACGTTATCGCCTGTATCGGAACGCCCTTGGCCTCTCCACGGTGCCCGCGGTGCTCTTAATCGCCGCCTTCCCTGTCGCCCCGCCCCGGCTCATGACCGGTCTCGGGATCGAGGACACAGTCGCCCTTGCGGGGCACGAGCATGCGTATGTTAACGAGTTGGCTGCAGTGCCCAGTCTCCACGTCGGCTGGCTGGCGCTGAGCGGATACGTCCTGAGTCTTCCGCTGAGCGGCTGGAGGCGCTGGGCCGTCATGACCGGTCCAGGCGTGGTCATGGGCACGACTGTCGTTGCCACCGGGAACCACTATTGGCTGGATGGCGTAGTTGGCTCGGTCATCAGCGTCGCGCCTGCCATGGCGCTGCGGCGCGGGTGGTTCCGAACGGCGCCGGTCGCCGTACTGGCTCCGCCGACAGCGGTGAGGCTTGCCGCGACGAGGAGCCGGTACTCCCTGGCGGGGCTCGGTGGGCTCTTTCTCTACCTCGGGCTGGCCGAGGTGGTCCAGCCGGGGTTTACGGACTTCTGGGGATACCTCTTTTTCCAGGTTGGCCTGGTATTCGTTGCGCTCTTCCTGGGAGAGGTGGCATTTGCAGCCGAGGGAGGCCTTTCGCGGTTCACGCACGTTATTGTCGTAGTCTGTTGCTTCGCGGACGTGTTCGGGACCGACGGAGACTTGTACGCCCGCCTCGATCAATACGACAAGGTCACGCATTTCCTTGGGACTGCGGCAATCACTGCCGGGACGTACGACCTCCTGCGTGCGCTCGCCGTGCGCGCCGGTTCCCAACGGCCGGCATCGGACCGGCTGTTCCTGGCGGCATCGATTGGGCTGGCCTTCGGCGTGGGCTGGGAGATCTATGAGTATCTCGGCGACGCCGTATTCCACACCGCGAGAGCACAGGGGCGGTGGGACACCATCCACGACCTGGTGTCGGACTCATTAGGCGTGATCGCGATGGGTTCGCTGCTGCTCTGGCAGGAGCGAACCGGTGCGAGAAAGGGCCCTGTGGCGGCGGCGTGGAAGCCAGGTTCGTTGCCGTAGGGCATTGTTACGGCTTCGCGATGGGAACGATTGCCGCGGTTGGCGCAGTCGCAAGGTGATAACTCGCATCCTTCTCTCAGTACCGGCGGAAGCCGGAAAGGAGGACAAGAGAATGTCCGCTGGAATCAGCATCTTCCTCATCGCCGTCGGCGCCGTCCTGGCGTTCGCGGTGAACTACACCGCGCAGGGCGTCGACATCAATGCCGTCGGCTGGATACTCATGGCAGTCGGGTTCCTCGGCATCCTGATGTACCTGCTCTTCCTCGCGAGCTTTGCCCCGTTCTACCGTGGCGACACCACACGCACCGAAGTCGTCGATCGCCCGACGTCAACGCACACCCACCTTTAGGAGCCCGCCATGCTCGCACTGCTTCTGCTCTTGCTCCTCGGCGTGCTGCTCTTTGGTGGGCTGGGGATCTTCGTCGCCAAGGTGTTCTTCCTGGTGATGGCCGTGATGCTCCTGGTGAGCCTGATCAGTGGGGGCACATACATCCGCCGCAGATGACACAACCGCAAACACCGTCCTGAGGGAGGCGCGCAAGCGCCTCCCTCTTCGCGTGTCACGGGCGGCGGCCCTGGACGACAACCGGGGACGCTCACTTGCGCCGCCGGACGGCGGCGTAGAATCACGGCCATCACGGTGGAGGCGTTCTCATGCCCTGGATCGAAGTCAACGGCACAGATATTTACTTCCAGGAGGAGGGCGCCGGAGAGCCGATGGTGTTCCTTCACGGCATGAGTTCCTGTGGCGAGGCGTGGTGGCAGCAGTTCGCGCACTTTCGCGGCCGCTTCCGCTGCATCTCGTATGACAGCGTGAACCACGGGCACTCCTCGAACTCACCGCGGGACGCCGAGGAACCGGATCGAGCGGACGAGCTCGAAGGGTTCCTCGCTGCCATGGGAATCGAGCGGCCGATCCTCGCCGGGAATTCGATGGGCGGAAACACGCTGACCCGCTGGGCGGCGCGTCATCCGGGCGATGCGCGCGCTCTCATTCCGTCTGGCGCGGGAGTAACCTTGCCTGGGCAGCCGGGTGCCATGCCTCCAGCGGCTCAACCGCTTGGACCCGACGTGCTCTTTCTCCCCATCGGAGACTCCCTGACAGACGGTTTCAAAGCCGCCCAGCCTCGGATGTTCGAGCGCTACCTGCGCATTCGCTCGACAGCCACGCGGATTGAGGCGCTCCGTCACCCGCGAAAGCCGTCCGCGAGGACCGTGGCCGAGCGCGAAGGCCTCGCGGAAGCGGTGAAGCGGATCACGTCACCGATGTGCGTCATCGTGGGTGCACTCGACGCGGCTGTCCCGCGCTGCGAGAACCTGGCGAAGGCCGTCACGGGAGCGGAATACCACGTCATCGAAGGGGCGCCGCACAACGTCTACTACGAGGCTGCGGAACCCTATAACGCCGTGGTCGATGCATTCCTGGCCAGAGTGCTGAGTCCCGCCGCGAGCAGGTAAGTGGAAACCATGTCCGAGTCCGAACTCAGTTCAGCGGCTCTGCTCACGCGGGGCCCAGTCGTTTTTTCGCGACCCACAGCGAACTCCGGATTGGCGAGGGCAGGCTGACGTTCACGAAGAAGGACGGCACCCGCCTGCTGGATGCGGCTCCTGCCGACGTCCGGAAGATAACCGTGCACGGGCCCTGGAACTTCTGGAGTCCCGGACAGATGGTGATTGCGAGGCACCAGCGGAAGTTCCGATTCACGTTCGTGTTTTGGGGACCGGGCCGCTGGTACGTCCTCCAGACCATCCCTCAGGATCAACAATGGCCTGAGGCGCTGCTGCGATGGCACGCGGGTGCCGGCCCGTAAGCCTGCAGCGACAGGTGGTCCGGTACGAACCCCTGGACCACCTGTGTCGCGGGTTGTTCTACTTCGCGTAGTTGCTGGCGCCGTAGAAGTCCACGACCACCACTGGCTCGTTGCCCACCACCCAGGCATCGTGGCCCGAGGGCAGCGCGGTCACGTCGCCGGGCACGGCGTCGAACTCCGAGCCGTCCGACATTTTCACGCGGAGCGTGCCGCTCACGTGGTACTGGAAGTGCGGGGCTTCGCACCACTCCGTGCCTGCGACGGGCTTCACATGGTCGGACCAGCGCCAGCCAGGCTGGAGGGTCAGGCGGCCGACGGTGCCCCCGCCGATGTTAACGAGATCGACTTTGCCGAAGGGGAATTCGCGGACTTCGTCGGCTTTGGCGAAGAGCTTGCGTTCGGCTGCGGTTGCGGTGGTCATCTCTGCTACTCCCTTGTCCGGGCGTGTCCCCCGGGACGCAGGGGGAATGTAGGCGGGTGTGGAAGCGGTGACATCGTCGGGGATTCTCATTTCGATGAGAAACGCGGGTGGTAGTTTCTTCCTATGCCTGGCTGGCCAGGCCAACTCGGAACGCGAAAGCGGTGGCGCCTGCGCGGTTTTCGACGCCGGTCTTTTCGAAGATGTGGCTGACGTGGTTGATGACCGTGCGCTCGCTCAGTACGAGCCGCTCAGCGATTTCGCGGTTGCTCAGCCCCTGGGCCACCAGTTGGAGGACTTCGAGTTCGCGTGGCGAGAGTCCGCCAGGGGCTGCGGTGGCAGGCGCGGGTTCAGACCTGGGCGAGTCAGGCTTCGCGAATACGGTTTGGGCCGGGGTGCCCTCACCCAGCAGGCGGATCATCCGGCGCGCGTCGGCGAGGTCGTAGTCCAGGCCGTTGGAGGCGGCGAATGCGTCCACCTCGCGCAGGAGTGAAAGAGCGCGCTCGCGGTCGCCCCGTACTGCTGCTGTGGCGGCCAAGGTCAGTCGAGCGGGCCGCCAGTGGAAGTCATCGATGAACGGCGCGAGCCTGGCTTCGCAATCGGCGGCGCGCGCTGTGTCCCCCAGCGCGGCATACGCACGGCCGAGCCCGCAACGGGATGAACGCGCAGGAAGGGCGTTGTCTGGCATCGCCGCCAGGCGGAGTTCCTGGGCCGCGCATTCCGCGGCCGCCTCGTCGGTACGGCCGGCGGCGATGAGAGCCCAGATTCGGACGGCCACGTACCAGGACACGGTCGCGTCTCCGAGCGGAAGGAAGATCCGCATGGCTTCGTCCGTGCGCAGGAGGGCGAGGTCTATCTCGCCAGTGCGGAGGGCAAGTAGCCCTTCAACAAGCCTGAGGAAGCCGAGGGGTTCCGGGCTGCCGAGTCGCGCGATCGCGGGCTCGGCTTCGCGCGTCATCCGTCGCGCTCGTTCCCAATCTCCAGCGGTAGTGGCCAGCAGAGCCAGCCAGGTGTGGGCGTGTCGCAAGGCGAACGCGTCGCGGCCGCGCTGCGCGATTTCCAGCCGCTGCTCGGCGTAGGCGAGCGCACTCCGAAGCTCGCCCGTCCAGTAGTACGCGTTGGAAAGAGAGGCCGCAGCCTCCGCGGCCACAACGGTGTCGTTCCCTCGCAGGCCCTTTTGAAGGGCGAGCGAGAGGAGTTCCCGTGCGGCCCCCGGGGTTTCGCTCCGGGCCCTTGCGTTGGCGAGCGCCAGCGCCGCCCGCGCCTCGAGGCCATCGTCGGGCAGTGCGCGAGCGAGAAGGAGGGCCCGCTCCCCGTGCCTAATGGCACTCTCGTATTCGGAGCGCGTGGTGCCCTCGAGAGTCGAGAGCTCGACGAGGGCGTCGATAAGCGTGCGCTGGTCCGCGCCGCCCTCCAACAATTCGAGCGCGCGTTGGAAATACTCCGCGGCCGCGTCGCTGCGTTCGGCTTTGCGCGCGACAGTTGCGAGGGCGACGAGCGCCCGGGCTCGCTCGGGCGGAGTGCCGGTGAGATCGAGGATTTCAGACCAAGCGGCCTCAGCGCGGCCGTAGTCCGCCGTGCTCGCAGCGGCGAGGGCGACCGCGCGGAGGACATCAATCGCGGTTATGTGGGGCGGCCTGGCACTCCCGCGGAAATACATTTCCGATGCGGCGGACGCCAGCTGAAGCGCTTCCGGGGCGGCGTGGCCGGCGAGCGCGAGACTGCTCGCGTGAAGCGTGGCGGGCAGGGCAGCGGTGAGGTCTCCTCCAGCGCGCAGGTGGCCGGCGATTGCGGCTGCAACGTCGAGCTGAGATCTCGCTCCGGGTAGCGCGCCGAGAGCCTCGGCTGCTGCGCGATGCAGCGCTGCTCGGTGCTCGCCCACCTGGTCGAAGACCGCGTCGCGGACGGTGTCGTGGGTGAAGATCCAATGCCCCGCCTCTTCACTGACGAGGCCCGCGCGTGCCGCCGGGGCAAGGCGGCTGGCGGTCCATGGCGTTGGATGGCCGAGCATGCGTGAGACCACGGCTGCATCGAACATGCGACCGAGAACGGCGGCGGCTTCGAGGGCCTTCACGGTCGCCTCAGGCAGGCGGGTGACGCGTTGCCAGATAGCGAGCCGTAACGTCCCCGGCACGGGGATGGCCTGGTCAGCGTTCGCAAGTCCAATTCCGGCCGGTCCGGCCGCGAGCTGTCCCGACTCGGCGAGGCTGCGGAGGACTTCCTCCAGGAAGAAGGGATTCCCTCCCGTGCGCGCGGAGAGCTGGGTTAGGAAAGGTGGCGCGGGCGCCGCGCCGGCGGCCCGTTGGACAATGCCAGAGACGCCGTCGCTCGATAGCGGCCGTAGGGGAAGTAACCGCAGGAGCCGGTTACGGTTTAGCTCCGCGACGGCAGTTGCACCCGGGCCTGGCGGTTCGATGCCTTCCGGACGGGAGGCTAACAGGAAGGTGACCCGCACACCCTCCAGTAGTCGTGCCAGGTAGGCAACGGCGTCCCACACGGCCGCGGAAGCCCACTGCATATCATCCAGGACGACGGCAACCGGAGAGAGATCGGAGAGCGCGATCAGCAGTTCGCTCAGGGCGTCGTTGATGGCGAGCGGATCCGCGTCCGCCGGGCCGGACGCGGTGGGTAGAGCGCCGGAGAAGATGCCTGCGCCAGCGAGCAGGGAGACCGCCGCAGGCTCGAGCCGAAGGTCGGCCCTGTTGAGCCGTGCAAGCGCCCGGCGCAATGGGAAGTACGGCGGCGCTTCGGCTTCGAGGGAATAGCCTCGCAGGACGGTCTCACCGGTGCTGGTGGGGAGTGCGCGAAGGAGATGGGACTTGCCGATCCCGGGCTCACCGACGAGGAGGACGACGGAGGGGTTGCCTTCGTGAGCTCCAGCCAGCGCCGAACGCAGCGCCTCCAGCTCCCGCTCGCGCTCGACGATGTGCGGCGGCGCCTTGTCTGCGGCCTCGACAGTCATGGCGCGAATTGTAGTGATTGAGCCGGGCGCTGTGCGTGGGTACGGACCGGCTCAGCCTCCCGCTTCGCTCGTGTCAACCTTGTGGGTGTAGCGGCGGTCCTTGAACTTCGCTTTCAGGTAGTCGCGGTTCATCTTCGCGATGAAATCGATGCTGATGCCCTTGGGGCAGGCCGCTTCACATTCGGCGTAGTTGGTGCAGCTGCCGAAGTACTCCTCCATGGTGTCGACCATCGCGATGGTGCGGCTCCAGCGTTCGGGCTGGCCCTGCGGGAGCAGGTTCAGATGCGCGATTTTCGCGGCCGTGAACAGCTGCCCGGCGCCGTTGGGGCATGCTGCCACGCAGGCTCCGCAGCCGATGCAGGCCGCTGCTTCGAAGGCGAGATCCGCCGTCGGCTTGGGCACGAGGATTTCGTTTCCGTCTCTGGCCGCGCCAGTGGGAGCCGCAATGTAGCCGCCGGCCTGGATGATCTTGTCCAGCGGCGTGCGGTCGACGACGAGGTCCTTGACCACCGGGAACGACGTCGAACGCCACGGCTCGACGGTGATGGTGTCGCCGTCTTTGAAGTTGCGCATGTGAAGCTGACAGGTCGTCGTCATCTTCTTCGGACCGTGGGGTACGCCGTTGATAACCATGCCGCACGAGCCGCAGATGCCTTCGCGGCAGTCGTGGTCGAACGCGATGGGCTCCTTGCCCTGGGCGATGAGCGTCTCGTTGACCACGTCCAGCATCTCGAGGAACGACATGTCCTCGTTGACATCGTCGGGGTTGTAGGTCTCGAAGTGGCCTTCGTCGTTGGGGCCCGTCTGGCGCCAAACCTTGAGGAGGAGTCTGAGGCTCATTTGTAGCTCCGCTGGGCGAGGTGAACGTTTTCGAAGACCAGGTCTTCCTTGTGCAAGGTGGCGGGCTTGCCTCCGCCCGTGTACTCCCAGGCTGCCACGTAAGCGAAGTTGTCGTCGTCGCGCTGGGCTTCGCCGTCGGGTGTCTGGTGCTCATCACGGAAGTGGCCGCCACACGATTCTTCGCGGTGAAGTGCGTCCTGACAGGTGAGGATGCCGAGTTCCAGGAAGTCCGCGACGCGGCCAGCTTTCTCAAGAGACTGGTTGAACGACCCTTCGTCTCCGAGGACGCGCACATCCTGCCAGAACTCTTCCCGCAGCCTGCCGATGTCCTTGATCGCGGTTTCCAGCCCGGCCTTGTTGCGGGCCATGCCACAGTAGTCCCACATCAGGTGACCGAGTTCCCGGTGGAAGGAATCCACCGACCGGGAGCCCTTGATGGTGAGGAATTTGTTCAGTTGCTCCCGTACACCCTCCTCGGCTTCGTTGAACGCTGCCGAATCGGTCGAGGGCACCGGCTGGTTGAGGTGGTTCGCGAGTTCCCCGGCAATCGTCGTCGGTAGGACGAAGTAACCGTCGGCGAGGCCTTGCATAAGCGCGCTGGCGCCGAGGCGGTTCGCGCCGTGGTCGCTGAAGTTGGCTTCACCGAGCACGAACAGCCCGGGCACGTTCGACATCAGGTTGTAGTCCACCCAGAGCCCACCCATGGTGTAGTGGACCGCCGGGTAGATGCGCATCGGCTGCTCGTACGGGTTCTCGCCGGAGATGTTGTCGTACATGTCGAACAGGTTGCCGTAGCGCTGCTCGATGACGTTCTTGCCGAGCCTCTCGATGGCGGTCTTGAAGTCCAGGTAGACGCCGTTCTTGAGCGACCCGACGCCGTAGCCGTCGTCGACCATGCGCTTCGCCGCGCGGGAGGCGACATCGCGGGGGACGAGGTTCGCAAAGGACGGGTAGATACGCTCGAGGTAGTAATCCCGTTCTGCTTCAGGGATCTGGTTGGGATTACGCTTGTCGTTCTTGTCCTTCGGCACCCAGATACGGCCGTCGTTGCGCAGCGACTCGCTCATGAGCGTGAGCTTCGACTGGTACTCACCGCTGACGGGGATACAGGTCGGGTGGATCTGCGTGTAGCAGGGATTCGCGAAGAAGGCGCCCTTCTTATGCGCCCGCCACGCCGCCGTGACATTCGAGCCCTTTGCGTTCGTAGAGAGGTAGAAGACGTTCCCGTAGCCGCCGGTCGCGAGGACAACAGCGTGGGCCGAGTGCCGCTCGATCGTGCCGTCAATGAGGTCACGCGTGATGATACCGACGGCGCGGCCGTTTTCGGTCACGAGGTCGAGCATTTCGTGGCGGGCGTACATTTTCACGGTCCCGGCCTCCACCTGCCGTTCGAGCGCCTGGTAGGCGCCGAGGAGGAGCTGCTGGCCGGTCTGGCCGCGGGCGTAGAAGGTGCGC
>CAYTBM010000009.1:0-4545 GCA_964436025.1 uncultured Anaerolineaceae bacterium
TCGGCTTCGATGCGGGCGCGGCTGTAACTGACGATGAGCGCGGCCCCGAGCGCGAGCATGCCGGCGAACTCGGCGTGGGCGTGGGCTTCGAAGCGCACGGCGTAGACGGTCATCCCGGCGAGCATGGCCGCGTCGCCGTAGCGGTCAGTCACGGCGTCGAAGACGGCGCCGAAGCGCGTGGTCTGCGCTTTGAGGCGCGCGAGCTCGCCGTCCACGCCGTCGATGACGCTGACTGCCTGGATGAGAATGCCGCCGGCGATGTTCCAGCCGGCCGCGACCATCGCGCCCGTGGCAAATGCAAGAACGACGGTGAACGCCGTGACGGCGTTCGGCGTCAGCGCAGTGCCGCGGAGTGCGCGCGCGGCCGGACGGCTGAGCGGTCGGTTGAGATAGCGCGAAACGATGCCGTCGTAGGTCACCGGGCACTCCTCGCGACCATGCGGCGCACCGCGGCCAGGTCTTCCTCGGTGTCGACGTCGTACCAGGGCGCTCCGGAGACGTCCACGGCCTCGAGCTCTCCTCGCCGGGCCAGCTCCTGGAAGATGACGCTGAGCTCACAGTCTTCGGGGACCGCGTCCACTGCCTCCCATGCCGCCGGGGCGAGGAGGAACGCGCCGGTATCCAGCGCATCCCAGGGCTCCAGCGCCTTCCCAATGGCGGCGACATCGCGCGAACCCGGGACCAACCGAACGCGGGTCGCCTCGTCCGCGTAGGCGGAGGGCCAGTGGGAGCCGTCGGTCGCGACGAGGCTCGTCCGCTCACTTCGCGGGCTGGACAAGAGGCGGCCGAGGATGGGGGCGGAGAGCATGTGGTCTGCCATTAATAAAAGGAAAGGTTCGGCGCGGAGCGCCGGCCGGGCCGCGCGCAGGGAGAGCGACGCGCCGCCGTGAAAGCGGTCGTTGTGGACGAACTCGAGGCGCGGCCCGGGCCCGGCTTCGTCGAGCGCCTGGACCAGCTGGGCGGAACGGTACCCCACGACGACGGTAGCCTCCTCTATGCCCGCGGCGGCAAGCGCTTCAAGAGTGAAGGAGATGAGGGGTCGGCCATCTACCGGGACGAGGGGCTTTGGGATGTCTGCGGTGTATTCGCCCAGGCGGCCGCCGTCTCCGGCGGCGAGAATGAGGGCGCGCGTCACCGGCTGATCCTCGTTGGTTGCACGTTTCTATACTACCGGGCCGCCGGCGTTTCGCCCCGTTCGCGGCGGCGAAGTACCATGTGTGCACAATCTGGGGGCAATCTGTATGTGGAAGACGATCGGCTATCTCACACTCACCTGCGGCGTGTTCATTGGAATGCTCATCACGCTGGCGATCGTGGGGCTCAAGGGCTAAACCGCACCCTGAGCGCTTTCATCGAATCGGCGGCTGCGTCACGCTAGAGGCGTGACTCAGGAAGTCTTGCCGGCAACGCCAGCACAGCCCGCCCTCCGCGGACTGTCTTCGTCCGATGCCATCGCCAGGGCGGCGGCGGGGCTCTCCAATCAGGACACCAGCGGCCTGCGCACCGACGGCGATGTCGTCCGGGCCAACGTCCTTACTTTCTTCAACATCGTGCTCGGTGCGCTGATTGCAGCCTTACTCGCCGTCGGGGAGATAAAGGACGGGCTGTTCGTCGGCGTCGTCGTCCTCGCGAACGTGGCGGTCTCGACGCTCCAGGAGCTGAAGGCGACGCGGACGCTGCGCGAGCTTCGGGCGCTCACCGCACCGAAAGCGACAGTCGTGCGCGACGGCGAAGCGCGGCCGATCCTGGCCGAGGATGTGGTCCAGGGCGACCTCGTGCACCTGCGCAAGGGTGACCAGGTCGTCGCCGACGGTCGCATCATCGACCGCAGTGCCGAAATCGATGAGTCACTGCTCACGGGCGAATCCGATTCCGTGCTCCGAGGCCCGGGCGACCTCTTGCGCTCGGGCAGCTTCTGCACGGCCGGCGACTGTTTCTACACGGCCGAGCACGTGGGCACGGAAGCATATGCATTCCAGCTAACGGCCGATGCGCGCGAGCTGGTGCGCCGCTCGACGCCGCTGCAGCAGCGATTCCAGCGCATCCTCCGGGTGCTGCTGACGGCCACGGGCGTGCTCGCGGCCTGCTTGATGATTTCCTACAACGTCGAGGATCGCGGCTTCGCTGAGTCGCTGAAGGCGACGACTGCGACCGTGACGACGGTCGTCCCAACCGGCCTGTTGTTGGGCATGACGGTGGCGTTCGCGGTGGGGGCAGTGCGGGTCTCGCGCTCCGGGGCAATCGTCCAGGACATCAACGCCGTGGAGGCGCTGAACTACGTCGATGTCATTTGCCTGGACAAGACCGGGACGATCACGGCCAACGAGATGACCGTCGACCGGGTGCACTGGGCCGAAGGCGAGGAGAAGAACGCTGGCTGGCTCGGGGCGTTCGCTCAGGCAACCGCGAATGAGAGCAAGACCGCCGGCGCGATGGCGGAAGGCCTATCGGCGCGGTCGAACGGGGCAGGCGCGTCCGGCTCGGTGCCGTTCAATTCGGAACGGCGGTGGAGTGCGCTACAGCTGATCCTCGGGCACGAGCGGCGGAGCTTCGTGCTCGGCGCACCGGAGACCGTGTTGCCGCTTTGCGGCGGCGGCGACAGCTTCATGGAGGTCTACAGAGAGGCCTCCGAAGCCGGCCTCCGCGGGGTCATCTTCGCCGAATCGACGAAAGGACTGCCGTCGGTAGATTCGAAGCCGTCGGGGCTGAGGGCGCTTGCACTGATCACGCTCGGGGACAAGTTGCGGGGCGAGGTGCGCCCTGCCTTCGACACCATGGACCGGCTCGGCATCGAACCCAAGCTGATTAGCGGCGACAACCCGGGCACGGTGAAAGCGCTACTGTCACAACTCGGGATCAATCTCCGCGGCGGCGTGGTGGCCGGCGCCGATATCGAGAACCTGGAAGGCGAAGGATTCCGCAACGCCGTGGAAGCGAACAGCGTCTTCGGGCGAGTTTCACCGGCGCTCAAGGCACGGATCGTGGGGGCGCTTCGAGATCGTGGCCACTTTGTAGCCATGTGCGGCGACGGCGCGAACGACGTACAGGCGCTGCGGGCAGCTGACGTAGCGGTGGCCATGGCCTCGGGGACTGGGACGACGCGAGCCGTCGCCGGGATCATCCTGCTCAACGACTCGTTCGAGGCGCTGATCCGGGGGACGAAAGAGGCAACAGCGGTGCTGGGCAACGCCGCGCGCCTCAGCAAGTTGTTCATAGCCAAGAGCCTCTATGCGTTCCTGATCATCGTCGCCACGACCATGCTGGGGCTGGATTTCCCGTTCCTGCCGCGGCATGGCTCGCTCACCGCGCTCCTGACGCTCGGCATCCCTGCCGTATTCATTTCGATCAGCATCCCGCCCCCGGATGCGGGGCGGGACTTCACCCGGAATGTGCTGCGTTGGGCCCTGCCCGCATCGCTCGCGCTGGCGGCCTCAGCGATCATCGTCCACCTGCTTACCGAAGGGCTGCTCAACCGCGGCATCGCGGAGGCAAGGACGCTGGTCTCGCTGACGATGGGCCTGACGGGACTGTTCTTCATGGTGGAAGTGCTCGGCTTCCAGGGAGCGTCCTGGCGGAGCCTGACCCGGCCGGTGATGACGACGCTGCTCGGCGGGCTGCTCGTCGCCGGGTTCCTCGCGACCATCTACACCGCGCGCTTGCGCAAGTTCTTTGATTTCACGGAAGTGCACACGGGCGACTGGATCATCGTGGGCTGCGCGGTGGCGGCTGCCCTGGCCGGACAGTACCTCCTGAGCCGCTACTGGCAGGAATTCCTGGACGTGCTGACCGGCGCGCCGAAGAAGGGTGAGCGGCTGCGGGGTCGCGCTATCTGAGGCCTGAAGCGTGAGGCTTGAGCCGTGCGACGCCCTCTCACGGCTGACCGATCTAGTCGAAGCCGAACAGGGGCGGGAAGACCACAACCACCACGGCTGCCCAGGCGGCGTAAGCCGGTGCGTAGCGAGTCTGCCAGCGTTCGAGCGCGGCGAAGGGCGACCTGCCGAGGAGGAAGCGACCGAGGAGCCAGGCGGTCCAGGTCAGGTTCCCGAGTAAGACCACGTTGAGCCCGAGCCCCGCCGTGCGGTTCGGCGTCCAGCCGAAGTCGTTGATGCGGCTGAGCATCGCGGCCAGGCCGAGCACGTCAATCACCAGCGCCGCCGCGACGAGGATTAACTGGACCGCGTCGAGGAGGCCCGGTTCAGCGGCGCCGTCGCGGGCGGAGATCGAATAGAGGACCAGCCCGACGACCAGCACGAGCAAGACATCGAAGAGGATCAGCACGTCACGGTCGGCGTCGACCGCGTTTCCGGTGGCCACCATCCCGCCAATCGCCGCCAGAAGCATCAGGGCGAAGAGCGGCGAGAAAACGGCTGTCAGCACCGGCGCCATGTTTTCGATCACGCTCTGCTTGGCTTCGACCAGCCAGGCGACGACGACGACTGCCCCAACCGCGCCGCACGGCAGGACCCACGAGCCGACGAACGGTTCGGCGTCGATCCCGATAGCGTGGAAGACACCGAGGGTCATGGCGGTGAGGACGCCGCCGCC
>CAYTBM010000009.1:4645-6318 GCA_964436025.1 uncultured Anaerolineaceae bacterium
GCGATGAATCCAACGAGGAAGGGGAGGACGAGCAGGCTGCTGTTGCGAAGGTAGAAGGACGCCTCGGAGTCGACTCCAGTTGATTCGCCCCCGGAGAAGGGGTTCACGCCAAAGGCGGCGGGCGCCTTGAACGCGAGCGCGGCGGCGATGGCGATGCCCGTCATGATGGCCAGCTCCCGGTACCACTCCCCCGAGCGCTCGCGGACGGAGTCACCGGCGAGGACCAGTTGCTTCCAGAGCCGGCTGGAGCGCTCGCGGGCGAACTCTCGGGAGAGATCATTGATGCCGCCGAGGCGCTTGATGGCGACAAGGAAGGATTCGTCTTCGCTGAGACCAGCCGAGCCAAGCTCGGACATCTCGCTGCGCAGGTGGTCTTCGAGTTCGTCGACATCGACGCCCTGAATGGTCTGCCGCCGCAGGAGGTAGACGCGCCACTCGCGGATCTGCGCTTCGATGGAGGGGTTCATGGGCGGCTCCATGGCAGTCATGCTTCTGCCGCCTTCAGGGCGCCGGGCGGCAACTGGGATGCGTTCCAGGCGTTGCGCAGTGCATCCGAGACGGCCTCCCACTGGCGGCGCTGTTCGCCCAGGGCCCGCCGGCCGGCCTGGGTGACGCGGTAGTAGCGGCGGCGGCGCTCACCTTCCTGGCCGTGCCAGCGCGCCTCCACGTACCCGAGGCGGTCCAGGCGGTGAAGCAACGGATAGAGCATCCCATCGGTCCACTCGAGGGCGCCGCCGGAAAGCTCGTCGATGCGCTTGAGGATGGCGTACCCGTAGCTTTCGCCTTCATCGAGGATAGCCAGCACGAGCGGCACCGCCGAAGCGGCCACGAGGTCCTTGCCGATGCGGGAGTCGTTCTGCGCTTGCATAGCACCACGATACATTGCAGTGGCAGGTATTAGCAACCAGCCACAACCGCCCCAGGCGCCACGGCGGTAGACTGCGCCGCACTACCCGCAGGAGCCACCCCATGCCAGGCACCGTCCTTTACGAACGCACCGGACACATCGCGACGATCACCTACAACCGCCCGGAAGCGCTGAACGCCATCAACGGGGAGCTGAGGATGGACCTGGACGCGAGCTGGGCGCAGTTCCGAGACGATGACGAGGCCTGGGTCGCCATCGTGACGGGCGCCGGGCGGGCGTTCAGCGCGGGCGCGGATCTGCGGGACTCGGCGCGGCCCCGCGGGACGACGCACTGGGAGACGCCGAGCCTGACATCGCTGGAGAACGGCATCGAAGTCTGGAAGCCAACCATTGCGGCGGTAAATGGCTACTGCCTGGGCTTCGCCTGCACGCTCGTGGCTGCCTGTGACTTCGTCATCGCCAGCGAACGCGCCGAGTTCGGCTTCCCGGAGGTGCGCATCGGTGTGCCAACCATCCAGGGGGCCGTCCGTATGCCGCAGAAGGTCGGCTGGCAGAACGCGATGGAGTTGCTCCTGATTGGAGAGCGCGTTGACGCGCAGCGTGCGAAAGAGATGGGCCTGGCGTGGAAGGTTGTGCCCCACGACACGCTCATGGACGAGGCCCGAGCACTTGCAGAACGGCTATGCAAGAGCGCGCCGCTCGCGGTGCGGGCGACGAAGGAAGTGGCCTGGCGCGGCCAGCAGATGCCCTGGGTGGAGGCCATCCGCTTCGGCGAGACCATGCGCCGCGTTGCGGGCGCGACCGA
>CAYTBM010000009.1:6418-22355 GCA_964436025.1 uncultured Anaerolineaceae bacterium
AGCTGGATGCGGTCGAGCAGTTCGCGGCGGGTGACGAGGCCGACCATGCGGCCGTCTTCGAGCACCGGGACCTGGTTCAGCCCCTTCTCGCCGAGCAGCACGAGCACCTCGACCGCCGGCTGGCTCGCGTTGACCGTGATCACGTTGGCGCGCGGCGTCATGATGCGCTGCGCGGGCACCTGCCCCCACGCGTCGCGGGGTACGCGGCGGACATCGCTCACGGTGATCACGCCGAGGACGGCGCCGTCATTTGCGACCATCACGGCGCGCTCTCCTTTGCCCACCATGTAGTCATTCACGATCTCCAGGACGGGCGTCCCGGGCGTGACGCTGGGGAACTCGGCCTGCATCACATCGCGGGCAGTGAGGCGCTTGAGCACACCTTCGAGCTGGAGGTTCGACGCTTCTCCGCGCGCGGCCCCGAGCAGAAACCAGCCGATGAACGCCAGCCAGAGCCCATCGAGCACACCACCGGCGAGGAGGACGAAGAACCCGGCGATGATCAACCCGTAGCCGAAGAACTCCCCCACTGACGAGGCTACCCGGGTCGCGCGGCGGAAGCTGCCCGTGCGCTTCCAGGCGATGGAGCGCAAGACGCGGCCGCCATCGAGGGGAAAACCTGGGAGGATGTTGAAGATCCCGAGCGCGAGGTTCACAAAGGCAAGGTAGAAGAAGATGGCCTCTGCCTTTTCGCTCGCCTCCCGGAGGGCCAGGCCGAGCCCGGCCGTGATCGCGGCGATGACTATGCTCGTCGCCGGGCCCGCGGCGGCGATCTGGAACTCTTCCCCGGCGGTGGCCGGCTGGCGAGACATGTGGGACATGCCGCCGAAAATGAAGAGCGTGATGCGCGGTACGGGCAGCCCTCGCCTCCGCGCCACAAGCGCGTGGGCCATTTCGTGAATCAGCACCGTTATGAACAGCAGCACGGCGGAACTGACACCGACAATCCAGTATGCGGCGGCGCTCCATGTCCCGTACTGGCTCGGAAAGAAACTGTCGCTCAGGGACCAGGACACGAAACCGAGGATGAGGAGCCACGAGGGATGGATCTCAATGTCGATCCCGGCGATGCGAGCTACCCGAAAAGCACGGCCCATAGACGTACGCTACGGGAGGGGACTGGAGAAAGAAAGAAGGGAAAGCACTGGCGGGGTCAGCGCTGGCCGGCGAGGCGGCGCCCGCCGGCGACGGCCAGGCAGAGCGCGGCCGCTCCCCAGAGGTACCCGCCAAGCACATCGCTTGGCCAGTGCGCCCCGACCGCCATGCGCATTGGCCCGGCGAGCACGATGACCGCGCAGAAAAACACGCGGACGGCCGTTCCCGCCCCGCGGCCGAGCAGGGAGGGAGCGATCACCGCGAGCGCGCCGTACATGAGCACATCGCTGTACACGTGTCCGCTGGGGAACCCGTAGCCGGGAAAGTCGGCGGTCACTTTGACGTGAAAGTCCGTGGTTGGCCGCTGGGCCTGGGCCATGTCTTTGAGCGGGCCACTGAAGATGCGCAGCCCGAGCCCCAGAAGGACCGTCCAGACCGCGGCGAGGCGGTCCTTCTGGGCGCCGGCGCGGAGACCGAGCCACGGCCCCAACGCTGCCAGGGCGAGCGCCGCCGCCACGCCCGCCAGCTGCCAGTGGTAGCGGCCGAGGGCGTTCACCCACGCCGCGTTGTCATCGAGTACGCGTCTGTCCTGGAAATCCCGGATCACCCGCACGTCCCCGGGGAGCGGCGTGCCGTGCCAGGCGACGAGGAGGGTGAGGGCAAGCGCGGCGGTCCCGCACCACGCGGCTAGCCGCATAAGGTCGCGCTGAGTCCTCGGCACGTTCAGCGGTTCGCCAGCGGCCGAGCGGCCCACGCTTCCCAGGTGGACCAGGCGAGTTTGTTCGAACCGTCGCTCTTGCGCAGGCCGATGTCCTTGAACACGGATGTCGCACCGGAGCCCGCGAACGATGGGTCAAGCGCCGCGAACCAGACGACAAGGCTGAACCGGAGTGCATTTGCTTCGTTCAGCAACCGGTCCAGGTAGGCCAGCTGGTCGGCTTCGGTGCCGACGGTTACACGGCCTTCCACGGGCGCAGAGGCGTAGCCGGTCTCGGAGATGATGATTTCGCCGGGCCAGTGGTCCTTGAGCTGAGAGTAGTAATCCGGGCGGACGTCGGCGGCGCTCTTCGCCTCGCCGAGGAAGGGATAGGTGCTGACCGCCAGCACATCCATCCGGCCCTGGAACTTCTGGAGCAACTCCCAGCGCGGCGGATGCACGTCGCCGAAACTGCCCTCCAGGTCTTCCAACTGGAACGTTGGAAACACCTTCGTCTTTGGGCTGTTCCCTTTCACCACGTCATACGCTTCGGCATAGGCGGAGAGGTAGGCCTCGAACTGCTCGGGGGCGCGCTCGTAGGTCATATTCACTTCGACGCCGAGAGCCATGTACTGCGGCTGATAGTTCTTGGCGATGTACGCGGCATAGGCAACGAAGGCCTCGCGGACGTTGGGGTCTTTAAAGCCGGCCTGCGGATCGACGGACGGCGGGAGGTTCGCCAGGCGGCTGCGCTGGACCACGCCGTCGGTGGGATCGACCGCGTAGAGCAGCCCGAGGTTGTACTGCTTGAGCAGCGCCGTCTCGAGGCGTGTGCTGTCGGCGGTCTGTTTCGAAACAGTGCCTCCGGGAAGGAAGTCCTCCCAGGGCGGCGTGCGCTGCACGAGGATGCTGTCGGCGTACTGAGCGGCGGTGGCGAAGGCGCGGATGTAGGAGTCGCTTGTGCGTTCGGGCGGGAGGGAGCTGAAGCCGAGCCGGACGGACCGCGGTTCACCCGAAGGCTGGGCCCGGGAGACGGTGGGGCCGGGGCCAGACTCGTTGCCCGCAGGCCCCGCGTCGTCGTCGCCGCAGGCAACGAAGAGGAAAGGTGCCACGAAGAGCAGCGCTGCTACAATCACGGCGGCAGGGGTTCGGAAGCGGTGGTGGATGGCCATTCGGTCAGTCTTCCTTGGCGCCGTGTTGCTGGGGCTCGTGATTGGCGGCGCGTACGCGGGTGTCGGCTGCCTCAGGCGGGATGACGGCGCCGGGACGAGCGCTGCGCCGGATATCAACCAGAGCCCGCGGTCGCCTGGCGCAACTGCCGCGGGCTTTGCCCGGGCCTGGACGGCGGGCGACCAGAACGCGTTGTTCGTGCTGCTTTCCCCGTCGGCTCAGCAGGCCTACCCCCTGGAGGTGTTCAACGAAACCTACGAACGTTTCGCCGAAGAACTGACCCAGATTTCGCTCACTGCAACGGTGGCTTCGGCTTCGCCCGGCAGGGCTACGCTGGCCATCCGGCTGGCTACAGCCTATTTCGGAGACCTCGAATACACCACAACACTTAACCTCTCCCAGACGCCGGGGGGCTGGCTGGTGGACTGGCAGCCTTCGGCCCTCAGCCCGGAGATGGTGGAGGGCCGCGAATTCAAAAGCACCATTCAGCGGCCGGTGCGAGGCTCAATCCTGGACCGAAACGGGCAGCCGCTGGCGATCACGAAGGACCTCCGCACCCTGGGCCTGAACCGCTCGCTCGTGCGAGACCAGACAGCGCTTCGGACAGCCCTTATCGAATTCGGTTTTACGGCCGCGCAGATCGATGGGGCGTTCAACAGCGGGTCGGGGGCCTCCCAGCGCGTGCGCGTGGGCCCCGTGGCCGACGACAAAGCCGAGGCAGCGATCACAACCCTTCGGAACATCCCGGGCGTGGTGTTGTACTTCGAATCGCAGCGCGTGCACCCGCTGGGCGCCGCGGCGGCGCACGTGGTGGGCTATACCCGCGAACTGACGGCTGAAGAGTTGGCTCAACGCAAAGGCACAGGCTACCGCGCCGGAGACCGCACGGGCGCCACAGGACTGGAAGCATCGCAAGACGAGGCCCTCGCCGGATCGATTGGCGCGGAACTTCGCGTGGTCGATGCCAGCGGCGGAGTGCAGAAAGTGGTCCTCAGCCGCCCCTACCGCTCCAGCGTGGACGTCACGACCACACTCGATTCGGCGACGCTGCTCGCGGCCCAGGGCCGCCTTGGCGCCCGCGCCGGGGCCGCGGTGGTGATCGACCCGCGGACCAATGCCGTGCTCGCGCTCAACAGCTCACCCTCGTTCGATCCGGACGCTTTCGAACGGAACGACGCTGCGGCGCTGGCGGCGATCACGGCTGCGGCGAACGGCCCGCTTGCTAACCGCGCCACAACCGGCCTGTACTCAGCTGGTTCGACATTCAAACTGGTCACCGGCGCGGCCGGACTGTTGTACGGAGGCTACAAAACCACCGATCGCATTGACTGCACGGCCATCTGGACCGGCGTGGACCCGCCGCGGCGAAACTGGGAGGGCAGCCAGGGACCGCTCACTATCGCGGAGGGGCTGATGCGCTCGTGCAACCCGGTGTTCTACGAGATCGCCCTCAAGCTGTACAACGATACCGACGGCGCGCTGAGCCAGACCGCGCGCATGTTCGGGTTCGGCGCGCCGACGGGTACGAAGGGGCTGGTGGAGGAAGACGGCCTGGTACCGGACGCACAGCAGAAGCGCGCCAAGACCGGCCAGCCATGGTTCCCGGGCGACGAGGTGAACCTCGGCATCGGCCAGGGGGACCTGCTGATCACCCCGATCCAGCTCGCAAACGCGTACTCCTCCTTCATCGCGCGGCAACTGCGAACACCCGTCGTGCTGGCCACGGAAAAGCCGGCTGCGAAGGGCGAAATCCCCCTCAGCGATGAACAGTGGAACCACCTGATGAGCGGCCTGAAGCTGGTGACCAGCGCGAAGGGCACCGCGTCTGCCGCGTTCGCGCTCGCCGGGTACAACGACTTCGCGGGCAAGTCCGGGACGGCTGAGGATGTCGGCGCGCAACAACACGTGCTGTTCGTTGCGATGTCTCCCGCGTCTGGCCCACACGCCATCGCGGCCGTTGTGCTGGATGAGGGACAGTCCGGATCGATCGAAGCAGGTCCCATTGCGCGGGACATCGTTCTGGCTGCGATCAAGTAGGCGGCCCCGGGGAGGCTGTGCATGGATTACGGTGTTGGTGGGGCCAAGCCCAAAGGAAACGTGCCAGCTGCGCCCCGTGGATGACAATCGGCCGGGCGTGTACGGTTTACCGCTACTGGTAATTCCAGATACGAAAGCGAACGGCCTTCGGCCCCAGGAACAGCATGCTCGCGCTACTGAAAACACACCTTCGGCCGTACCGGACCTGGCTCCTCGCGGTGGTTGTCCTCCAGGGTATCCAGGCCACGGCCTCGCTTTTCCTGCCTTCGCTGAGCGCGGACATCATCGATAAGGGCGTCATCCGTGGTGACACGGGGTACATCTGGCGCACCGGTGCGGTGATGCTGGGCGTGACCGCCATCCAGGCGACCTTCGCCATCGCCGCGGTCTATTGCGCGGCCAGGCTGGCCATGGGCTTCGGCCGGGACGTGCGTTCGGCGCTGTTCCACCGCGTTACGGACTTCTCGGCCAAGGAGGTCAACCTTTTCGGTGCGCCTTCCCTCATCACCAGGATCACCAACGACGTCCAGCAGGTGCAGATGCTCGTCGTTATGACGTGCACGATGGTCGTCGGTGCGCCGATCACCGTGGTTTTCGGGGTGTTCATGGCCATGCGCCAGGACATGGGCATGTCCTGGTTGCTCGGGGTGAGCCTTCCCATCCTTGTCATCATCCTCGGCATGGTCATCTCGCGGATGGTCCCGCAGTTCCGGCAAATGCAGGAACGGCTGGACAACCTGAACGGTGTGTTGCGGGGCCAGATCACGGGCATGCGCGTAATCCGGGCATTCGTCCGCGAACCCGTGGAAACGCAGCGCTTCCACGAGGTCAACCAGGAATTGACTGACACGTCGCTGCGGGCCGGCCGGCTGATGGCCCTGATGTTCCCGACGATGAACCTGGTGGTGAACGCGTCGAGCATCGCCGTCGTCTGGGTGGGCGGGCACCGCATCCAGGACGGGGATACGTCGATCGGGGCCCTCGTCGCGTTCCTCACCTACCTCACGTTGATCATGTCGGCGGTGATGATGGCCACGATGACGGCGACCATGGCGCCACGCGCCGCGGTCTCCGCCGGCCGCATCCAGGAAGTGCTCGTTGCCAGCAGCTCCGTGAAGCCGCCTCTCACACCCATCCGCGACGTGCTGGCCAGCGGGCGGCTGGAGTTTCGCGACGTGAGCTTCCGCTACCCCGGCGCCGAGCATGCCGTCCTCGAGCACATTTCGTTCACTTCGCTCCCGGGCCAGACCACCGCGATCATCGGCAGCACCGGGTCCGGGAAGACGAGCCTGGTAAACCTCGCCGCGCGGCTCTTCGACGTATCGTCCGGCGAAGTCCTTTTCGACGGAGTCGATGTGCGCCAGATCGACCCGGAGATCCTCTGGCACCGCATCGGCGTGGTGCCGCAGAAGGCATACCTGTTCGCGGGCACGATCGCGAGCAACCTGCGATACGGCAAGCCGGACGCCACGGACGACGAGCTCTGGGAAGCGCTGGAAGTCGCTCAGGCGGCAGTCTTCGTACGGGGGATGCCCGGCGGTCTGGCCGCGGAAATCGCGCAGGGCGGCGTGAATGTGTCCGGCGGCCAACGGCAGCGCCTGGCGATGGCGAGGGCGCTGGTGCGCAAGCCGGAGATCTACCTGTTCGACGATTCGTTTTCCGCGCTCGACCTCGCGACCGATGCTCGCCTGCGCGCCGCGCTGGCGCCCTACGCAAAGGACGCCACCGTGATCATCGTGGCGCAGCGGTTTTCGACCATCGTCCACGCTGACCAGATCATCGTCCTCGAAGACGGCGAGATGGTGGGCATCGGAAGGCACGACGAGCTGCTCAAAACCTGCCAGACGTACGCCGAAATCGTGGAATCCCAGGTTGGACAGGGGGTACCGGCATGAACATGCGGCCAGGACCACCAGGGCCGGGCGGCGGAGTTCGCCCACCGGTGCAAACCGGCGGACCCGGGATGCGCATGGGCTCCTTCGGCATGCCGACCGAAAAGTCGAAAGACTTCGGCCCAACAACGCGCCGCCTGCTGAAGCGGCTCCAGCAAGAGCGGGCGCTGCTCATCGTCGCCATCTTCATGACCATCGCGAGCGTCTCGATGGCCGTCACGCTGCCGAAGGTCCTGGGGCGCGGCACGGATGTCATTGTTAAAGCGGTCACCACCCGCCAGACCATCGACTTCGACCACCTCGGGCGCATCCTGCTCCTGGCCGCCGGGCTGCTCGCGGCCTCGTGGCTCCTGCAATACCTGATGTCCTACCTGATGGCCGGCGTTGTCCAGCGGACGATGTACCGGTTGCGCGCCGACATCGAGACGAAACTCAACCAGCTTCCCCTGAGCTACATCGACCGCGCCCATAGGGGCGACTTGCTCAGCCGGGTCACGAACGACATCGACAACATCGCGCAGACGCTCCAGCAAACGCTGTCGCAGCTACTGATGCAGGCACTGACCCTCGTCGGCACCGTCGCGATGATGTTCTGGATCTCGTGGCAGCTCTCGCTCGTCGCCTGCGTCACGATCCCGGTTTCGATGGGCCTGATGCGGGCAATCGCCGCCCGGTCGCGGCCGCGCTTCATCGCGCAGTGGCGGCACACGGGGTCCCTCAACGCGCAGATCGAGGAGACGTTCACCGGCCACGCCATCGTCAAGGCGTTTGGGCGGCAGCGCGAGGTTGAGCAGCGGTTCGAGGAGACGAACCAGCGGCTCTATGACGCCAGCTTCGGCGCACAGTTCGTCTCCGGCGTCATCCAGCCCGCGACGATGATGGTGGGGAACCTGACGTTCGTGGCTATCGCCGTCCTCGGAGGCATCCGCGTCGCGAATGGCGGCATGACCATCGGTGGGATCCAGGCGTTCATCCAGTACTCCCGCCAGTTCTCCATGCCGATGTCATGGATCGCCTCGATGGTGAACCAGTTCCAGTCGGGCATCGCCTCCGCGGAGCGGGTGTTCGAACTGCTCGACGCTGACGAACAATCGCCGGATATCGCGGCCTACGCCCCCGCCACAGAAACGCCCGGCCGCGTGGAGTTCGAACACGTCTCGTTCTCCTACGACCCGAAGCGGCCGCTGATCACAGACCTCGCGCTCGTCGCAGAGCCCGGCAGCACGGTGGCCATCGTGGGGCCGACGGGCGCCGGCAAGACGACGCTGGTGAACCTCATCATGCGCTTCTACGAACTGAACGGCGGCCGCATCACGATCGACGGCAGGGACATCGCCCAGATCCCCCGCCAGGAGCTGCGCTCGATGCTCGGGATGGTGCTCCAGGACACGTGGCTCTTCCCCGGGACGATTCGCGAGAACATCGCCTACGGGAACCTGAACGCGACCGAAGAGCAGATACGGGAAGCCGCGCGGGCTACGTACGTGGACCGCTTCGTGCACTCCTTGCCGGACGGGTACGACACGAGGATCGATGACGAGGGCAGCACAGTCAGCGCCGGCGAGCGCCAGCTCATCACCATCGCCCGGGCGTTCCTGGCCGACCGGCCCATCCTGATCCTGGACGAGGCCACGAGCTCGGTGGACACGCGTACGGAAGTCCTCATCCAGCACGCGATGGCGGTGCTGCGTTCGCAGCGGACGAGTTTCGTGATTGCCCACCGCCTTTCAACGATTCGCGACGCGGACACGATCCTCGTTATGGACGGCGGCCAGATCGTGGAGCAGGGGAACCACGCCGAATTGCTCGCGCGTGGCGGGGCCTACGCGAACCTGTACAACGCGCAGTTCGCCGGCGAAGTGGCTGAAGTGGCCTGACGGACCAGAGAAGCACGTCGGCCGCCGATTCGGGCGCGCAACTGCGGGCCCCGGCGCATCGCTCCCGCAATGCGAGAATCGTGGCCATCCGGTCGATGACCGCGGTCTGAACAACAGGTTGTCGCCGGTCGAAGATCCCGGTGCGTGAAAGTCCTCCTCCCACCGAACGTGCTCGGGTTCATCGCTGCGATCCCGCTGGTGGCAGGCGTGCTCGGCGCCGTCATCCTCACGCGGCCCGGCAAGACCGCCGGCGAGACAGCGACAACGACTCCGAGCGCGAGCGCCACTGCGTCCCCCATGCGCACTCCGACGCCGCCGGCGACAGCGACTCGCGCGGCCCCAACGGCCACGCCAACCCGCCCCGCGCCGATCCCAACGGCCACGCAGGAGATCCTCCGACCGCTGACCGGCATCCGCTTCGGGACCATCGAAGTGGTGTCGAACTCGACCGGCGTGGAGTTGCCGTCCCCGGCGGAGTTCGCGATGTCGAGCTACTTCGTGATGGAGCCCGGCGGCGATCGAGTCCGCTACGGGCTTGATAGCGCGCCGTTCATGCCGGTGCTCACCGGGGAATCGGTGGTGGGCCCTGAGTGGAGTGACCGGGGCGGACACGGCACCGCGACGGGCTCGGGCAAGTTCCTTGGTATCGCTACCGACTGGACGATGGACTTCTTCGCGAGCGAGAACGTGCTGACGGCGCTGATCACCATTGGCCGCTCCGGCAACCTTCCCGGCGGCCGGCCCGTCGAACTCAGCATTTCAGTCGCACAGGCATGGCAGGCGGCGCCCTAAACCCCGACGACGATGGGCTCTTCCGGACAAAGTCCCGCAAGTAGTGGCTCGAGGAGGTCGGCGAAGTTGGCCGGCACGAACCGCTCCTCGTGCCGCCGGATCTCATCGAGTGTGAACCAGCGGTGGGCGGTCAGGAAGGTCAGTTCCTCTTCCTGGTGGTGGTCGGTGGACACATCGAAGGCCGGTACTCGCACAAGGTAGTAGACCTCCACCTGGCGGAGCATGCCGTCGCCCCAGCGGAAAGTGTGGTCTCTTTTCCAGACCGGCGGGCCGAGTTCGCAGTCCACCAGCCCGGTCTCTTCAAAGAGTTCGCGGCGGACCGCGGTGATCTCATCCTCGCCGTCTTCTATGCCGCCGCCCGGCGTAATCCAGAAGATGCGTGGTGCGTCCTCGGTCCCGGGCATTTGCGCCCGGAACAGCAGGGTGCGTCCCCGGTCATCTATGACCACAGCGCGCGCGGCCCATCTCGTGCGGGTCTCCATCCGCTCAGGCTACGGCGAGCAGGCGGCAGGCGCGATGGCCCGCGGCTTCAGCGAGGCTTGCGTGCCCGCATCAGCGCGATCGGGATGGTGAACGACCACGGGTCTTCCGCGTGGATTTCGAAGGCCGCCTGCACCTGCGGGTTCGCCTCGCGGAGCAGTTGGCGCAACATCGCCACTTTTTCCGGCGGAGTTTGCATGCGCTTCACCCAGTCCGCGCCGCCGAGCGTCAGCGGGAAGCGTTCCAGCATCTCCGGCTCGAAGCCCGCGCTGCGCAGCATGCGCATCCAGTCCGAGCCTTTGTGATTGCGGACGTGCGAGGAATCGCGCAGGAATTCGACCGTGTTGAAGAACGTGTCGAACTCATGGTCTTCAGGGGCGACCGTGTCGGAGATGAGCATCACACCGCCGGGCTTGAGTACCCGATAGGCCTCGGCGAGTGCGCGCTTGATGTCCGAGTAGTGATGTGCGCTGACGCGGCTCGTGACGACGTCGATGCTGGCCGACACGAACGGGAGGCTCTCCACGTTGCCAACGCGGAATTCGACGTTGCTCAGGTTGCGCTGGGCCGCGAGAGCCGTAGCGGCGACAACCATCTCGGGGGTGACATCAATGCCGATGACGCGGGCCGCCTTGCGGGCGCAGGCCATTGCCGTGTGGCCGGGGCCGCAGCCCAGGTCGATGACGCACTCGTTGCCGCCGAATCCAGCACTCTCGACAAGCAGGGCGAGATCGGGCCCGCTGGCATGGAACGAGCTGTTCACGTAGGCCTCGGCGACGGCGCCGAATTGTTGCTTCACCTGTTCCGTCATGCTGGACATGATTTCCTCCGGTTTCCCTGGAGAGCGGCCAGTGACGAAGTCTCGCATCGGCTAATGCTCGCGGCTGCTGGGCATCGCCGCGTCCGTCCAAGGTCTGAGAAAACGTATCTTGCAGAACGATTGGCGTCTAAGATATTGAAACCATCGTTTCAATAGCCAGGGAGCATATGGAACTGCACCATCTTCGGTACCTTCGGTCCGTGGTCCGGACCGGGTCCGTCACAGCCGCAGCCGAGGCGGAGTTCGTCGCCCAGCCCTCCGTGTCGAAACAGTTGCGCGGGCTCGAGCGGGAGCTTGGGGTGCCGCTCTTCCACCGCGTGGGCCGGAAGGTGGTGCCAACCGACGCAGCCTTCGCCCTCGCGGACCTGGCCGACCGGGTATTCGATGACATCGCATCCACGCTCGGCGAATTGGGAGGGCCGGATTCGGCGTACGGCGGATCGCTTCGCCTCTGCGCCACGGAGACGGTCTCCGACCACCTGCTCCCACCGGCGCTCGCGGAACTGCGCAGGCGCTTTCCTCGCTCGCACATCCGCGTCGAGATGCTCGGTTCAGACGATGCCATCCAGCGTGTGCTGGACGATGAGTTCGACCTCGCCATCATCGTGCTGCCGGTAGCGGACTCGCGGCTCGAGGTGGAAGCTCTGCTGCGAGAAGACGTGCTCCTCGTCGTCCCGCCCGACCATCCGTGGGCAGCGCGGCAAGCGGTGCCGATGGCCGAGGCGCTCGCCGACCCGGCGTTGTTGCTTTCCATGCCCGGGTTGGGCCTGAGGGCGATGGTCGATGCAGCGGCACGCGACAGCGGCCGCCCAGTCCGGGCGAACCTGGAGATGCGCTCCCAGCAGGCCATCCTCTCGCTCGTGGCATCGGGAGGCGGCATCGCCTTCGCGCCCCGAATGAGCGTTGAAGCCCGCACCGACCTTGCGTCGGTGCCGATCGAGCCGGCGCAGACGCGCGAAATCGGATGGATCAGGCGGCGCGGCCGGCACCTTCCTCCGATCGCGGCTGAGTTGCTCGCCAGCCTTTCAGGCGCCGGATGACGCACGCGAATCCGGGACAAAGGGGGAGGCGGCCCCTGGGAAGGGCCGCCTCGGGTGGGGGAGACTGAATCATTGCGGGCCGGCGATTAGACCTGGCCCTGGCGGAGTCGTTCGTTCTGGGCTGCGAGCTCTCGTTCCATCCGTTCGCGCTGGCTAAGCGCTTGCACGTCCGAAATGATGCCGTCTGAGTCCTGGGCCTCGGCGCCGGGGGCATCGAGGCGGTGTTCATCGATCTCGCCCTTGTTCAGCGTGAGCGAAACGCGGTCGAGGGTGCTGTCCGCGATGTAGACGGTGCTCAGCCAGTAGTCCTTTGCCATCGGGGCATCGATCTTGAAATAGCCCCCATGGATTTCTCTCACGAACCCGATCTGGTCGCCGTCACGACTGAAGACCGGTGTATCGACGATTGGCTCTCGGACCTGTTGCATTGGGCTGCTCATGGCCGTTTCTCCAATTCGGAATGCCCAGATAGTGCAGCCCGGGGCATCGCGTGGGCGCTGTTTTCGAGCGCCCGCGCATAACAGAATCATGACAACGGCTATTCGTGTGAGGCCAGCGAACCGGCGGCGATGCCAACGAATACGCCGAGGATGGTTTCGATGACGTGGGTGAGCGTGAGAGCCACCGCGGCGTCCCGGCCGGCAAAACCGACGAAGACGAGGCCCGCGAGCGCGAGCAGCAGGGCGGCTGCCAGCACGGAAACGATGATCGATACGAGCCGCCCGATGGGGACTTCGTCGCTCACCGATGGACCTGCCTTCCGCGCCCTCTCGATAGCTCGAAAGGGCGGCCGAAGCCGACAATCGCGTGGAGCAGCAACTCGCCGCTTGCGATCAGAAGCACGCGGCCGGCTGCGAGCCAGGGCCCGGGAGCGGTTGGGGTGCGTTCAACGGCGATAGCCATGTGGGGACCTCCGAAGATGGTGTGCCCAAAGGCTCAAGCCGTAACCCTGAAGCGCCTACCGGCTGGTGACAACCCGTCAACGATTGGCGCGCCGGGCGTGCTAGCCGGCTGCCGGCGCCACCGCGTAGTCGCGGTTAATGCGATCGAGCCAGCGCGAGTCCCGACCGTTCGGGCGCCGATCCAACCGCTCCTCCAGGATGGCTCGAGCCGTCTCCAGGTGCCCTGCGCGGGCGTGCGCTTCGATACGCGTCTCTTCGAAGACATCACGCTGCGCATGGCTGCCGCCGAGACGGATGACCTCGCCCGCCACGCTGTCGAACAATGCCGCTGCCCGCTGCCAATCTTGCGCAGCGAACGCCTGGAAGCCCTCTCCCAGGGTGGGAAGCATGGCGCCGGCGTAGACCTTGCCGGCGGCCACGCGCTCCCGCAGCTGGTCAATGAGCTGGCCGAGCCGGGACTGGTCGTTCACGGCTGCCCAGGCGATCATGCAGTGCGCATCGGCCCAGGTCATGCCCGGTCCCGGGAACGTCTTGCGCGCCCAATCGGCAAGCGGCTCCCAGGGCAATTCGGAAGCGGGCCGTTCCGTCAGGTTGCATCGCCAGAGCAACGCCGCGGCATCGGCAACGGTCCCCAGCGGCGGCGAAGTCGAGACTTCGGGCCGGATCACGCGGTCGTAGAGATCCATGACGCGCTCGTAGTTGCCCGCTGCCAGTTCGAAAAGCGCCAGGTGCCAGTTGTTGTGGACGAAGAGCTGGTTCGCAGGGTCGTAGCCAACCAGCCATTCGCGCATGAAGGTGGCGCCCGCCTCGGCTTCTCCGGTTTCGTACTGGACGTGCGCCATGGTGTGCGAGGCGTGGCCGTTGCGGGAGTTGCCGGCGAGCGAGCGTTCAGTGGCGCGCCGGGCTTCTTCGTGGCGAAACAACTCGTTGTAGGCAAAGGCAATCTGCGAAAGGAACCACCAGTCGTCGCCGTAGGCCGATGTAAGCGGCTGGAGGAGTGCGAGTTGCTCCTCGTTCCGCTCAAGCCGGCCGGAGAACCCAATGAGCCCATACACGCCGCATGCCTGCGAAAGGATGAACGCGTCCCGAGGGTACTCTGTGACGTGCGCACGAAGCGCTGCGAGTGCTCCGACGGAATCGCCCGAGATGGCCGTCGCCAGGCACGCAATGTGCGACTGTTCGCGCGCAGTGGCATGCGCGGCAGCGCCGCGGGCCAACTCCAGGGACGCGGCCGCCTCGCGCATCTTTCCTCGGAACTGCAGGAGCCTCGCTTCGGCGACGTGGGCGAGGGCGAAGCCGGGGTCCTCCTCGCGCGCCTGGCGGAAACAGGCCTCGCCGGCCGCTTCAGCCGAAAGCGCATGGTCGAGGCCGCGGGAATAGGCTTCGGCGGCGGCGGCGGACGACGTCGTCAACGAAAGGCCGTAACGGTCGGTGAAAGACATTGCTGGTACCTCTGCCGTTCGAGTCTACGCCGGAGGCGGACCTGTGAGCGCGGCGCAAAGCAGGGCCGGTGCGGGCGACCGCACCGGCCTCGCAGGACAAGGCCCCAACCCAGGGTCAGTCGGAATCGACGAACGTCTGCGGCGGAAGGCGGTCCCCGCTCTCGTAGCTGTGCGTCACTGCCGTGATGTGCATCGAGGTGTGGGCGATAACGGAGCCAAGCGGGTTCGCCGAGACGACGACCGGCAGCGAGATGACCGTGTTTCCGATCTCGGGGTTACGGATGCCTTCGCTGTTGCGCAGGTCTTCGTACCCCAGGTGATAGACGGCCGTCAGAGCGATCACCAGGACCATCGTGAGCGCGCCGAAGGAGACGCGTCGCCTGAGACCGTCGATCGTACGCTTCATGATTTGCCAGGCGACAAGCCCCGGGAAGGCACTGAGCAGGAGCGCATCGACCAGGCCGTAAAAGACGCCGCGCCAGACGATTTCGAAGGCGAAGTACCAGCCGGTAGGATGCGGCGTCGAGTCCACCTTTGCGAGCACACTCCAGACGACGAACGCCGTGGAGAGCGCCCCGACTCCAACGCTGAGCTTCCAGTTCTGGCGCAGGACCTCGCCAACGTCTATCGCGTTCAGGCGGACGTAGGCCGCCAGGGCGCTGAGTGTGACTGCGAAGTAGATGAGGTAGTAGAAGTCGTGCTGAAGCTCCAGCACCGAGGCGAACAGGAATGGCGCGAGGAACGCGAGCAGTGCGACACCCGCGAACCAGACGACCTGACTCCACGGTGAACCCGACTCGCCGACGCGGCCGACGTAGCCCGCATGGCCGTGAAAGTGGACTGTTTGCGCCACGAAGGCACCTCCGCTGGGTACCGCTGCCGGGCACCCGGCTCCACCAGTGTGGCCCGCCCGCGGCCGGGCGCGGAGGACCCTTCGGGCCGGACCACTGCACCAACCGGGCCAGACTAGGAAGCCGGGAGTTGCCGCTTCTTATTCGAAGGCGCCGACGAGGAACGCGCTCAGCGCCACGAGCGGGATCGCCGCCACGCCGAGGGCCAGTGGCCACGAGGGGCCGCCGCGGAACATCTGCTTCGCCGAACTGGTCGAAGGGTTGACGCCGCGTTCCAGTTCTTGTGCAAACTGGTCCTCCATCAAGGCCCGGTCGAGCGTCCGTGAAGAGGCCGGGAACGGCAACCGGGCGGGGCCGTCGCCGAAGCCTGCGGCCGCGAATGCCAGCACTACCGCGCCGACAAAGAGGACAGTGCCCAGGTTCACCTGCGTCAGTGATCCAAATGCGAGGCAGCCCACCGCGGCCAAGAAGACGACTGCCGCGTCAAGGACGAGCACAAACAGCGAGATTCGCCGCAGTTGCCACCACATCAAAGCGCTCCGACTACTCCGCCGGCCACCATCAGCGAAAAGCAGACGGCCCAGGCGACCGCTGTGAGTTCTCCAATGTCGCGGAAACGGCCGGGGCGGGCCAGATAGCGAAGCTCCTCGTCGTAGATCATCCCGCCATGGTCCAGCAGGTTCGGCTGCCGAAATCCGGCGGCGGTCATGATCGCGAGCAACCAGCCGGCCGCGACCACAACGACGCAGATCCAGAGGCTGCGCTCCAGCCCGGCGAGTGAGCGGTCGCCTGATCCGAGCATGATGCCGGCGGCCACAGCCAGGGCAATCGCGTCAAGGAGG
>CAYTBM010000009.1:22455-24092 GCA_964436025.1 uncultured Anaerolineaceae bacterium
GCTGCGCGGCTGAACCATGCCCAGGGAGCGCTGGCATCGGCCGGCTCGCCCTCGCGTATCGGGAACCAGAGGGGCGAGAGGTCGTTTTCGAGCCGGCTTGGCGCGCGGTGCTCAGGCCGTGTGGTCTGCCAGGTGGTGTCGAGGGAGGTCTGTGCGGGCTGGATATCGGCAGCGGGCCGGGCGGCCCCGCGTTCGGAACGGACACGCAGGCCCCAGGCCTTCAGGGCCTCGGTGATGATTTCCAGCGAAGCAGCGTCATCCAGGTACACCGTCTCCCGGGCCTCGGGAGACACAACCGTCAGCGCCCGGGGCGCGGGCTCGTGGTCCGTAGTGCGGGGGACGGCGGTGAGGTAGCTCATCTTCGTACCAGCAATAACGACCCCCGCCAGGCAGCCAACAGCAGGGTTCGCGCGGATTTCGGTAACCGCTTCGTAAACTCTGAGGAGAGGCCCCCGCCAGATTCGACAGAGGGGTCGACAGGCGGTGACAGCCGCCTGGTTGAGGGCCAATTCGGTAGCGAAAGTGGACGCCCGGGACAGCAACGTTTAGTCGCGCGCGATTCCCGGCACGATGCGCTTGAACGGCCTCGGGTCAGGAGCGCCGATGGGCGTGGAGAGGGTCTGGCTGTTGTTGCCGCTGGCCGGGTCATTCGTCTGCGAGGACACCCCGGCAGTACCGCTGATCGACCCGCTCGCGGCGTTCACCTTGAACGTGAGGCTGATGGTAACGAGCTCTCCCGCGGGCAGCGTCGGGCCGGAGCAGGTAACCGTCGGCCCCGGCGACGGGTTCGCACAGGTCCAGTTCGCCGGCTTTGTGGACGAAACGAACGACGTCCCGACCGGGGTGCCCATGGAAACGGTGGGCGAGCTGGCGGCGTCCGGCCCGGCGTTCGTGACGACGATGGTGTAAGTCAGGTTCCCGTTCGTCGCGACCGGAGACGGCGACGCACTGAGCTGCAGTTGCAGGTCGGCCGAGGCGACGCGGAGGACGGTGAGGGTCACATCGTTGCCGGTGCCGCCCTTGTAGCTGATGCGCCAGACGAAACCGTGCTCGACGAACAGCGCGCCTTCGGGGAGGTCCATGAAGGTCCCTTGCACGGCCCCGATACCGGTGTTGTCGATGATGCGATAGACGTCGCCGGTGCTCGGATCGACGGAGACATCGAGGTCCAGCAGAGTCGCAAGCGGGTTCAGCGTCAGGCCGGCGGTTTCGAGCCGGCCGTATTCCGCACCGGCGGTGGGGCCATCGATGTCGACGCGGAAGACGCCCGAATTGAATGTCGTCGCCCCGAAGACCGATAGGATCCCGGGCGCCGCGCCCGAGCCCGGCCAGACCATACCGCTGGAGACATCCACCTGGGAAACCATACCAAGGCCCCGGAGGATGCCGTCGCGATGCACGCTGACGAACGCCTGCGACGACGCATTCCACGTGAGGTTCCCTTCGGCGACGTCCACGTTGCCCGTGAAAAACGAGGTTTCGACCTGGAGCTTGCCTCCGCCCACCAGCTGAATGTCGCCGCCGCCGAAGTTCTCCGAGAGCTCATCGACCAGGAGGACGTTGCTGAAAACGCCAATGCGAGTATCGCCGGCGATGACCAGGTCGCCGATGCGGTTCGAACCGAAGAGCGACTGCAC
>CAYTBM010000009.1:24192-29251 GCA_964436025.1 uncultured Anaerolineaceae bacterium
ACTCCAGTTACCCGCGTCAGTCCAGTTGTTCGTGGCGCCGTTGCCCGTCCAGGTACGCGTCGTCGCTGCTCGCGCGGTTTGGGCAGCACCGAGAAGGGCCATCGCCAGCAGTAACGCCGCCACCCATGCAGATGTCGTCCGGATGCTCATCGCCCACCCCCACCTGTGCGCGCCAATCGTACACAACGGGCGCAAGGCACCGCCCTCCAATTTACCTTCGCGTCACGACTCTTCCTCGGGGTGAAGCGCACCGAACTGGCGCAGCAGGAGCAGGTCATAGGCGATTTTAAGGCCGCCCCCAGAGATGAGCGGCCAGCCGAAGGACGTGGCGGAGAGCATCGCCCCCGCGAGCAGCGGCGAAACGGCGGAAGCCAGGCTCCTCGGCACGTTCGTGATGCTCGCGGCGGCCGCCCGGCGCTCGGGCGGGACCACCGCCATCACGTACGACTGCCGCGCGGGCACGTCCATCTGGGAGAGCGCCATGCGCAGCAGAAGGAAGGCGATGGCGAGGGGCGCGTTCGGCATGAATGCCGCGGTCACGAGGAACACGTTCGCCGGGAGGTGCGTGAACACCATGGTTCGGATGAGCCCAATGCGGTTCGCCAGCACGGGCGAGGCGAGTTGCGATCCCGCGCTGAGGATGCCCGCCACGAAGAACACCGTGCCCGCCGCCTCTACGGAAAGGTCGAACCGTTTGAAGAGCCAGAGTGCAAGGAGCGACTGCACGGCGAAGCCGCCCCCGAGCGAGTCCAGGCTGAACAGCGCCGAGAGGCGCAACACGACGCTGCGTGATTCGCCAAGCCCGCGAGATACCGTCGCGGTGTGCGGCGTGATGCGCAGCGGCAGATACAGAAGGACGACGACCACCGACGTCAGCGCGTAGAGCACGAAAACCGCTCGCTGGACATCGCCGAGCGGCTGGTTGAGCGCGCCCGAGACCGGCCCCGGGAGGGCCGCGGCGAGCGCCCCGAGCGCGCCCGCAAGCGCGCCGCCAAGCGTGTAGCGGGCGAAGAGCGCGGTGCGGTCACGCGCGGACACGCGCTCGGTGAGCAGGGATTGTTCGATCGGCAGGAAGAGGCTGACATCGGCCGCCGAGGGGTTCATCGTGCCCGCGAAACCGACGACCAGTAGCGGCCAGAACTCGGTGAAGGTCGCAAATCCGAGCCCCGTCAACGCCATCAGGCCCGTGCCGAAGAGAAGGATGGTGCGGGCGTTGATGCGGCTGCCGCGCACGCCGATCCAGAGGGTGAGCGCGGCGGATCCGAGCATCGTGGCCGTGATAATCGCGCCGATTTCCACGCCCGAGTAGCCGAGGCCGTCGAGGTAGCTCGCGAGGGTCACGCTCACAAGGCCGTCGGCGAAGCCACGGATGGTCCGTGCGAACACGAGCCGGCGGGCTTCGTCGGTGGCGGATGCGGGGAAGATGGTCACGGGCTGCCGCCGAGTGTACGCGGGAGTCGGCGAAGGGATACGGGCGCGTTGCTGGCGGATGCCACGGGCGCGCCAACGCCCGGTAAAGAACCGCGCTCAGAGCGTCCGGAGTATGAGCACGGCCAGTGCCACTGCCGATAATCCCTTTGGATGATCAGGGAAACCCCTACGCCGCCGAACCTTGAAGACTCCGAGAGACACCCGGATGTGGAGCGCGCGACAAAGCTGGCGAAGGTAGCCGGCTTCGGCTCCTGGATGGTTGGCTGGCTGCTCTTCGTGCTGGCGGCCGTGGTGCGGCAGCCCTGGCTGTTCTGGTCCTTCGCCGGCTGGTATCTCGCGATGGCGGTCATCATTTCGTCGGTCGCGGCTGTCCCTCGCAGGCGCCAGGCCGCCATCGACCGCGAGCTCTGGCGCCGGTTCCGCGAACTGTCCGAACACGATGACCTCACCGGCCTGTACAACCGGCGCTACTTCAACGGCGAGCTCGAACGGCAGCTGACAGCCTGCCGCGCCGCTGCGACACCGCTCAGCATTGCGATGATCGACCTGGACGACTTCAAGAGCATCAACGACTCGTTCGGGCACCCAACCGGCGACATGGCCCTGCGCATCGCCGGCCAGGCAATCGTCGATGTCGCGCCGCCCGGGGCGACCGTGGCGCGCACAGGCGGCGACGAGTTCGCGGCGATCATGCCCGGCGTCTCCCGCGATGAAGCCGAACAGGTCGCGGCGCGCATTCGCAACGCCGTCGAGGCCGCAAACTTCGTTGTCGACAGCCCGCTCGGCGGACGGGGGCGCATCCGCGCGACCGTCGGCATGGCAACGCTGGGAGGCGACTTCGACCCAGGGCACTTGCTGCAGGAAGCGGACTCGGCGCTCTACGCGGGTAAGCGGCGAATGGCGGCATAGGCGATCGCGGCGGTCGTCGGTCAGGGGCGGCTCAATTCGATCGAGGCCATGATTTGGCGGCCAGGATCCCAGCGCAGGGCTACTGGTTCGCCTTCCGAGGCAGTCGGTTCGAAGAGGAACGTGAGGGTCAGCGAAGCCGTCTCACCCGAGGCCAGATTTGTCGGGCCTTCGACAACGTTCGCCCAGTGGATAGCACCAGACGACATCAGGAGCGTCCACTCTTTGTCCAGGTTCTTCGCAGATTCAGGGCCGGCAGTAACCCGAACTTCGTAGGTGACTGGCCGATCGCTGAAACCCGTGCCGGTGACCGCGACCGCCGGACCCGTGTCTGACGACGTACTCGTGCCGCCGCTCCAGGCGGCAAAGACCGCAGCGAACACGATCAGCGCGAGGATACCGATGATCCAGATCGCAATCGAGATCCGCCCCAGGCGTACCAGCCAACGCGGGAACGCGATGTCGATCACGATTCCGGTCGGATGCGGAAGATGCGATGGCGCTCTCATGGCGGGGACTCCTGTGAAAGGGAAACAAGCGAACCACCGTTTTTCCCGCGCACATTGAGGAACTCAGGACGTCGGCCCTCTGGGATGAGCCGGTCAATGGCGAACACGTAGCTCCGGCCGTGCCAGACCCCCGCGCCAACCTCGCGCGCACCTGCCTGCAACTCACTCTTATCATCGAGAATGACCGTGAATCCGATGGAGTTCGGTTCGAACCCCTCGTTGGCTTCGACCAGGACCATGGCGGTGAGGACACGGTTCTCGAACGTCGAATCGAGGCGGGTTACCCGAGCGGGGAACAGCACCGCCGGGTCATCATCGTGCGCGAGCGGCGACTTGCTCGCCGCCCACCAGCCGCCAACCACCACCAGGGCGATCACGATGAACCAGCCGGGTATCCGGATCTGCATCCGGCTGTAGGGGTCAGTGGCCGCCCCGGCGCTCATGGCAGAGACGATAGCACACGCGGGCAAGCGTCCCGTCTCTACCGCCGGGCGGCCGCCGCACGGACCACCCGCGCCACTTCGTTTGCGAGCGTGATGGCGGCTTCGCCTGCGCCGCGGCCGCGCAGCATTTCCTCCGCCAGGAAGCGGGCAATGTAGGCCTCGGGCGTCATCCAACGGTGGTAGGTGTGCTCTTCGTTGATCGCGGCTTCCGTCGCGTCCGCGCAGAAGCCGTTGTAGATGATGGTGTGTGCCGTACCGGCGCCGGTCTCGTACGTCATGACGTCGACCAATTCCAGGTCGGCCGGGTCGATTGAGATGCCGGCTTCTTCGAACAGCTCACGCGCAGCCGATTCGACCGGCCGCTCGCCCTGTTCGATATGCCCGCCGGGGATGAACCAGCCGCCAGCCGAGAAGCCGCCCGCGCGCTTCATCACGAGGATTTCGGCGCCGCGCCAGAGGACAACCGAGGCCGAGAGTTCGAACGCCATGCGCGAGATTAAACACAAGGGCGGCCAGGGACACAAAGGCTCTTGAGGAACCTCTGTCCGGAGCCATCCGTTCGTCGATTGACGATTGTCGATTGACGCGCCGGCATCCCTGCACCGGCAATCGGTGAATCGGCCAATCGTGAATCGTGAATCCGCCGGGCGTATGCTTCGCGGCCATGGCAGTCCCCTCCCCTGAACGTATCCGCGAAACCCTCAACGGCGGTTTCCCGCGTGCAAGCGGCGACGAGCACATCATTGTCATTGGCGCCGGGATGGCCGGGCTGGTGGCCGCGACCGAGTTGCTCCACGCCGGGTACAGGGTCACCGTGCTCGAAGGGCAGCAGCGCGTCGGCGGGCGCGTTTTCACGCTGCGCGAACCGTTTACCGAAGGGCTCTATGGCGAGGCCGGCGCCATGCGCATCCCGCGCGCCCACGACCTCACCCGCCACTACGTGGAGCAGTTCGGGCTGCAAACGAAGCCGTTCACGATGGGCAACCCGAAGGCCTGGACGTACATCCACGGCCACAAAGTGCGCATGGGCGAGTTCAGCAACGAGCTGCACGCCACCGGCTTCGAGCTGGCCGAAGAAGAGCGCATGTACGCCGTGGTCGAACGGTGGTCGCGCACGCTGCAGCCGCTGTTCGACCGGATAAAGACTGGCGGCGCGGAGGCGTGGGTCTCGCTGGCGAAGGAGCTGGACCAGTTCTCGTTGCACGAGTTCCTCGAGAGCCGAGGCTGGAGCCAGGGCGCCATCGAGTTGTACGTGCTCTTCAGCGGCATGGAGCCGTTCCTCAACAGCGCCTTCATGGAGATCCTCCGCGAGGAGGCCGGCGACTGGTTCAGCAACGTCGTCTACATCGCGGGCGGGATGGACCAGTTGCCGCGGGCCTTCCTGCCAGAGCTGCTGCCGCACATCCGGTTCGGGGCCAAGGTGAGCGCCATCTCGCAGGGCAGCGATGGCGTGACGGTGCAGTTCCAGGGTCCGGCCGGCCGTTCGATGATCAGCGGGACCGCGGCTATCGTCGCGCTGCCGTTCCCCGTGCTGCGCCACATCGAAATCACGCCGGCCGTGTCGCTTGGCAAGCAGCGGGCTATCCGGCAACTGCACTATGACGCGGCTTCGAAGGTCTTCTTGCAGTCGCGGACGCGCTTCTGGGAATCGAATGACGGCATCGTTGGCGGCGGTACTGTGACGGACCTCCCGATCCGGCAGCTCTACTACCCGGACCACGGCAAGCAGACCGGCCGCGGCGTGCTGCTCGCGAGCTACACCTGGTCCGA
>CAYTBM010000010.1:0-26621 GCA_964436025.1 uncultured Anaerolineaceae bacterium
TGCTCCTCGCCTCGCCCGCCATCCTCATGCTCGCTGCCGCGGCTCTGATCCTTCGTTTCTATCCTATGGTCCTGCGCGTCGGCGCACGCATGTTCGGCCAACGTTCCAGCCCAGCACTGGCGGTCGGCCTTTGGCAGGTGGCCCGCAGCCCCGGTAACTCCGCCCGCCTGGCGCTCCTCCTCATGATGGCGGTGGCAGTGGGGACGTTTGCCGCGAGCTACTCCACCACGGCCAAGCACACCTACGACCAGCGGGCGCTCTACGAGGCCGGCGTGCAGTGGCGCATGTCAGGCGCCGGCACAGGCGACTACGGCCTCAACGGCAAAGGCTCCGACGCGCAACTGCGCAGCCTCCCGGGCGCAGCCCAGGCAACCGGCGTCATACGCCAGCTCGGCGGGCCCGCCATCGCCGGAACCTCCGCCCGCACCTTCCAGGTACTTGGCGTTGACCCGGACGTGGCGCCCTCCATGCTCTGGTCCCGAAGCGACTTCTCGAGCGAGAGTCTCCAGCAACTGCTCAGCCATCTCGGGGCGCCCGCACCCCTTCGTGGCAAACCCCTCCCGGCTGGCACCACCGGTCTCTCGGTCCAGGTGAACTCGTCGGACCAGCGCGCGGTGCAAACGCTCTGGGCCCGCATCGCCGACCGTGATCAGAATTACCAGATGGTCGAATTGGGCAAGCTCGATGGCTCCGGCTGGCGTGAGCTCACCGGCGAGATCCGCCGCAACTTCGAAGGTGAACTGCCTGAGCCGCTCACCCTCATGTCCATCGTCATCACCGAGCCCACGAGCCGATTCAACGCGCAGAACCTCTCCTTCCTGTTCGACGACTTCTCAGCTATCACGCCCGCCGGCAAGCAGCTTGTCGAAGGCTTCGAGGGCGGTGCGACCTGGGAACCGTTCCCGTCGAAGCTCGTCAACAAAGACAAGTTCGAAGTCGCCCGGGACGATGTGCTCACGGGCAAAGGCGCCGGCAAACTCACTCGCATCGCCGGCCAGAGCACCGAGACCTGGGGCATCTACCTGGCTCAGGAAAACGTGCCCCTCCCGGTCGTGGGCAGCGAAGCCTTTTCTGCCTCCACCGGCATCCCAGCCGGCGGCACTGGGGTCATTGTCGTCGCCGGCGACCTCCTGGTTCCCATCAAGCTCGTCGGCACATTTCAACTTATGTCGACTCTGGACACCTCACAGGGCCCTGCGGTCGTCTTCAATCGCGATCAGCTCTTGTCTTGGTTTGGGACGGCGGACTTGAGCACCCCGGCAGGCATGAACGAAGCCTGGTTCAGCCTTGAGCCGGATGCCGACACGACCCAGCTCGAAGACGCTCTGCGCGACTCACCATTCTTGCTCGACACGGTCCATGACAGCCGGACCGTCCTGGCTTCACTCGAACGCAATCCGCTGATCGCGGCCGGCGGCGCCGGCATCCTCTACCTGGCCTTCGGGGCTGTGCTCCTGCTCGTCGCGGTTGCACTGCTGGTCTCGCTCTGGGTCTCGGTGCAGCGCCGCCGAAGCGAATTCGCGGTGCTCCGGGCGATGGGTCTCTCCCGTGGACAGGTCGTCCAGCTGTTGGCTTTCGAGTACGCGATTGTGGCCATCCTTGGCCTCGCTGCCGGGGGTTACCTGGGACGGCTGGTGGGGCAGCGCATGCTCTCGTTCCTCAATGTGGACGAAAGCGGCCAACGCGCAGAGCCAACATTCCTCCTCCGCACCGAGTGGCTCCTCGTCGCCGCTGGCGGTGTGATCGTGCTCGGTGTTTTCATCGCTGCCCTCGTGTTCGCCGGGCGTCTCATCACCCGCACCAGCGATGCCGCCGCCCTGCGCACCGAATAGCTGCTACCTCCCCGGTCCTGGTAGCACCAGCACGCCCTGCGACGGGTCCGGCTTGCCGCCGTCGTCAGTGTGGAATGCCACCCGGTCTCCGGGCTGGATATCACCTGCGGAACCCGGCCTAATCATTCGGATCGGGGATCCGGGATCAAGGTACAGCGTTCCCGCGCCAGCCGATGACTTGGTCAGGCCATTCCGCCCATCAAACGACTCCAGGACAGCCGAGACCACGACGCGCTCTGCGCTCTCGCGCGAGGTCTCATGCCCGCCGAACCCATCCGCCAGCGGGATGAACGGCCCGTCGAAGTTTACCGTTGCCGGCACTTGCCCGAACGCCAGCAGGTGGATCGTGTAGTTCCGCACCTCGTTCTGGATCGCCACCACGTTGACCACCAGCGGAGGCTTCACATCCGCGATGGCCGCCTCCTGCAGCAGCCAGACGCGGTCGCTCGCCCCGAGCGTCACCGAGGAAGTCGCCGCCTGAGAACCTGTACCCGAAGTCAGGGTCAGCGTGCCGTTCGCGGCCTGCTGAACGTCGTAGGCGAGGTAGCCCAGGCCCGGCGGCAGCTGGAACGTGCCCGGTTCCGGCGGGACGTCGGTCTTGCCTGCCTCCCGTGCGAACGCCACAACGCCCAGCAGCATCGCCAGAAGGAGCACCGCGAGACTGGCGGGCAGCACCCAGGGCGGGAAGCGTGAAGGTTTCGGCAGCGCAGACTCGGTCATGCGGCGTGCATCGTAGACGACCGCGCCCCAACGTGGGCGCCCGGCCCGCCCGCCGGTTAAGCTAGCGCCTCACTCCGCGCCAGGGAGCCGCCATGTACCCACCGCTCAACCGTGAGTTCCCGCCAGTCTTCGACGGCCACGAGGACTTCATCACCGCAATCAAACCCCGCGGCGGGGTTTTCGGCCCCCGGGGTGGCCGCGACTTCCTCGCCGATGGCGCTCCCAGCACCGAAACCGACGCGGAGAAGCGCGGCCACGTCGACCTCCCCCGCGCCATGCGCGGCGGCCTCGGCGGCTGCTTCACGTCTATCTACCTCTCGAACGAACGCGCCGAGTACAACGCGCTCGCCTACGCCATGGACGAGATGAACGACGTCTTCCGCATCGCCGACCGCAGCGACGGCCACTTCCGCATCTGCCGCACCGTCGCCGATGTGCGCAAAGCCTGGGACGAAGACGCCTTCGCCTCCGTCTTCATGTTCGAAGGCGCCGACCCCATCTCCTGGAGCCTCAAGGAACTCCGCGTGTTCTACGAAGCCGGCCTTCGCTGCGTGGCTCCCACCTGGAGCCGCTCGACCATTTTCGCCCACGGTGTCGCCTTCGGCGGCAACCTCCCGGAGACGGGACTGACAGACGTCGGCCGCGAACTGGTCCAGGAATGCAACCGCATGGGCATCATCCTCGACGTCTCGCACATCAACCCGGCCGGCTTCTGGGACATGCTCCAGGAGTCTTCGGACCCCGTCATCGCGACGCACTCCAGCGTCAAAGCGATCTCTCCTCACGTCCGCAACCTGGACGACGCCCAGATCAAGGCCCTCGCCGAAAACGGCGGGACCATTGGCATCAACTTCGCCAACATCTTTCTCCGCCCGGACATGCAGCCTAACCGCGACACTCCGCTCGACGTTGTTGTAAGCCATTTTGAGTACATCAAGGATCTCGTCGGAGAAGACCACATCTCCTTCGGCAGCGACTTCGACGGCACCGACATCCCGGACGTCATCAAGGACGCCGAAGGCCTCCCTGTCATCCTCCGCGAACTGAAGCGGCGCGGCTGGAGCGACACCGCCATCGAAAAAGCCTGCAACGGCAACTTCCTCCGTGTAGCCGAAGCCGTCTGGTCGTAGTCGAGGGGGCTCGTCCGCCCGAGGAGCCATGCGCCATTCCAGCCAGGAGCCAACAGAGTGCCCGACAAACTCCAAAACCAGCGCGTCGTCCTCATCGGCGGCACATCCGGCATCGGCTTCGCCGTGGCGGAAGCCGCTCAGTCCGCGGGCGCAAAGGTCGTCGTCGCCTCCCGCAGCCAGGCTAAGGTCGACGGAGCCCTCGCTCGCCTTGAGCCCGCCGCCGAAGGCGCCACCATCGACACCGGCGACGAAGCGGACGTCGAGCGCTTCTTCGCCCGCGTAGGCTCTTTCGACCACTTGGTCTACACCGCAGGCGACTGGGAGGGCCGCCCGACTGACCAGTGGGACCTCGACTCGAACCAGTGGATCTTCCGTATCCGCTTTTGGGGCGCGCTCCGCGCCATCAAGTACGCGCGAAGCACCATCGCGCAGCATGGCTCGATCACCCTCACCGACGGCGCCGCGGGCCGGAAACCCCGCCGCGGCGCCGCCATCACCGCTGCCGGCGCAATGGCCATCGAGCACCTGGTGCCCGGGCTCGCGGTCGATCTCGCGCCCATCCGGGTGAACTGCGTCTGCCCCGGCATCATCCTCACCGAGGCAGTCCCCATCCCCGCAGACCAGGCCGAACGCATGCTGAGCCAGCAACCGCTGGCACGTGGAGGCGCTCCGGACGAGGTGGCCGAGGCCTACCTCTACCTCATGCGCGGCACCTATACCACGGGCGATGTCCTGGTCGTGGACGGTGGATACACGCTGGTGTAAGGAACCTTCCCAGCGCCGAGGGCGGCTGTGAGTAAGAGGCCTACGCCTCGCTCACCGTAATTGACTTGATCGACACCGGTTCCACCGGACGGTCCTGTGCACCCGTCTTCGCCGTTGCGATCTTGTCCACCACATCCTCGCCAGACGTCAGCTTCCCGAAAATCGTGTAATTCGGCGGCAGGGGGTAGTCCGCGTGCATGATGAAGAACTGGCTGCCGTTTGTGTTCGGGCCCGCATTTGCCATGGCCAGCGTCCCCCGCGAATACGGCCGCGTCACCTTTTCGTCGTTGAAGCGGTAGCCGGGGCCGCCGCGGCCAGTGCCGGTCGGGTCACCGCCCTGGATCATGAAGCCGCTGATGACGCGGTGGAAAATGATGTCGTCGTAATAGCCGTCCTTCGCCAGGAAGACGAAGTTGTTGACCGTCTTCGGCGCATCCTGCGCGAAGAACTCCGCTTCCATCGTTCCGGCCGTCGTTTCGATGACCGCCGTGTACTTCTTCGCCGGGTCGATAACCATCTCGGGCGCGCTCTTATATTCCTTCGCCACCGGTCAACCTCCTCTTCGAGTCTGAGCCTTCAGACTACCCCCTTCCTGGAATACATGTCGCCGGCGCCAGTGCGATAACCCCTCCATGGCGCCGGGTGCGCTACCGGCGCCATCTACACCACCCCCTATCGCTTTCGCCTATCGCCACCGCTAGCCCCGGGCACGAGCCTCACACGCGCTGCTCCCGCACGCCCTGCGGGATCATGGCGTCGCTGGTACTCGCCAACCACTCCGAAATCCAGGCCTGCTCCCGGCGGGCCGGCAGTGCCCGCAAAATGTCCCGCGTGTGCGTCGGCTCGTGGATCGCGATGCCCCACAGCAACCCGCCGAACCGCACCTTCGACTTCGGAAGGTTCAATGACTTCCGGTCGCCACCGTAGTCGATGATCGCGTCGAGGTCGTCGTCGGTGAACTTCGCGATGGAGGCGATCATCCGGCCCCGATGCACCTCCGATTCGGCCAGCAGTCCGTCGATCGAGGCGCCTGACCGCGCAGCCACGGCAGCGTCGTTCCACTCGTCGATGTCGAACGGGTTTGGGAAGGGTACGTCTGGGAGCGGTGCCCGTTCGCCCACGCGCGCCGCGAACCCCGGCACGATTAGCCCGTCGATCGTGCAAAGGTGCGCGATGTAATCCCGCACGGTCCAGTGGGAATCAGGGATGGGCGTGGCAAGTTCGTCCGCGGTGAGGGAGTGACAGAGCACAGTGAACTGGCGCCGGTGCCGCGCGAATTCATCGATGACCAGCTGGATGCGAGCGTTCATGCGGCCTCCTGAGTGGCCGGATGCTACACGACCTCTGCGGCCGTCTCCACGAACGGGCCTGCGGCGTACAGCCGCAAAGGAAGCTGGTGGCAGGTGATCGCGAGGACCTTTCCCGTGCGGTCCACATCAATGCCCTTGGGCCCACCCTCCGACGGGTTGACCCTTCTGCTTTCAAACGTCGCCTCGTCCATCACGCGCACCCGGCCGGCAGGCGTATAGACGCCGGCCCACTGACGTTGGGCTTCGAACCAGAACACGAACGGCGAGCCCGCGTCTGTCACGAACAGCTTCCCGTCTGGACCGAACCGCAGACCGTGAGGAAAGCTCGGCCCCTGCAAACTTGCCACCGGTGCCGTGCGCCACGAGAACCTCGCCGAACCGTCGAACACTTTCACGTCGTGTGTGAGATGGCTGCTGACGGCCACCCAGCGCCCGTCGCTGCTCACCGCTATCCCATCAGGGACCTTGATGCCGCGCCGGAGCGCAACACGGTGCTTGAACGGCCGATAGTCTTGGCTCGCGTCCAGCAGGTGGTGCGTCACGCGGTTCTTGTAGTTGTTGCAGACCAGGAGGCCCGGTTCGCCGTCGACCACCGTGGATGCAGCCAGCGACCCGGGAGAATGCGGCCGCCAGAACAGGTTGCTCCGCAGCTTGCCTGCCTTCATCACCGAGAGCGCCTTCACGTCGAACGTCCGGCCGCCCAACGTCGCTGGCACCCGGATTATGGAGACCCACCCGTCGCGGTTGCCGGTCGCAAGCGTTTCGCCATCCAGCCAATCCAACCCATGCAGACCCCCAAAGGCTGTCGAACGCAGTTCGCCGAAGTCGTCGATACGGACACGTGGCGCGGCGGCTATACCGCCAACATCCACGCGAAGCAGAAGGACAACGTTGCGGACGTAGCCCGCTATCGCGAGCAGGGTGTTGTCAGGCGAGAAGCGCAAGTCCTCGGTTCGGCCGACGGACTCTAAGGCCGCCAGCACAGCTCCCGGCGCCTCGAAAGGGAGTTCCGGGCACACCGGACCAACCTGGGGTGGGGCGGTCAGCCCCCGGTCCTGCTTTCCATGTGACGACGAGCCGAGCACCGTTTCCCTCATCCCCTCCCGCAGTGGTTCGCAGCATGGCGCAGCGAAGCGTCACGGTCACCCGCCCCGTCGGGTTGCCGCCATGCAAGCCAGCCACGGACAATGGAAGCCACGTGACGCTCCCAGGCCCCACCGGCACCGGCAATCCGCCCCGTACCCTGCGCGGTGGGATGGTCTTCGACTCTTCTTCGAGGACCTTCCGTGCCGCCGATGTCACCATCGTCGAAGGCAAGGTCGTCGCCGCTGGGGCCGCCATCGGGGCCCCCGAACTCGACTGCCGTGGCGCATTCATCATCCCCGGGCTCATCGACTGCCACGTCCACCTTTCCGGCAGCGGCGACCCGCAGGAGTTGAACGCCGCCCGTACCACACCGCTCGCCCAACGCGCCTGGAAGGCTGAGGCCTACGCGAAAGCAACGCTCCAGGCCGGCATCACGACCGTCCGCGACCTCGGGGCCGCCGACCGCCTGAACATCGAGATGGCCCGCGCCATCGAATCCGGGCTCATCGAAGGGCCGCGCATGTTCGCCGCGGGGCTCGGCGTCACCATGACCGGCGGCCACGGCCACGGGTTCCTCGCCACCGAGGCGGACGGACCCGACGCGGTCCGCAAAGCCGTCCGCGAACAGCTCCGCGCGGGAGCCACTGCGATCAAGCTGTTCGCCAGCGGCGGCGTCATGACGCCAGGAGTGGACCCGCGTTCGCCGAGCTTCACCGAAGACGAAATGCGCGCGGGCGTGGATGAAGCGCATAAGGCCTTCCGAGTCGTCGGCGCCCACGCCCAGGCCACCGGCGGTATCAAGAACGCCGTCCGCGCGGGTGTGGACAGCATCGAGCACGGCGTCTGGCTGGACGAAGAGGCGATCGGGCTGATGCTCGAACGGGGCACCTACCTCGTCGCGACCCTCACCGCACCGTGGCAGATCGCCCACTGCGGCCTCGAAGCGGGCATCCCGCCGTTCATGGTCGACAAGGGCTGGCAGGTGCTGGATTCGCACGAAGCCAGCTTCAAGGCTGCCGTCGCGGCCGGGGTGAACATCGCTATGGGCACCGATCAGGGCACACCGGTGAACCGGCCCGGAGAGAACGCGCAGGAAGTCCTCCGCATGGTCCGGCTCGGCATGAGCCCTGCCGCCGCCCTCATGACCTCCACCGCCTGGGCCGCGGACCTGCTCCAGATCAGCGATCAGGTCGGGCGAATCGAACCCGAACTCGCGGCCGACCTCCTCGTCCTGGACCGCGACCCGCTCGCGGACATCACCGTCCTCACCGACCAATCGGCCATTCGCGCCGTGATCCAGGCGGGCCGCGTCGTCCGTTCCACCCTTCCACCGTCACAGGAGTAAGCCATGAGCCAACTGCAGAAGCGTATTCACAAGATCCAGCGGCGCGAGGGCCCGGGGATCGGCTTCGGCCGCGTTGCCCGCGAGCAGCCCCGCGCGATGGCCTTGATCGCGACCGCGCGTAACGCCGCCGAAGTCCAGGCGGCGCTGGACGCCGACGCTGACGCCGTTCTCCTCGACGCCGGCAGCGCCTCGGCTGCCGCCGCCGCGATGAAGGACCTCGCGAGCGACAAGCTCGCCATCGGCACCGGCCTCGCGTCGCTCTCGGAAAACGATGCGGAGTCGCTCCGCGCCGCTCATTGCGACTTCGTCGTCAGTCCCCTCGAGACTACCGACTCCGCAGCCGTGGACACCGAGAGGATGGGCCAGGTCGTCGTCGCCACCCTCGATATGGACGACAACACCCTCCGTGCCCTCGGTCCCCTCGGCCTGGACGGACTCTTCGTCCAGCGAGCACCAGGCCCGATGACCCTGGCGCAACAGCTGGGCCTCGTCCGCCTCGCCTCCTTCGCCTCCACGGGCCTCATTGTCACCGTCGATCCGAACGCCAATGCCGGCGAGCTCCGCGTGCTCCGCGATTCCGGGACCCTCGCCATCGTCGCCCCCGCCGGAGCCTCCGCCGACGGACTCAAACAACTCGGCGAAACCCTGAAGGCGGTGCCCGCCCCCCGGAAGGGCAAGCGCGACGGCAACGATATCGCTATTGTTCCCGCCTCGAAGGGCGGCGGCCACGAAGAACACGAGGTCGAAGAGCCGGAGGACGAATAACACCATGGCCCAGCTCTCGGTCGAACGCGAAGGCGCGGTTGTCGTTGTCACCATTTCCAACCCGCCGATGGGGTACATGGACTCCGCCACCGTACCGGAGTTGGACGTGCTCACCCAGGAGCTCGAGGCTGACGACACCTGCCGGGCGGTCGTGCTCACTGGCGGCCTGCCCGGAGTCTTCATCCGGCACTACTCTGTGGTGGAACTCGAGCTGCTTTCCCGCCGGCTGCGAGAGCAGGGCGTGAAGGTCGATATCGAATCGCGAGTTCCTGAACGCGACCTCGACCGCATCTTCCGCCGCATCGAGACCATGCCCAAGCCGGTCATCGCTGCCATCAACGGTCTCGCTATGGGCGGCGGGTTCGAACTGACCCTGGCCTGCGACATTCGCGTCGCCGAAGAGGGCGATTACGAAGTCGGCCTCCCGGAGATCAAGGTCGGCATCCTGCCCGGCGCCGGCGGGACCCAGAAGCTGGCGCGGCTTGTGGGCATGCCGCGCGCGCTGGAGATGGCGATGCGCGGGCGCACGGTCTCGCCGAAGGAAGCGTTCGAGCTCGGCATTGTCCAGGAGCTGACGCCGCCTGGTGCAGCCCTCACGCGGGCCACGGCCATAGCCGACGAGATGGCCCGCCTTCCGGCGCGCGCCGCCGGCCACATCAAGCGCCTCGTCCGCGGGACACCCGAAACCGCGCTTGCCGACGGCCTGGCGCTCGAGCGGACGCTCTTTCTGGACCTCCTCGTCAGCGACGAGGGGCTTGAGCTCATGTCGAAGATGAATGCCGGAAACATCGACATCCGCAACGTCTGATCCTGCTGCGTTTCGTCGCCGGCTCATGCGCTGGTACCGTGCGAATGGCCGTCATAGCCTCCCATGGCGGCTCACCCGCGACCCTTACGCTGTCCTCGTATCCGAAGTCATGCTCCAGCAGACCCAGGTCGACCGCGTGCTGCCCTACTACGCCGCGTGGCTCGAACGCTGGCCCAACTTCGCGGCCCTCGCCACCGCCCCGGCGTCGGAGGTCATCCGTGCATGGCGCGGACTGGGCTACAACCGCCGTGCTCTCAACCTGCACCGGCTCGCGGTAGCGGTCGCAGAACAACACGGCGGGGGACTGCCTACCGAAGCCGCGACCCTTCTTTCGCTCCCGGGCATAGGGGACTACACCGCCGCAGCCGTGCGCTGCTTCGCCCGCGGAGAACGGGTGCGCGTGGCGGACACGAACATCGCGCGCGTCGTTGCGCGCTCACTACTTGGCGCCGCAACCCCGCGAGACCTGCCGCCGGCAACGATGCGCGAAGCCCTCGTCTCACTCCTCCCGTCGCGCAACTCGCGCCATCACAACCTCGCGCTGATGGACCTGGGCGCGCTCATCTGCAGCGCCCGCCAGCCACGCTGCGATGCTTGCCCGCTTTCGACCACGTGCGCCTGGCGAGCGGCCGGCGCGCCCGCCGGTGCAGCCGCATCACGGCCCACGCCGCGGTTCGAGTCCACTGCCCGCTACGCCCGCGGACGCATCATCGACGCCCTGCGCGAGGCCCCCGCCACCGAAGTCGAACTCACAGCCATCCTTCCCGAATCGCACCACCCGCGCGTCCCTGCCTACCTCGCCTCTCTCCAGCGCGAGGGACTTATCCAGGACGTCGGCGGATTGTGGCACCTGCCGAATTGACGGCGCCTGGAGCCCTACTTGCCGGTCCAGTTCGGCGCCCGCTTCTCCGCGAACGCCCGCGGACCCTCTACCGAGTCGGCGCTGCGGCGGCGAGCCATCTCCCACTGGTACTCGGCGACGGCGGCCTCCTCAAGCGGCATCTGCAGCCCTCGCATCGCCGCCTCTTTGGTTGCGCGCACAGACAGTGGCGCACAGCGGACGATGTCGGCTACCCACGCCGCAACGGCGTCATCCAGCTTCTCCAACGGCACCACTTCGTTCACGAGACCCATTTCGTACGCCCGCTGCGCCGGGATGTGACGGCCCGTGAGCAGGTACCCCATCGCCTGCTTGAGTGGCAGGTGACGGGGCAGGCGGTGCACGCCCAGGGCACCCGCTATCAGCCCTCGTCGCGGCTCCGGCAGGCCCACTTCCGCATGGTCCGCCGCGACGATGATGTCGCAAGCCAGCGCCATCTCGAGCCCGCCGCCGAGCGCGAACCCGTTCACCCGCGCGATGACCGGCTTGAAGAGGTCGAACCGGCTGGTGATGCCGCCGAAACCGCCGGCCGGCATCGAAAGGTCGGGCCGCTGTTCCCGTGGGAGCCGCGACATCTCGGCCGTGTACTTCAGGTCGTTCCCGGCGCTAAATGCGCGGTTGCCTTCACCCGTGAGTACCGCCACCCACGAGTCATCGTCGGCCGCGAAGTCGTCGAACACGTCGCCCATCTCCCGGCTGGCATGGGCGTGCAGCGCGTTCATGACCTCCGGGCGAGTGATCGTGATGTATGCGACGTGGTCCTTCTTCTCGTATCGGCAGAATTCCATTGGGCCCTCCGGGAACGTTTGTGCCGGGATGGTACGCGAAACGGTTGGATTGGGGATTGTCGATTTGGAATTTGGGGCCCGTGCTGAGGACGGCCCCGAGCGCCGTCGCCGTGCATCGCCTGCGGTCTCCCGGCATGCCTTCCAGGACTTCTTGCCCGGCAAAAGAAAAATGACTTCTTGAAGAAGCCGCAAGAAGTCTCCTGGACTTCTTGCGGCACTTCTTCTCGCACTTGTTGGCTGACTTCTTGCGGCGCTTCTCGCGCTTCCTGGGCATGCGTTCGACCCGGGCCAGTCGCGGCGAGGCGCGCCGTGCAGGTGATGGCAGGACTGGCGGGAATCAGCATGGGCGGAGGTTAGGAAACAGGCGGCGCAAGACCGAGGCGCGGCTGACGCTGTGGCAATCTCTGGGGTTCAGCGCGTCTCCGCACAGGCTTCAATGACCGCGTGCATCACTTCGCGCTCCCGTGCCCGCATGAACGCCCGCGAGTCCCCGCGCAGACCATCGGCCAGGCTGTGCTCTTCACTCACCAGGTCATCGATCCGAAGCAGGGCGGCGGCCCGACGCGCTCCGAGGTGCTTGGCGACCGCGAACGTCGCCGCCGTCTCCATGTCCACGCCATGCCAGCCATGCCGGGACCAGTCGGCGATGACCTCACGGGATTCGGCGAGCAGCGCCGGCGTCGAAAAAATGGCGTGTTCGTTTACCGGGATCTCCCGGTCGCGCAGCCGCCGGGAAATGGCCTCCGCCAGTTCGGGTGTGGCATCCGCCAGGATGCCTTTTGCGAGGTACCAGTCCGAGGCGCCGTCCTGCCTTTCCGCGTGCCGCGGCACCACCACGTCTCCCAGCTGCGTTCCGGGCTGGAGCGCGCCGTACCATCCGAGCTGGACCACTGTCGGGACTCCGGCTCCGCACCAGGTGTGCGCGAACAACGCAGCCATGGGACCACCGAAACACGCTGAGAGCGCCACCCGAGTGCCATTGTGCGAGCCCAGGTAGTACGGCAACCCGCTTACACTCGTCTCCGACCGTGAAAAGCGCGCGTCATCGAGGTAGCCGGCGAAACGTTTGGCGCCTTCGTGGACGTCGAAGATGCCGAGCAACAGCACAATCTCCGGCAGATCCCGTTCTGTCAGCGCGAGCATGCGCTGGTGGTCGGCCGGACCCAGCTCCTTGTACATCTATTCGAGGATGACATCCGCGTAAAGGTCTTCGTGGCTGCCATCCCTGTAGGTCCGCGTGATGTCCACACGGATCTTGTCCCCCGCCTTGCGTGAACGGAGCACGTCACAGAACGCGCCAACCGTCGGCACATCGACGTTGTCCACGGTGTAAATCAGGTCGGAGTAGCCGAGCTTCGCTTTATCGGCGGGGCTGCCCGTGTCGATGCCGGTGACCACCAGACCGTCGATGTAGGCAAGCTTGATACCGAGTTCGCTCGCGAGGCCCTGGTAGTTCGGCTCCAGCCGAACACCGATCCAGTTCAGGTTCTTGCCTGCCTTGAGCTTCTCCGCGACGAACTTCGCCTCGTTGATCGCGATGGCGTAGTTCTGCCCCTGCTTCGTGCGCGCAGAGAGGGTGTTGATGCCGATCACTTCGCCCCGCGAGTTGACCAGCGGGCCACCGCTGTTGCCGGGGTTTATGGCGGCGTCGGTCTGGATAAGGTCGTTGTACCCATCCACGGTGTCGCTGACCTTGCTCACGATTCCCCGGGTGATCGTGAGCTTGTCGGAACCCTGGTCCGTCACCGTCCCGGGGAAGCCAAGCGCCACGACCTGTTCGCCGGCGGAGAGTTTGCCGCTGTCACCAATCCTGGCGGGGGTGAAGTTGCCGCGTTCGACCTGAAGCAGGGCCACATCATCACATGGGCTCTGGGCGACGACCTTCGCGCTTATCTGCTTGCCGTCCTTCGGATCGACCACTTTGATCGAACCCGCGCCCGTCACCACGTGGGAATTGGTGATGATGTGGGTCCCGTCTTCCCACACGATGCCGCTTCCGCCACCCGTGCCTTCCGGATAGGTGGCCTTGATATGCACGACCGATTGGCTCATCGCAGAGACGATTTCCTGCGGCGTCAGATCCTTCGACTGGGTCGGAGATTCTGCCGTGGGCGTGTCACCGCCATCGTCGTCGTCATCGCCGCCACCACCGCAGGCAGCGAACATCGACAGACCAGTGAGCAGAAAGGAAGCAAAGAGCAGGCGGGCAAGCATGGGCGAACTCCCCCGGTTAACTGATGCGGAAGGATAGCAACGGTTGGCGGGCCGGTACATACGCTACCGCTCCTCAGCCCGGGTGCGCTGGCTGATTCCGGCCGGGCACAAAATAGCGCCCCCGGTTTGGAGGCGCTATGCGAAACCGCATCGGGCAGGACGACCTACTTCTTCGCGGTGGCCGTTTTCACCGCGGCCTTGTGGTCGGCCTTCTGCTTGCTTGTCTTTGCGGTGTTCTTCGGGCTCTTGTCGCCCATGGTCTTTCTGGCCTCCTCTATGGCTGGTATAGGCAAGGGCCATCGTAACCAGCGGACAGCGGCCTGCGCAACGGGAACTTGCGCGCGCGTGCGAACGTAGTAGGGGCATGAGCGTGAAGACTTCCTCGATCGCGGTAGTGGTGCTCGGGCTGGTGCTCGCGGTGGCAGCCGCTGCCTACGGCTTCATCTCGCGGGACAGCGGCGGTGAACAGGCAACGCCGGCTACTCCCAGCGTCGCGCCGAGCACACTGCCCACGCCCGCCCCGTCCCGCATTCCGGTCACCTTCGAGCCCGACAACGACCGCGCCATGGCAGGCGTCGGCTGGGACCCGGGCCTGAAGCCGCCCTCACCGTTCCCAACCTGGCGCGGCGGGGAAGCGGTCATCTACGACACGAAGACGATGGCGGCGATCGACCTCGGAGAAGGCGCCTCGGTCGCGTTCTCCGACGACGGGAAATACGCCGCCTGGCTCGCGGGGCCACTGGAGTTGAATACGAGCCTGATTCCAGGGTTCATCGCCCGAGGCGAGGCCTCGATCATTTCGCTCGAGTCGGGCGAGAAGCGTTCCATTGGCCCCGCATCCGCGGTCACCTTCGTCGAAGGCGGCCGCATCGCCCTCGCGGCGCCGCGCACTCCGCTCGAGAACGTCCAGTGGACGCTCTACGACACTGCGACACTCCAACGCTCCGCCGACCAGACGACTGCCGGGAACCAATCCGAGAGTCGCCTGCTGTCGACAGGTCACATCCTCAAGGCCACGCCCACCGCGGGCACCGAGTTGCCCCGCGGCGGATACGGCTCGGGAAACTTCGAACTGCTCGACCCCAAAGACAATCACGTGGTCATGGCTTTCGATGCTTTTGCCGTAAGTAGTGCCGATGCAACTCATCTCGTCGTCGCCCGGGCTGCGGACGATTACCCAAAGGAACCGTTCCGGAGCATCGACGTTCAAATCTACCTTCTGGACGTCACGACGGGACTGGGGACCTGGATCGGCGCCGCAGCCGCGTCATCACCTAATTGGAACCTGAGCGCCAACGAGCGCTACGTCCTCTGGACCAACAACTACTGCGACGAGACTCCCGGGCGGGCGGAAGTCATCCTCCTCGACCGCACCCGGAATCTCGTCCGCGGATTCAGCGGAGACGCAGACCATCCGCTCCCCGCCGAGTCAGACGAAGCCTGGATGTTCCTCGCGCCGAACGGTCTCATCGCCCAGGGGACGTTCGGCGCCAGGGCCCTCCTCGATCCGCAGAGCGGCAAGTACGTCGTCACGCTGCCGCCGATCGACCTGGCGCCCGGTGTAACCGGGACGACCCCGCAGGCGCGATGGTCGAAGGACTACCGTTACGCCACCTACTACTTCGCCGGCGGCCATGGCGGATTGTGCTGACGGACCGGGAGGGGCGAGTGCCCTTACCTCCACTGCGTGATCCTCCAAAGACCTCCGTGCCCTCCGTGCCTCCGTGGTAAGCCATCACTCGGGCAACAAGAGCATTGCGTCCCCGAAGCTGAAGAAGCGGTAGCCCTCGCGCACGGCCACCCGGTACGCGTCCAGAACGAACTCTTGCCCGGCGAACGCGCACACCAGCATCAACAGAGTCGACTTCGGTAGGTGGAAGTTCGTCAGTAGCACATCGACCACCCGGAACGAATCGCCCGGGAGGATTCGGAGGCTCGTCCAGCCGTCGTACGGCTCGACCGCGCCGCGCTCACGGGCCACATGCTCCAGCGTGCGCACGACCGTCGTCCCGACCGCGATGACACGGCGGCCGGCCTGTCTCGCCTCGTGGAGCGCCGTTGCGGCCGCGAGGGGAACGGTCACGTGCTCGCTGTGCAAGATGTGGTCGCGCGGGTCCTCGGCCACCACCGGCCGGAACGTGCCCGGGCCAACCTCGAGCGTGATCTCGGTTCGCTCAACGCCTGCCGCGCGCAGGCGTTCGAACAACTGGTCGGTGAAGTGCAGACCCGCCGTTGGCGCCGCCGCACTTGCGGCCTGGCGCGAGTACACAGTCTGGTAGCGCTCCGGATCGCCGCTGTAGCCCTTGATGTACGGCGGCAACGGCATCTCGCCGACGGTGGCGGGATCGAACGGCCGGTCAAACTCGAGCACGACCGGCCCTTCGGCCCGCCATTGCACTTCGGCGGCAATCTCGCCTTCGTTCGTGCTGAACACGAACCGGCGCCCCGGGCGAGCCTGTCGGGTGGGCTTGAACAGCACTTCCCAGGTGGTGTCTGTGAACGGGCGCACGAGCAGCGCTTCAACCTCGCCGCCGGTGTCCGGGCGCCTCCCGAATATCCGGGCGGCCATCACCCGTGTGTCGTTCACCACGAGAAGGTCACCGCTCCGCAGGAGTGCCGGGAGGTCGCGCACCGTGCGGTGCTCGATCGTTTTGGACTTGAAGCGCAGCACCATCAGCCGCGCGGAGTCCCGCGGCTCCACCGGCGTTTGCGCGATGAGCTCCGGTGGCAGGTCAAACGTGAAGTCCTCGGTTCGCACAAGTCTGAGCATTGCGTCTTCGTGGGCCCCGGTCTACGTTGGCGAGAGGAGCACGATTTGTCACAGCGCAACGGCAGCGCCGCGGAATACGGCGAGGAGCCGCTCGACGACATCACCGCGACCACTCACCTGGCCATCGACCGCAGCGCCGTGCGCCGCCTCGAAGCGGACGAGATCGACGTCTCAAAGAGCTTCGTCGGCGTGGCGAAGTTCGAGAACGGGACGATCCGCCAGGGCTCGGCGGGCGTCATCGCCGGGCGCTCGGTCGCCGTCGATGAGGTGCGCACCGGCATTCTCATTTCTCCGGTGGTGCGTGGGGATGTGCACACCTGGTTGGATATGCGCTCCGCAGTCGCTATCGGGTTTGGGATGGTTCTGGGGAAGGCCGCGCTTGCCGCTGTCCGTGCCTTGGTGCGACGGGCGACGAACTGATCTCGTCAGCGGAAATGATGGCGTTCCGCTCATCGGTCCGGAGCTGGCCGCAGGCTGCGGAAATCTCGGCGCCTTTTTCAACCCGTACCGTGCAGTTCATGCCCGCGTCCAGGAGGACTCTTTCGAACGCCAGCACGTTGGGACGCGCCGGGCGCTGGTAGCCTCCAGCGGTGGGGTTCACCGGGATGAGGTTGACGTGGGTGGGCGTCCCTCGAAGGAGCTTTACCAGTTGGCGTGCTGTGTCCGGTGAGTCGTTCTCGCCGGCGATGAGTGCGTATTCGAACGAGACGCGCCGGCCCGTGGCTTTGAAGTAGCGCTTCGCCGCGGAGACGATCTCCTGCACGGAGTGCGGACCAGCCGTCGGCACCAGGTGCTGGCGCAGATCTTCGTTCGGGGCGTGGAGCGAGATGGCGAGTCCAACCTGGAGCCCTTCAGCCGCGAGTCGATCGATCCCCCGGATGACGCCCACGGTAGAAATCGTGATATGGCGCTGCCCGATGCCAAACGCGCGCGGGTCCGTGAGGATGCGCACGGCGCGGACCGTTTCCGCGTAGTTCGCCAGCGGTTCGCCCATGCCCATGAATACGACGTTGGTGACATGCTCGCCTCGCGCTTTGAGCAGCCGGGCAACGTGCATCACCTGCGCGACGATTTCGCCGGCGTTCAGGTTTCGCTCGAACCCCATCTGGCCCGTCGCGCAGAACACGCAGCCCATCGCGCAACCTGCCTGGGTGGATACGCACACCGTGGACCGCGGATGGCGGTCGCCCGGCTCGGGATACTGCATGAGCACCGTCTCGATGAGCGTGCCGTCGGCCATTCGCAATAGGGCCTTGGTGGTCATCCCGTCATCGCTCACCACGCTGCGGACTTGCCGGGCGGAGGCAATCGGGTAGCGTGCAGCGAGAGCTTCGCGCGCATTCGCCGGCAATTGCCTGACGTCAGACAGTTCATCCGGGAATTCGTGGTACAGCGCATGGAGCAACTGGTTCGCGCGAAAATGCGGCAGCCCAAGCTCGGCTACCAGCGCGTCCACTTCGTCTGGAAGCAGGTCGTAGAGCGAACGTGGGAGGTCTTGCCCGCTCATCCCAGCTCCACCCGCGGACCGAAAGCGCCGCGTTCGCCGGCCAGGAACTGCTGGGCGCTCAAGCGCTTCCCTCCGGGCTTTTGTAGCTCTTCGAGCGCAAGCCAGCCGCCCTCCAACGCGATTGCCGGCTGCCGGGAATGCACCTGTGCAGCGCCCGGCGCGGCTGGAGCCGCATCGACGATTGAGGCTTTCCAGATACTCAACCGCTGGCCGTTATACCGGACGAACGCTCCCGGCCAGGGGTTATAGGCTCGGACCGCGCGCTCCGCTTCTGCCACATTCATCGCCGACTTAAGGAAGCCGTCGTCCTTGGCGACAAGATGGCAGTACGTCGCCTCCGCTTCGTCCTGCGGGACAGGCGTTATGTGTCCATCTAGCCATCCAGGCAACACGCGCAGCAGCTCGGCCGCCCCCGCCTCGGCGAGGCGCGGTTCGAGCGTTGCCGCCGTATCGCCAGCGCGAATCGGCATCTTCACCATCGAGAGCACAGGGCCGGCGTCCATCTTCCGGACGAGTTGCATGATGCTCACGCCGGTTTCGGGATCCCCGGCGAGGATGGATGCGACGATAGGGCTTGGCCCGCGCCACTTCGGCAGCAGTGACGCGTGGACGTTCAGGCAGGCTCGCCGCGGGATGTCCAGCACCGCCTGCGGCAGGATCTTGCCGTACGCCGCCACCACGAAAACATCTGCGCCCGCCTGCCGGAGCCGCACCTGGACGGCCTCGTCACGCATCGTGGCCGGCTGAAACGTCTCCACGCCCAGTTCCTGCGCGGCGAGCTTCACCGGCGGCGCCTGCATCCGTCCGCCGCGTCCCGCCGGCTTGTCCGGCTGCGAAACCGCCAGCACAACGTCGTAGTTCGCCGCCACGAGCGCACGCAACGTCGGCACCGCGAATTCCGGCGACCCCATGAGCATCACGCGGGTGTTCACTGCCGCCACTTCTGCACATCCTGAAACCGCAAGGAACCGGAGAACAGCACACCCTGCGTGACGTTCTTTAGCCCGTCCGCGTGCGCGTACACCGCGTGCGGATAGGCAATCACGACACCGGGCTGCAGGTCCTGCCAGATCTCCTGGAACTGCCGGTAGCTGTCCTTTCGCACCTCCATGTCGGTCGATGTGCGCCCTTTGGAGATCAGTTCGTCGGCAACGGGATCTTCGAAATTCGCCAGGTTCAGCCCCGCGCTGCCCATCTGCGAGCTATGCCAGCCGAAGTACGGATCAGGGTCCGGCCCCTGCTCCCAGGTGGCGACCGCCGCTTCGTAGCGACGCGGCACCAGGTAGTCCAGGTTCAGCACCGTAAACGTCGTGCTCGCCACCGAAGCACGGATGCCGAGCTGCGAGAGTTGGGTCGCCAGGTCGTTCGCCACGGCGAACCGCACGGGATCGTTGTCCACGCGGATGGTGAACCGGAACTCCTGCCCACCACGCGTGAGGATGCCGGTGGTCACGGAAGGTTCCCAGCCCGCTTGCTTCAACAGTGCCTTCGCCTGCTCCACGTCCTGGCCCACGTTGTCGTACTCATCCACATACGCCCAGGTGTGCGGCGCGATAGGGGAAGAAGACGCCGTCGCGGCACCCACGAACTCCTTTTCGACAATCGCCTTGCGGTTGACGCCCAGTGAGATCGCTTGCCGGACTCTCTGGTCACGAAAGAGGGTGTTCGTGGTGTTCAGGTACAGCAGCACCTGCGTCGAACGGTGAAGTTGGTCGACACGCGTGTCCTTCACCTTCTGCAGGTCCGTCAGTTGCCCCTGCGCGACGGAGCCCCGCAACAGGAGCCCGCGCACATCGCCGGATTGCAGCGCGCGGGTCGCGCTCGCGTCATCCGTGTAGAACTTGATCGTCAGGCGTTCGATCCCGGGCTGCCCGAGGTGATAATCCGCATTCGCGACCAGCCTCGCCTCCCGCGAATCGAGTGATTCCACCCGGTAAGGCCCGCTCCCCACCGGGGCGGCGTTGAACGGGGTGTCTTCCAGCTGGCGCACCGGGATCGTGCCGAGAAGGTGTTCCGGCAGGATGCCGACGGTCGCGCTGCGTGCCAGGAACGGCGCCGAAGCCTGCCGCAGCTTCACCACGAAGGTCCGGTCGTCGGGTAGGTCGATGTCCGCGCCGCGCCAGCCCTCCGCGAGGGCCTGGTCGCCGCCAAAGTCGCCGCTCGTCAGCGTCCGCACGGTGAAAGCCACATCGCGGCTGGTGACCGCCTGGCCGTCGTGCCACTTGAGGTCTTTGCGCAGCGTGAAGGTGTACGTGCGGCCGTCGTCGGTGATCCGCGGCAACTCGGCCATGTCCGCGAGCACCTGCCCGTCGGGCCCGATGCGCACGAGCCCAGCGAAAACCAGCTGCGAAAGGTCCGCGTCGACCTCGTTCGCACTGGCGAAGAGCGGATTCACGCGCTGCCAGGTGCCGGAGACGCCCTCGACGTACGAGCTGCCACCGGTGAGCACCACGCTGTCGTTTCCTGAAAGCCGGAGGACGAGGGCGATCCCAGCGGCGGCCACGGCGACAACGAACGCCGCCGCGAGCAACACCGTCCGTCGCGAAGTGGTGGCCTGGCGATGTGCGAGCAAGAGCTACTTCTGCTGGAGCACGCTCAGGAACGAAATCATCACGAAGGCGATCACGAGCAGGATGGTGGCCTGGAAGAGCGTCCGCTCCAGGCCGCGCTTCGTCCGGTACACCGAGCCGCCCGACATCCCGCCCAGGGCCGCCCCGAACCCGGAGCCTTTCACCTGCAGGAGGACTACGACGATGAGAATCGCGGAGACCGCAATTTGAAGGACGTTGAGAAACAGATCCATTGAGCGCTACCGTGTTGCGGCGAGCGAGGCTTCGCGGGGTGCGCGCCTCGATTCGAGCGAGAAGATATCGCGGTTATCGTACAGTTTCATCACTGTACCGGCGAGCTTCTCCGGGTCATGCCGGTAACGGTTCTCTTCCGCAACTACGTCCGCCTGGAACAACTGCGGCCCGTCGATCGCCTTCATTGCCTCTTCCGAGACTCGGACCGCCTTCGAATGCCAGGCCTCGGGCAGCTCGGGTGCGATGTTGCTGTTCGCGAGCACCGCGTCCACCACTCCCTTGCCGGTGTGCCGCTCCAGCGTCTCGATGTGGTCGGCCACGCTGAACCCGTCCGTCTCGCCGTGCTGAGTCGCAACGTTGCAGATGAAGAGTTTCATGGCGCCGGTCTGGTGCAGTGCCTTCTGGATTTCCGGGACCAGCAGGTTCGGCATGACGCTGGTATACAGGCTTCCCGGCCCGATAACGATGAGGTCCGCATCGAGGATCGCGCGCACGGCATCAGGGTGCGCGGCGGCGTTCGGCGGGTTGAGGTAGAGATCGCGAATGCGTGCGCCATGCTCGGTGATGTTGTGCTCGCCGTGCACGAGTTCGTCTTCGTGCGTACGGGCGCTCAACGTCACGTCCTCGAGCGTCGATGGCAGGATGCTGCCGCGCACGTTCAACACGCGGGAGGCCTCGTGGATCGCCGTCTCGAAGTTTCCCGTGACTTCCGCCATCGCCACGATGAAGAGGTTGCCGAAGCTATGGCCTTCCAGGCCGGTACCCTCTGTAAACCGGTACTGGAAGAGCCGGGACATCAGGGGCTCGGCTTCAGCCAACGCCGCGATGCACTGGCGCAAGTCTCCCGGCGCTACAACGCCGAATTCCTGGCGCAAACGCCCCGTACTCCCGCCGTCGTCGGCCACTGTTACGATCGCCGTCAGGTTGCTTGTGAAATCTTTGAGCCCGCGCAGCAAGGTCGAAAGCCCCGTCCCACCGCCGATGGCGACAACACGCGGCCCACGGCTGAGGAAGCGCTTGTTGTAGATGGCCTGCGCGAGCCCGGGCCCCTGGTCGCGCGTGTCGGGCCGCACGAACGCAAACAGCAGCGATTCGTTCAGTTTCCAAACCGAGATTCCAACCGTGGAGAGTGACAACGTCATGAACAGCAGGCCGCGGCCCCAGCGCGGGATGAACTGCAACGTCAGGTAGTAGAACACGCCGGGCAGCTCGACCTGGAGATACGCTTCTTTGAGGACGTAGGCGATGCCCAGGCCCATCAGCGAGATCCCGAACAACAGCAGCGCCAGCCAGCGCTTGATGTGCATCCCCGGGTACAGCCACTTCAGGGCTGAGTGTTCGCGGATGGTGCGCAGCGTCATCGGGCGGGAGTGTACCACCGGCCAGCGATATCGCTCGGATGCTTAAACATTTAGCTCCTTCTCCAGCAACCCCTGGACCACGCCGGCGTTGGCACGCCCGCGCGTCTCCCTCATCACCTGACCCACAAGGAACATGATGGTACTCGTCTTGCCAGACCGGTAGTCCGCAACCGCTTTTGGATTGGCGCCAATGGCGTTCCGCACTGCGGCAAGCAGCTCGTCTTCGCCGCTGATCTGGGCAAGTCCGGAGGCCTCGATGATTTCGGCGGCGGCCTTCCCCGTCGCAACCATCTGCTCGAATACGCCTTTGCCCACGTTCGAGGTCACCTTGCCCTCATCGACAAGACGCACCAACGCGGCAAGTTGTTCCGGTTCGAGCGGGAAATCGTCGATTTCTTTGCCGTTGGCATTCAGCCAGCGCCCGACCTCGCCGAGCACCCAGTTCGCGGCCAGCTTCGCGTCCTTGCGTGGCTCCAGGCTAATCGCCTTCGCCACGGCTTCGAAGTAGTCCGACCGCTCCCGCGCCTCGGTCAGCGCCTCCGCGTCGTGCGCCGAAAGACCAAGTTCTACGAACCGCTCGAACCGCGACTGGGGCAGCTCGGGCAGCTTCGCCCGCACAGCCGAGACGTACTTTTCGCTCAGCTTCAGCGGGGGGAGGTCCGGCTCGGGGAAGTAGCGGTAGTCGTTCGCGTGTTCCTTCGTCCGCTGGCTCACGGTCTCGTTTCGCTCATCGACCCATCCGCGCGTCTCCTGGATGATGCGTTCACCGCGGTCGAGCATCCCCGCCTGGCGGATCTCCTCGAAGGCGATAGCGTCGTGTACCGCCCGGAAGCTGTTCATGTTCTTGACTTCGACCTTCGTGCCGAACGCTGTGGAACCTGCAGGCCGAAGTGAAATGTTGGCGTCGCAGCGGAAGTTGCCCTCCTCCATGTTCGCTTCGCTCACGCCGATGTAGCGCAGGATCTGCCGCAGGCGCACCAGGTAGTCCCGGGCCTCGGCCGGCGAGCGCATGTCGGGCTCGCTCACAATCTCCATGAGCGGCGTACCGGACCGGTTGATGTCGACGAGCGTGTAACTCTCGCCGCTCACGGGGTCGGTGCGGTGGAGTAAGCGCGCGGTGTCCTCTTCCATGTGTACGCGGGTAATGCCGATACGGCGAGGGTCCTGGCCTTCAGGCGCGATTTCCAGCCAACCGTGATGGCAGACCGGCAGGTCATACTGAGAAATCTGATAACCCTTCATCAGGTCCGGGTACGGGTAGTTCTTCCGGTCGAACTTGGAAAAGCTCGAAATCTCACAGTTCAGCGCGAGCCCGGTCATGGTGATGTACTCGATCGCCTGCTCGTTGATGACCGGGAGCACGCCGGGCATGCCCATGCACACCGGGCAAACGTGCGTGTTCGGGTCCGCGCCTGAGTAGTCGGCGCTGCAGCCACAGAACATCTTGCTCTTCGTCAGGAGCTGGCAGTGGACCTCGAGGCCGATGACGGTCTCGTACTTCGTCGCGACGGCGGTCATCCAGCAAGTATTGAGCGGAAAGGGAAAAGGCAAAAGGCGAGCCATTACCGAACGACAATGCCCGACCCCTCCCTCACCCGCCCCACCTTCGACAACCCCACGCCATCCCGTGCGAACGCCGCTTCCAGCTTCTTCGCCTTCCGCGGGGAGGCCGCCAACAGCAATCCGCCCGACGTCTGCGGATCGAACAGCAGCGCCGCCACATCCGGATCGACTGCCGCGGCGTAACTGACGTTCGCGCCCACCCAGTCGCGATTTCGGCCTTCACCACCCGTGTGCACGCCAAGTCGCGAGGACTCGAAAGCGCCGGGCAGAAACTGCACCGACGCCGAATCAACCTCGACCGCGACCCCTGAGCGCGACGCCATCTCCCAGAGGTGCCCGAGGAGCCCGAACCCGGTGATGTCAGTCGCGGCCGAAAGGCCGGCCTCCCGCGCCAGGTGCGAGGCGTGCCGGTTCAACTTCAGCATCGATTCGATAGCCGCCGTCACCCACGCTGGATCGGCCTTGCCCTGCCGCTGCGCCGAAAGGATCGTGCCGGTGCCCAGAGGCTTCGTGAGGTAGAGCGCATCGCCCGCTTTCAGCGCGGCTTTCGACAGGATCCGTTTCGGGTGCACGAGCCCAAGCACGCTCAGGCCGTACTTTGGCTCCTGGTCCCAGACGGTGTGCCCGCCAGCGATGACGCCACCGGCCTCGCGCACTTTCTCGGCCCCGCCGCGCAGCACCGCGGTCTGCACCTCGGCCGGCAGGTCCTCCGGGAACGCTGCGATGTTCAGCGCGAGCACCACTTCGCCGCCCATCGCGTACACGTCGCTCATCGCGTTTGCAGCGGCAATCGCGCCGTAGGTGTACGGGTCGTCTACGACGGGCGCGAAGAAATCGAGCGTCGCCACCACCGCCGTCGACGCGTTGATGCGATAGACGGCTGCGTCGTCGGCGACCCCCATGCCAACCAGGACATTCGCATGCCCGGCGGGGTCAAACAGACCAGCTAACGGCGACAGCACCTGCGCCAGGGCCTCAGGCCCCGCCTTGGATGCTCAGCCACCGCAGGCCGTCAGTTCGGTCATGCGAAATAAGTCTTCGCGCGTCACACAAGAATCTTCCACTACCTGAGCACCGAGGGCACGGCCCCCGCCCCACTTTCGCCCAGGCCCGACTGTCAAGCAGCGCGGAATCCCTGCCGCGCCGCAACACGCCGCGAGTTCCGCCGTGGCCGGAAGCTCGCCGGGCTTTCCTTCTCACGTCTCACCTTCTTTCCCCTGACTACAGCACCTTCCAGAACTCGATCACTACCCGGTCGCGCTTCCGCTCGCCACTCCCGAGGAACACATAGTTCATCATCCAGCCGTATTTGGGGTCCGCGGTCTCGAAGGTAGGCGTTGTGCGGAAGTAGACGTCCTTCGGGTCCACCGGCTCGCCCGCGTTCAGCTTTGCCATCACCTCCGGCGAAGCGCTGCGAATGCACCGGTTGGCCATCGAAATCAGTGCGCCGTCATCGGTCTTGAGGGCGTACTTCGCCTCCAACTCGAGTACGCCATCGGGCCGCACGATCTGCCAGTCCGCCCCGGGCAGGACCGTCCCCTTGAGGCCCGGCCCTTCGAACGTCCCGCCAAGGATGGGGACCACTCGCCGGTGGCCGCGGGCAGTCTGGCCGAAGTCCATGACCGGTGCGACATCGACGTGGGTGATGAAAGCGAATTCGAGGTCAGGCAAGGGAAGAATCGTCCTTCGCGTTCAGAGTCTCTTTGTCGAAGCCCGCGAGCTGCTTGTAACGGTCCGCCACGTCCTGGAGTTCCTGCTGGCTGACCACGTCATCGAGCCGGTGGAACCCGTTGGGCGCGCGCTCCTCGACCATCTGCATCACGACTTCGGGACCTTGCTGCCGGTTCGCGAGGACGATACGCGAGGTTGGCGGCAGGCGGTGCGCCTCGTACTGCTTCAGCGCCTCGACCGGGTCTTCCGCGGCCTTCAGAGTCTCAGCCAGGTCCGCCGCGTCGAGGATGGCCTGCGAGGCGCCGTTCGAGCCGATCGGGTACATCGGATGCGCGGCGTCGCCCAGCAGCGTGACGCGCCCATATGACCAGCGGTCCACGGGGTCGCGGTCGGACATCGGGTACTCGTACACGCGCTCGGCGCCGCGGATGAGCGCCGGGACATCGAGCCAGTCGAATCGCCAGTCCTCGAAGCTCGGCAGGAACCGCTGCCGGTCGATCTCCCGGTTCCAATCGCGCGGCGGCTCGGTATCGCCGCCCACGGTAAGTTCGGCGACCCAGTTCACCAGCGAACGCCCTCGCTTCGCCGCTTCCGCGCTGATCGGATAGGCGACGAACTTCTGCGCGGCGAACCCGGCCATGATCATCGTCCGGCCGCTCAAAAACGGCGCAGCCTCGGTAATCCCACGCCACAGCAGGCGGCCGCTGAACCGAGGCAGCGTCTCCGCGGGGTAGAACGCCTTCCGCACCGCCGAATGCACACCATCGGCACCCACCAGCAGATCCCCGGTCGCGCTCCCAACCTCGTCCCCCGTCCGCCGGTCGACGAAGCGGGCGACCACGCAGTCGCCCCGGTCTTTGAACGATGCTAAGGCACGCCCTGCATGCACCCGCTCGGCGCCGATGCACTCCCGGACGCGCTCCAGCAGGAGCATCTGCAGTTCGCCCCGGTGGATCGAAAACTGCGGCCAGCGGTAGCCGGCGGCGACTCCTCGCGGCTCCGTCCAGATGGGCATGCCGTGCTTACTGTAGTAGCTCAGTTCGGCCGTCGGGATTGCCGTGGCCTCGATGGCGTCACGCAGGCCGAGCAGCGTGAGAACACGGACCGAATGCGGCAGAAGGTTGATCCCGACGCCGAGCGGTTGGAACTCCGGCGTTGCCTCGAACACCTCGCATTCGATGCCGACCCGCTGCAGGCACAGCGCCAGCGTCAGGCCGCCAATTCCACCGCCGGCAATCAGCACCTTCATCGGCCGCGCAGTCTAGCAGGCCCGAGGCCCGAGGCCCGAGGCCCGAGGCCCGA
>CAYTBM010000010.1:26721-29211 GCA_964436025.1 uncultured Anaerolineaceae bacterium
GGAACGTGCCACAGTAGTATCCGCTCGTGGACGAGCACCAATTCGCCGCCTGGCTCCAGACCCGCGGCATCGAAACACCGCGCCGCATCGTCCGTGCCTCCGAAACGGTCATCCTGGTCTCCAAGTTCAAACCAGGGTTCGCCGCGAGGCTGCTCGACGCGGTGGACCTCGTGCCCGAACTTTTCGACGCGGAGGTCATCCGCGGCGGGTACCTGGCTCGGTCCGGCGTCTCCCGCGTCGAAGCGTGGCGCCTCTCCGTCGCGACGCTCCTCGACGAATTGGGTCCGCCGCGCGGGCTCGACCGCGACCAGCTGGCCGAAATTCGCGCCGGCACCGACTCCGTCGCCGCCCTGCTGGATTCCGCGCTTTGGTCCGGCCCCCTGGTCGGGGATGACTGGTCGCCCAGCGCTGCCGAGCGCGATTCCTACGCGGACGCCCTTGCCCGGATGGACGACAACTCCAGCATCTTCACGCGCTATTACGGCGACTTCGAAGGCCGCCGAGTGGAGAACCATTGCCCGGGCGCGCAGGTCGCCCGCCGCCTCATCGCCCAGGCCTGGGACATCTGCACCCTGACCTGACCGGCTCCGCCTGCTACCGTTTCTCCGTGCCGCAGTTCGATTGCATCGTCGTTGGGGCCGGGCCTGCAGGGAGTACCGCCGCCCGGGAACTCGCCTCCTCGGGCGCACGCGTGCTGGTCGTCGACCGCGCTGAATTCCCCCGCTACAAGGCCTGTGGCGGTGGTATCCCCCTCCGCACCGAGAAGCTCCTCCCGTTCCCTATTGACTTCGTTGTGGAAGACTCCGTGAGCCTCCTCCAGGTCAGCCACAAAGGCGCGTCCCGCTTCGTTCGGGACTCAGGCAAGCCGTTCGCCCACATGGTCATGCGGGAACGTTTCGATGCGCTCCTTCTCGATCACGCCCGCAAAGCCGGCGCCCAATTCCGGCCGCGAACCACAGTCCGCGCGCTGGAGGAAACCGGTGGGGTCAGTATCCGCGGCGAAGACGGTTTCGAAGCGACCGCTTCGTTCATCGTCTGTGCGGATGGCGCGCATTCGCCGGTAGGGAAGATGGCCGGCCTCGGCGAAGGCATCGCCGAATGCGCCGCCTGGGAGGTCGAAGTGCGCGCGCCCGCCATTCGACAAAAGGCGTATCGCAACACCGCTCTCATCGAACTCGGCTACAAGCCCTGGGGCTACGCCTGGCTCTTCCCCAAGGCGGAAGTGCTCTCCATCGGCATCGTCCTCCCGCCGGATCAAGCGCCGGCGATGAAAGACCGCGTGCGCGACTACATCACCGCACTCGGCCTCGGCGCCGCTGATGTCGACATCGCCCGCGGCCACAAGATCCGCTTCCGCCGGGGCGGCGAAGCCATCGCAAACGAGCGCGCGCTCCTCGCGGGTGACAGCGCCGGCCTCGCTGACGAATTCACCGAGGAAGGCATCTCGTACGCCGTCGAATCGGGCCGCCTCGCCGCGCGCAACATCCTGCGCGGACTCGCCGGCGGCTCGATAACCGGGTACCAGCGCGACATCGACCGCGAAGTCATGCCCGAACTGCGTGCCGCCAGGCAGATCGGCTACATGTTCTACGGCGTGCTGAACCGCGTTCCCAAACCGTGGATGTTCGCCAGCGCGCACGTCGGCTATCTCTGGGACGCCTTCTTCGCAGTGCAGAAGGGCGAATCCACCTACGCCCGCGAAGCCGCCCGCATCCCCATCCTGCCGGGGATCGCCCAGCGCCGCCTCGATCGGCAAGACCGAGGTGGCTAAGGCGGCCCGCGCGAAGCCGCCGGCCGCGCCATACACCTCCGCTGAAATCATGGACCTGCTCGCGCCTGTCTACGGCCGCCCGGTCCCCCAGCCCAGCCACGATCCGCTCTCCGAGCTGGTCCTGACCGTGCTCTCCCAGAACACGGCCGACACCAATAGCGGCCGCGCGTTCGTCCAGATGATGCGCCGGTATCCCTCATGGCAGGCCATCGCCGAAGCGCCCACTGAGGAACTGATCGCCACGATCCAGAACGGCGGCCTCGCTCAGCAGAAAGCGCCGCGCATCCAGTCCATCCTGCGCGCCGTCGAAGAACGCTCAGCGGACTGGGACCTCGCCTTCCTCGAAGAACTGCCGCTGGAAGAGGCCCGCGCGTGGCTGCGTGCCCTCCCAGGCGTTGGCCCGAAGACGGCTGCGTGCGTCCTTCTCTTCTCCCTGGGCCGCCCGGCGCTTCCGGTCGACACCCACGTCGAACGCGTTTCGAAGCGCCTCGCCCTCATCCCCGGGACGGCTACCGCCGAACAGGCGCACGAACTCCTCGAACGGATCGTCGCGCCCGCGGACTACTACCCATTTCACATGCTGCTCATCAAGCACGGCCGGCGGACCTGCATCGCTCGTCGGCCCGCCTGCGCGCGCTGCCCGCTCGTCGCCTGTCCATCCCGGCTGGAACCGCCCGCATGACCGCGATCGAAGTCGACCGCCGAACCGCCCGCCGCTT
>CAYTBM010000011.1:0-16367 GCA_964436025.1 uncultured Anaerolineaceae bacterium
CGCCTTGCTGCACGCCTGGTTTCCGCCCTACTCCCCCCTCGGCCGCTGGAGCCAGCTCCCTCCGGATGAGGGCCTGCTCCAGGCAGTCACCGGCGTCTCCTGGCTGCAAATGAGCTACGAGGACCGCCCGACCTACCTCGTCACGCCGCAGGTCGCGTATGGCCACGCGGTCCTCGGCGCGGGCGTGCTCGCCTCGGCACTGTACGAACGCGCCCGCAGCGGCGAAGGCCAGGAAATCGTGGTCAGCGGGCTCGATGCGCTTGCGGCGGTCGAAGCCGGCGGGACCGTGCGCGCCGCCGATATGTTCCGCATGGGCGGGCGCGGTAGCCGCGGCGGCGTGCCGAACTATCGCCTGTACGAGTGCTCCGATGGGCTGTGGTTCTTCCTCGGCACGCTCACGCCGCAATTCTTCCTGAAGGCGCTGGAAGCCACCGACATGATGCACCTGATGGCCTGGGAGGGCGTCGAAGGCGACTTCACGAATCTGCTCAAGCCCGGCATCAACACGCTGGTCATCGAAGCGCTGGAAGCCCGGTTCAAGGAGAAGACACGCACCGAGTGGCTCAAGATCCTCCACGACCATGACGTCCCGCGCGGGCCCGTCGGCAAGTCCGAGGAGTGGTTCCGCGGCGAGACCGCGCACGCCAACGAGATGCACCTCGAACTCACCGACCCCAGGCGCGGCAAGGTCGAGCTGCCCGGCGTCCCCGTAAAACTCAGCGCCACCCTCGGCTCCGTCCGCTCCCTTCCGATCACCGCCAAAGCTGACGACATGGGCGGCCACGAGCCGTCAATCGCCAATCGTCAATCGTCAATCCCCAATGGCCGCGGCCCGTTGGCCGGTGTCCGCGTCCTCGACCTCGGCGCGTTCATCGCCGGCACGTTCGCGCCGGGCATCATGTCCGCCTGGGGCGCCGACGTGATCAAGGTTGAGCCGCCGGACGGCGACCCGTTCCGGACGTACGGGCTGGGCTTCATCGGCTACAACCGCGGCAAGCGTGGCCTCGCCATCGACCTGAAGAAGCCGGAGGGGCGCCAGGCGTTCCTGGACCTGGTGAAGGTCTCGGATGTCGTCCTCGATAATTACCGGAACGGCGTGCGCGAACGCCTGGGCATCGACTACGCGACGCTGAAACAGGTCAACCCGCGCATCATTTCGTGCTCGGTCACGGGCTATGGGCCGAAGGGCGAGCTTTCGCCAGACCCCGGTTTCGATCCTCTGGTGCAGGCGCGCAGCGGCCTGATGGACGCCCAGGGCGGCGAAGAGCCGGTGTTCTACCAGATCCCGATCAATGACACCGGCAGCGCCATGGCCGCGGCCTTTGGCATGGTGGCAGCGCTCTACGCGCGTGAGCGCACCGGCGAGGGCCAGGAGGTGCTCACCTGCCTGGCGAACCAGAGCATCCTCTTCCAGTCCGGTGAACTGACCCACTACGAGGGCCGTCCCGCTAACCCGAAGGGCGCCCTCGACTGCATCGGCACGAGCGCCATGAACCGCTTCTACCAGTGCGCCGATGAAGGCTGGGTGCTCGTTGCCGGCAGCAAGCCGGAGCACTTCCCATCGCTCTGCGTTGCCCTGGGGCACCCCGAGTGGGCTGGCCGAGTCATCGCCGAAAAGGCGCTGCTCGAGCCGGTCGAAGGTACGCTCGCGTCACAGCTGGCAGACGGGTTTGCGGCGTTCTCGCGGGATGAGGTGGTGGACCGGCTGCTGACGCGCGGCGTCCCGGCAGCGCCGGCGTTACCGACGCTGGAAATCTTCGATAGCCCCTGGCTGCACAAGAACGGCTACTTCCAGGAGTTCGACCACCCGCAGTTCGGCGCGATGATGGGGCCCGAGTTCCTGGGGCACTTCAGCCGCACCGGCGGCGGCTATCCACGGCGCTCCCCCCTCATCGGCGAGCATTCGATGGAGATCCTGGAGGAGTGCGGCTTCTCACCTGACCGCATCGCCGACCTGCTGGCCGCCGGCGTCGTCGCCCAGGGCTAGTTATGCCGGAACTCGTCTACCTTCGCGAGCCCACCACCGCCGACATTCCGCTCCTGGACGAGTGGGGCCAGTCGCTTGCGTTCCGCGGCGACTTCAACGACTTCGGTCTGCCATACAAGCCCGCCGCCGAGCGGTACGAGAAGGGCTTCATCGGCGAACAGAACGGCACGCTCCTGATTTGCGAGACGGCCACGGGCACGCCGGTCGGCAGCATCGACTGGCGTCCTTCGATGTACGGCCCGCCGCCCGAGTCCATGGCGTTCCAGTTCGGCATCTCCCTCGCGGTGGAGGCCCGCGGGAAGGGATTTGGCCCCGCCGCCATGCGCCTGCTTGCGGAGTACCTCTTCGAGCACACGGCGGTCAACCGAGTGGAAGGGTCCTGCGATGCGGAGAATTTCCCAAGCCATCGCGCGATGCTCAAAGCCGGCTACACGTATGAGGGCACGCTGCGGAAGGCGCAGTGGCGCCACGGCGCGTACCACGATCTCATGTACTTCAGCCGCTTGAGAGGTGAGTAGGAACCGGCCTGCAACGGCGGGACAGCACGGCGCGCGATAATTCTCGCAACCTTCTTGCAACCCGCCGTAAGCGGTTGTGGGGCGAGCCGCTCATGTGGTTCGGTGAGTGCAGGCGCGGGCCGGCTCTCCCCCAGGCGAACCTTCACCAGCCGGCCCGCCCATCTTCCTTTGGAGGTTCACCGATGCCCGCTGACCGGCTTCGCATGCACGTCCAACCTCGCCCTGATGGCCGCTGGGAAGTCCACCGCGAAGGCTCCGGGCGTGCCAGCTTCGTGACCGACACCCAGTCTGACGCCATCAGCCGGGCCACCGCCTCGGCGCGCAACGCCGGCCACTCGCAGGTGGTCATCCATGGCCGAGACGGCAAGATCCGCGACGAGCGCACCTACGACGACGACCCGTACCCGCCGCAGGGTTAGCAGCCGCGGTCAGGCCGGGTGCGGGCTCCGCCCACCCGGGGCGTCAATGGACGCGATGGCATCGCGCGTGTGCTCGAAGACATTTTCGTCGCCAAGACGAGTGATCAAGCCGAACCGATCCAGCGCTGCCCAGACTTCCGGCTGCAACGCCGTCAGGATGATCCGCCCGCCGCTGTGTTGCCGATGTTCGACGATGCCTTCAAGCGTGATGAGTCCGGTCGCGTCAATGTGGTGGACATCCTTCATCCGGAGGATCAAAGGGTTCCGGTCACGGTTTTGCAGCTCGTACTCGAAGGCCGCCGCGCTGTAGAACGAAAGCACGCCCTCCGCGTTGAAGAACGCGATGTCTGGCCGGGACTGGATCAGGGCCGAGAGTTCGGGCGTCACCTGGCGGATGCGCCCTGTATCGTCGGGCAGGAGTTCTTGCGCCGCCGGCACGCGGATCAGCTGGCGCAGCAACAGGATCATCGAAGCCAGCACGCCGAAGCCGATGGCGTACGTCAGGTCGAACGTAAGCGTGATCGCCGCCGTGGCCAGCAGGACGAACGCATCCGCGCGCGCTGATCTGCGCAACAGCCGGAGCACTTCCGGCACCTCCGCAATGTTCCAGGCGACAATCAGGAGGATCGCCGCCAGCACGGTCATCGGGATGTGCCCGGCCAGTCCGCCGAACACAACAACCAGCAGCGCTACCGTGATCGCGTGCGTCACCCCGTTGAGGCGTCCGGTTGCGCCGTGCCGGATCCCGGCGGCCGTCCGCGCGATCGCCGCCGTCGCCGGAATCCCGCCCAGCACAGCAGCAGCCACATTACCAAGGCCCTGTCCCCGCAGTTCACGGTCCGAATCGTGACGTTCCGCGCTGTTTGACATGCCGTCGGCGACGACGGCGCTGAGCAGCGACTCGACGCCGGAAAGGATCGCGACCGAGACGGCGAGTGGCAGGAGGTCCCACATCAGGCCCGGGTCCCAGAACGTGGTGTCCAGGCTCGGCAACGAGCGGGGGATCGCGCCGTACTTGCTCGATACCGTCGGCGCGTCGGCTCCGAGCGACCACGCGATGCCCGTCACGACAATGACGGCGACCAGCGGCCCCGGGATCACTCTGACGCCCTGGAGGCGCGGCCATGCGATCAACAAGGCGAGTCCTCCGGCCCCCAGCGCCGGCGTGCGCCAACCCACCGTATCCAGGTGGCGAAGTGTGTCCCAGAGCTTCTCGTGGAACATCTCCAGTGACGGGTCGGTCCCGGTCACTGCGAGCAGGTTGTTCATCTGGCCGAAGGCAATCGATAGCGCGATACCGGCCGTAAAACCGACAACGACCGTGCCGGGGATGTAACGGACAAGCCGACCGGCGCGAAGCGCGCTCATCACCAGCAGCATTACGCCTGCCATCACCGCGAGTACCGGCAGCGCGGCCGGCCCGTGCTGGATGACCGCATGATTGAGCACCGGCACCAGTGCCGCGGTAGGCCCCGTGATGTTGAACCGGGATCCGCCGAACAGGGCTGCAACCGAACCGGCCGTGATCGCGGTGTAGAGGCCCGCGATCGGCGGCACGCCCACCGCAACCGCGAGGGCAATGGAAAGCGGGAACGCGATGATCCCGACGACGATGCCGGAAATGATGTTCGTGCGGATGTCGGCGGCATTGAGCGCCGGCGTCATGATGCGGGTGCGGGCGGCTTCCAAGAGGACCTCGTTGCTCGTGGCTCTTCTATATATTCGAACGTTCGCAGATAAGAAACAATGGTGGTACGCTTCGTCCGTGGCAGTCACCCTCCAGGACTTCAAAGCGGACCTCTTCCGCACCATGGCCAACCCCGCCCGCATCCGCGTCCTCGAGGTGCTGCGCGAGGCCGGGAGCCTCACCGTCGGCGAGATCCAGCAGCGCGTGGGCATCGAAGCCGCGAACGCTTCGCAGCACCTCTCCATCATGCGGGCGCGCGGCATCGTTGAGGCCCGCCGGGAAGGCACCAGCGTCTGGTACTCCGTCCCAGAGCCGGCCATTTTCGATCTCCTCGACACCGCCCGCGCCATTTTCGAGAAGCGCCTGGCATCGCAATCGCAGTTGCTGGAAGCCTAGCGTCAGGGTTGGCCCCTCCGGGCCGTTTGCCTGACCCCTTCGGAGCACCTCCACGCTTGCCCATGGGACTACGATCGAAGTATCACGACGGAGGGCGCGTTCATGCCTCGAACCACTCCATCTCGCAAGCACAACCCGGAACTGATGGCCCCGCCTGAGCGGCGCCGGGCAGCCCTCAAGGCTGCCGCCGCTCCGCGAGAACTTCCGCCTGGCCCGGATGACAGCCGCCGGGGTGACGATGCCACAACGGAGACCTTCGAGCTGCAGGACGGCTAACGCGAAGCCCCCTCCGCAAGACTAAACTACTTGTGTGCTCCCCCACCTCCCGCGAGCGATGCTCATCGACCTGGATGACACAATCCTCGATGCGTACAGCAACCCCTCGCTCGCCTGGCTGGAGGTGCTGAGCGAATTCCACGCCGACCTTGGCGGGATGACGCCCGAGGCCGCACGCGACGCGGTGGTCGCTTCGGGGACTACGTTCTGGGATGACCCGGAGCGCAGCCGCACATGGCGCCTCCAGATGTACGCCGCACGGCGGGAAGTCGTCAGGCTCGCCTTCGAAGCGGTTGCAGCCAATGGCGGGCCGGTCATCGCGGAGACGACCCGGCACGCGATTGCTGACCGCTTCTCCGCACTCCGGGAGGAACGGTATTCGCCATTCCCTGGCGCGATCGAAACGTTGGTGGCGCTGCGCGAGCACGGCGTGAAGCTCGCCCTGGTGACCAACGGGTCCGGCGAGACACAGCGCGCGAAACTCGCTCGCTTCAACCTCGAAGTGCACTTCCACCATGTCCAGATCGAAGGCGAACACGGCTTCGGCAAGCCGGAGGAGCGTGCCTACCGCCATGCGCTGGCACGGCTCGGCGCGGAGCCGGCTGACGCCTGGATGGTCGGCGATAACCTGGAGTGGGAAGTCGCCGCTCCCCAGCGTCTCGGCCTCTTCTCCGTCTGGCACGACCACGCCGGCGCGGGACTCCCCCCGCGCTCCACGGTGCGCCCCGACCGGATCATCCGATCGCTCACGGAACTGCTGGAGCCACTCGCCTGACCCGTGACCGCTTACGTCTCGGCGCCCCCGGAGAGCGTGTGTGCCCAGCGCCCTGCCCAGCTCGCGAGCGGTCCCAGCGCCGCCAGTAGTTCGTCCCCCGCCGGGCTGAGCGTGTAGTCTTGCCGCTCGTCTCGGTCCACCACCCCCGCCGTGACCAGTTCGTGCAAGCGCTGGCTGAGCACCGACGGCGACATCCCGTCACAGCGCGCCTGCAACTCGCGGAATCCGAGCGGCCCACCACGCAATTCCCAGAGCAGGCGAAGCGTCCATCGCCGGCCGAGCAGGTCCATCGCCGCCATGATCGGCCGGCCGCTCTTCGAGCCGCGCACCGGCCGGCCGGGGAGTGGCGTCGGGTGAGGATTCTGGAGTGTGTCCTCGTTCACTGCTACGGAAAGCGTAGCAGGTTACCATCGTTGCTACGAAATCCGTAGCGAGGACAAGACCCCATGCCGCCGTTTATCTCACCCATCGCCCCGCCCTACAGCCCGGAGGTCCAGGCCGAGCTCTCGCGCCTCATGGGCGGGAGCTCCCGGGAGCCACTGCTCCTCTTCCGCACGATGGCGAAGCACCTGCCGATGACGCATGCCTGGGGCGCCCTCGGCAACCACAACCTGGTCCGCGGCACCCTTTCCATCCGCGACCGCGAGCTGATCATCCTTCGCACCTGCTACCTCAATCGCTGTGAGTACGAATGGGGCGTGCACGCGCGCATTTACGCCGCCGCCGCCGGGTTTTCGAAGGACGAGTGGGCGGCCACCGCGAGCCCGTCCGGCGCCTGCGAATCCTGGTCCGTCCACGACCGCGACGTCCTGTCCTTCGCCGAACTGCTTCATGCCCGCGCGCAGATGTCGGCGCCGGTGCGGGCCGGCTTGCGCGAGCACTGGGACGATGCCCGGTTCCTGGAAGCCGCGGAAGTCGCCGGCTTTTACCACGCCGTTTCGTTCATCGCGAATATCGCCGAAGTGGGCCTGGAAGATTGGGCGGAACGGTTCCCACGCTAGACAATCCGGGTTATATTCACGAGTGCCGCGCTGCCGGGAGCTGTGTCCGCTCCACACTCCCGCCGCGGCTTTTCTGTTGCCTGGTGCAGCACCGCCTGGAGCGACGGCCGCCTTTCGCCTGCCCGCGACACGAGTTTGTCGCTAAATTCGAAGAGTACCCCTCCAGTTATGCACAGTACCTGCCGATACTGACATCGGGATACCAGCGAACCATGATGCCGAAAACCGTCGCCGTGGCTGAGCGCAGGCGCGTTCTACGCGTCCTCATCATCGATCCCGATGTTGAGGATGTCCGTCGCGTCCGCGACTGCCTGCAGGCCGGCGGCGACTTCGTTACCCACGCCGCACGCACCGTCGACGAAGGTTTGGCGATGCTGAGCGACGGTATGTTCGACGTCGCACTCATCGACTCGGGCACCTGGAGCGCAGGCGGAAGCGACCTCGCCCGCCACCTCCGCGAACACCGCAACGACGTTGCCGTAGTCCTCCTGACCAGCGGCGAGAACGAGCGCGAAGCCCTCCCGGCCCTGAAGCTCGGGGCTCACGACTTCATCAGCAAGGTCCACCTCGAGGACGGCCAGCAACTGATGCTGCGCATCGAGGGCGCGTTCGAGGAGAACCGCAGCCTGCGCCGCCGCGACACGATGGTCCGCTGGCTCGAGCGCGAAGCGCGCACCGACCACCTCACCGGCCTCTACAACCGCCACGCATTCGATGAGCGCCTGCGCGAAGCCTGCGACGCGGCCCGCGCGGACCGCCGCCCGGTCACCCTCGTGATGGTCGACATCTGCGGAACGCGCATCGTGAACGAAGTGCACGGCCATGACATCGGCGATGACATGATCCGCCGCACCGCCCTGGGCATCACTCACTGTGTGCGCGGCAACGACACGGCGGCCCGTATCGGTGGCGACGATTTCGGCATCATCATCCCGGACGCCGACCTCGGTCTGGGCCGGCTGATTGCCCGCCGCATCGCACACGAAATCGAACGGCTGAACACCAGCGAATGGGACGATCTCGTCCCCGTCACGGTCACCTTCGGCGTGGCCACAGGCATTGCCTGCGAGCCCGGCGAACTGTTCGCCGCCGCCGACCAGCAACTCAGCGACTACAAGACGCACCGCCCGGCGATCTCCGTGCTTCGCCCGCACGACGAGACTACTGGACCGTTCGTGGCCTGAGGACTCTTGATGCTTGGCAAATCAAGGAAACGCGACCACTCCGATCCTCGCAATTCGCTGCGGCCTGACGCGGAAATCGACGCAGAGACCGGGCTGCCGAATGCCGCGGGCTTCGAAGAAGCGCTCGCGCGCCAGATCGCGCGGGACTTGCGCTACGGTTCGACGAGCGCGCTCGCACTCTTCGAAATCGCCGTCGCGGAGCGAGACGTGGATGGCCCCTTGCCGTCTCCCGCGCCGTTCGTCGCAGACATCCTGCGCAAGGCCGTCCGCGGCGCCGATGTGGTCGCCCGCGTTTCGCCCACGATGTTCGCCGTGCTGCTGATCGAAGCCGCGGCTGAAGGCGCGGCGCAGTTCACCGAGCGCGTGCGCACCCGCATCGGCTCCGCTCCCTACGCGCGGAGAAGCGACGGGAATGCCCTCTACGTCCGCGCGTGGGCCGGCGTCGCCCCCTGGAGGCCCGCCTACGAGACCGTCGAGCTCTATGCGCAGGCCTCGGAACGCGCGCTCATGACCACCTATAAAGGATACGAAGCCGCGCAGGACTGGTTCCGCGGCGAAGGGCTGAACAAGCCGTTCATCGCGTAATTGGTACCAGCAAGAGCTGACGACTGAGCGGGCACATGGCGGATTGCGCATCGAGCGGACCCGCTCCGGTGCCCAGCTACCCCACTTTCACATTTACCTTCCCGCTTTTCCCTCTTCCGCGCGTCACCTTTCGTGGTACTCGCGCCATTCGTAGAGTGAACCCGCTGTGCGCGACACCGAGGTCGAAACCGATGGACCCCCGGCTCAAGGCTCCCAGTACGCAGAGTCCCTCGCGCGCCGTGCTGTCGCGCGTGACGCCGCCGCCTGGGAAGAACTGTTCGACCTGCACTATCGCAGCGTCTTCGCCTTCGTCCGCTATCGGGTCCGTTCGGCCGAAGAGGCCGAGGATATTGCCTCCCAGGCCTTCGAAGTCGCGTATGCGAATGCGGCCCGGTTCAACTACCAGGGTGTCCCCATCGAAGGATGGCTCATCGGTATCGCCCGCAACCTCTGCCGTGACCACATTAAGAAACTTGGCCGCCGCGGGATCGATGACGAATTCGACGATTCCATCGAACTCTCCGAACCAGACAGTGCCGATGCGATCGGCCTGCGGCGCGACCTCCTCGAAGCCATGCAGGCCCTCACTGGAGACCAGAAGGAAGTCCTGCAGCTTCGCTTCCTGCTCGACAAGTCGGTCGCGGAGACGGCGGTCATGATGCAACGTTCCGAAGACGCCGTGAAAAATCTCCAACGGCGCGCGCTCGCCGCCATGCAGCGCGCCCTCGGCGGCGACAGTTACGCGCTCGGAGGTGGCGGATGACCCCCGATCGTATGGATGAGCTGCTCCAGCAGGCGCTCGAAACCGGCGCCATCCCGGCGGACGCCACCGCCGAAGAGCGTGCCGAGCTTGCTCCGCTTCTCGCCGCCTCTTCTGCCCTGAAGCTCAACGCCACGCGCGTCGCCGCTGAAGCGAATGCCGCCGTGCCTACCGCCCGTGCCCGCTTCCAGCGGCACCTCGAGCAGCAAAAGCGTGATGCCACACCGCCGGCGCGCACGGCCGTCCGAGGCGGCCAGTCAAGCGGCGGCTTCTTCGGAAGCTTCTTTGGCAGCCGCGTCTTCGCAATGAGCGGGGCCGTCGCCACGATCGCCGTCATCGCGATTCTCGCGCTCGTCGTCCTTCAGCCGTTCAGTTCGGTCGAAACCGCTTCCGCCCTCACAGTCGATGATTACGTCCAGCTCGAAGGCGTCGTTTCCGCCAACGACGGAAGCACCCTGACCGTCCAGTCGCCGGCCGTGGGCGATATCGCGATCGCCGTGAACGACCAGACCGCCCTTAGCGACGAAAACGGCGAGCGAGCACTGGCCACCCTGAAAGCGGGTGACCCCGTCCTGGTGAGCGGCATCGTCACAGCCAAACGGGCGGTCACCGCGTCCAACGTCGCCGTGGCCGCGAATCAGGCGACGCCCGCGGCCGGCGTGGACAGCGACGTGACGCAACTCAAGAAGTTCCGCGACGGGCTCGTCGGTTCTGTACGGGTACTCTCGCTCTCGCCCGACGGCAGCCGCGCCCGCGTCCTGCTGGTTACAGCGAAAGAGCGCCTCCTCGTCGACATCGACGCCCGTTCTATGGACCAGTTCCTCGCGGCGAACCCGCGCCCGCTCGGCGCCCTTGTTCGCATCCTCGATGCGCCCGATCTGCCAAAGGGAGTCTTCCGCATTGAGGCCGCGCCCCCGGCGGGAGCTACGCCAGCGCCAACCACCACCGGGCCTCAATTCCAGAACGTCCGCGGGCTGGTCGTCAGCCGCGCTGCGAATGTCCTGATGGTCCGCACTGACCGCGGGACCGTCCCCGTGGTGGTCCGCCGGACGACCACCATCCGTTTCAGCGACAGCGGGCTGACCCTGCAGGACGTCCTCTCCGGGGAAGCGGTGGTCGGCCACGAGATTTCGGTGTCGGGCAACCTCGAAAACGCCAACAGCCGCCGGATCACCGCGACGCTCATCGTCGTCCTTGGCAAACCGCAGTAACCCAGCGCTCAGTCGCCGCCGATTACCACCGTCCACTCACGGATCCGCCAGCCCGTGACTAGCCCCGAGGCCACGTACGGGTCGACTTTGACGAAGGCTTCCGCCGCCTCTCGCGTGCGAAACACCAGCGCTGCGCCGTCCAGCGGATCTGCGAAGGCGCCAGCCAGCACCATCTGGCCGTCCGCATGTGACGCTGTGGCCAGCCCAAGATGCTCCGCGCGGTAGGGCGCACGCCGTTCGGCCGCGTTCTCGCCGTAGTCATAGAAGAGGATAGAGAAGGTCGTGGGAACCTGTGCGGACACGCAGGAAGTGTACAGGTGGCGCACGTTCCCCGCGGCCGACGGTTGCCGTCTGCGATGCCTGGACCGTCGGGTACGCTGCCGCACGGGATCGAACTTGCGGCGGCGGATGATTTTGGCCATCACCGTCCCCACCGGCCTGCTTCTTCCTCAGTACACGGGCGCGGCGCAGTGCTCGTGCCGGCGTCATAGCTCGGCCCACCTCCACAAGTCCCACAGGTTCCGCGCCATCCTTGCCGGGTCTTCGTCCAGCCCGGCGCCGTGCCGCTGGAAGAACTCCACCACGTTGCGAACGTCCCGTTCCAGGAGCTTTTTCGCGGCGTCGCTCTCGCGAGGGTCAACCGCCTGCGGGAAATCGATAATCCGCAACCGGCCGCCGTCGTACAGGATGTTGAATGCCGAAAGGTCGCCATGCACGAGGTTCTCGCGCAGCAACAGCTCGATGTTCTCGAGTACCCGGTCGAACAATGGCTGGGCGCCGTCCGCGTCGAAGTCAGCCTGCTGGAGTTGCGGCGCAGGGCCGTCTTCGTCTCCCACGTACTCCATGAGGATCGCGCTGTCCGTGCAGGCGTAGGGCGCGGGGACGTCGGCGCCGGCGTAGTGCAGCGCGCTCAGGAGGTCGAACTCCCGCCCGACCCAGGCCGAAAGCCGCGCCTCCTGCCCGAAGCCCGTGCGTTTTGCGACAGCCCGCCGGACCTGGCCCGGTCCGAAGTTGCGGCCCTGCTCGTACGCGGCCGCCGAATGAAAGCTGCGGTGGCCCGTGCTGTGGTAGACCTTCGCCGTCGCGAATGGGGCGCCCAGCGAGCGGTGCGCCTTGCAGCGGTACACGGTCGCCTCCTTGCCGCTGCGGATGACGTTCAGGACCCCGGTAATCAGCGCCTCGTCGAGGAATTCCTCGATGGCGCGCATGTCAGCCACATCGGATTCGCGGCTGGCGAAACGGCTCGCCGTTCCTGGTTCGGACAATGGGTGGCCTCCTGCGCCGGACAAGAAAATGCCGCCTCGTCGGCGGCGCGCACAGGAGATTCGGGCCTGGAGTTAGCGCGGCGAAGCCGGGAGGCGCATGGATACGGTGGAAACATGAGTTGCAGTCATCGGTCGCACACCCTCCGCGTTTGTTGTGGCAACTATGGGACGCACCCCGGCGGCCCGTCAACATCCCTGCCGGGCAAGTCGACCCGAACGTGCCATGGTCCCGGCCCCGTTTGGCCTTGCGGCGCCATACCGGATTGAGTTCAGATCCTGCGGACAACGTTAAGGTTCACGGAATTGTCACAGGTTGCCTTGACTGCGACCTCAAATTAGGTGAACCTAATCTCTACCAACAGCCAGGACAGCTCCCGTGGGTTTCTCCTTCCTTGTCTGTCTTCGTGAGGGTGTGGAGATGGCGCTCATCGTCGCCATCCTCCTCGGCTACCTCCGCACCATCGAACAGAAGCAGCATTTCCGGTCCATCTGGATCGGCGTCGGCGTCGCCGCCGTCATCTGCATCGCCATCGGCGTCGGCCTCGAAGTCGCCTCCCGCGAAATGGACAAGCGCATCGTCGAAGGCTTCGAAGGCTTCGCGATGATCTTCGCGGTCATCGTCCTCACCGGCATGGCCCTCTGGATGAAGAAGCAGGCCCGCACCATCAGCTCCGGCCTCCGGGCCCAGGTTGACGCGGCGCTCGGCAAAGGCTCCGTCACCGCGTTGGTCCTGCTCGCCGCGACTTCCGTGGGCCGCGAGGGCCTCGAAACGGTGCTCTTCCTGTTCGCCGGCTCAAGCACCAGCAGCGGACCTTCGTACCTGCTTGGCGGCGCGCTCGGCTTCGCGGTTGCGACCGCCATCGGCGCTGCCATCTACGCGGGCACCAATCGCTTCCCCATGAAGACGTTCTTCCAGGTCTCCGGCATCGTGATCATCTTTATCGCCGCCGGCATGCTCGCCACGTCGGTGGTCAAGCTCTACGAGGCTGCCCTCATCTCGGACCTCGGCAGCCGCCCCTGGGACACCGAGTCCTTCATCTCCATCACCTCAGACCTCGGGAAGTTCCTGAACACGCTCGTCGGCTATGACTCGGCGCCCTCCACGCTCCAGATCGGCCTCTACTGGTCCTATCTGCTGCTGGCGCTCTCGGCCTTCCTTTTCCTGCCGCTCGGCAAGAAGCCGGCGCCGAAGCCCGCCGTCGTCGCCCCCGAAACCACCACCCTCGCGGCTGAAAGGTAGCCACCATGCCTCGCATCGCTTTGTTCCTCGGCGCCGCCGTTGCGGCCTCATCCTTCCTCGCGGCCTGCGGCAGCGACGATTCCGGCGACCGCCGCGTCATCCAGATCACCCAGTCCGACGACTCCTGCTCTCCCGCCTCCATCGACCTCGCGCTCGGCGAGAAGGTGAAGTTCGAAGTGAAGAACGATGGCAAGAAGGACCAGGAAGTCGAGGGCATCGATGGCACAAAGCTCGAAGAGCTGCTCATCCCCTCCGGCAAGACACGGACTATCAACTACACCGCCCCAAAGTCAGCCGGCGAGCAGAAGGTGAAGTGCTACGCCCCCGGCGGCGCAAGCACCATCCTCACGCTGAACGTGAAGTAGCCCGCCTGCGCGGGACTTCGCTCGCGCCGCGAGTACAATCCCGGCCATGAGTGACGAACCGGGCCTCTTCCGAACCATCTACACCACGCGGGCGCTGCGCCGGTTCAAGCCGGACCCCGTGCCCGATGCCGTGCTCTTCCAGTGCTTCGATGCCGCCATCCGCGCGTCGTCCGGCCAGAACGCCCAGGACTGGCGCTGGATCATCATTCGGGACCAGGCCATCAAGGACCAATTGCGCGAATGGGCCGTCGAAGGCTGGTCACGCTACTCCGCGCGCTACGGCAGCGAAGACGACATCCAGCAGCTCCCTCGCAACCAGCGCCTCTCGCTCCTCAGCGTCCGGGATCTCGCGCTCAACCTGGACAAGGTGCCGGTCATCGTCGGTGTCCTGGGCATGAAGGGCCGCCACTCGACGCCCGGCGGGAGCACCTTTCCCGCCGTCCAGAACTTTCAACTCGCGGCCCGAGCAATGGGCCTGGGCAGTTCCATCTTCAACCTGCCCATGCGCGAGCAGCTTTACGAGATGCTCGGCATCCCGGAATCGAACCAGCTTTACTGCCTCCTCCCCATCGGCTACCCCACGGACCGCCAGGGCCCTCTCAACCGCAAACCGGTCAAGGTCGTGGTCTACGACGAAAAGTTCGGGCAGCCGTGGCCGTTCGCAGCGGAACAGCCGGACGAGGGGTGGGCAGACCGCTGGCTGAAGTAGAGCTACCGCCACTCGGCTGTGAATGAAAACCGGTCGCCGCGAAGCGAGCTGATCCGCCACTCAATGGGACTCGTCCCCGCCAGCGCGAGTCGCTCCACCTCCAGGATCGCCTCTCCGCGTGGCAGTCCCAGGAGCTTCCGCGTCCGGGCGTCTCCCGCTGTCGCGCGGATGCGCTCGCGGCCGCCAGCGACAACCACGCCGCTGCGCCGCGTGATCGCCTCGTAGAGCGAGCCGTGCTCGAGGTCGTCCTGTTCGAGCGATGAGCCGACCGCCGCCGGCAACCACGAACGGTCCCGGGCAAGCGGGTGTTTCCCAGCGATGCGAAGCCGTTCGATGAACGTGAGCGGCGCATCGGCCGCCAATCCCAGCGCGGACGCCGCTTCCGCGTCGCGCGCCGGCCCGCAGGCAAGCACGGTCGAGCGTTCTTCGAGACCCTGCCCGGCAATTGACGCAGCGAGGCTGTAGAAGCCATGCACCGGCTGCTCGAGCTCGGCGGAGCGCCGCACGAAGCTGCCACGCCCACGTTGGCGTTCCACCACTCCGTCCCGTTCCAGGTGGCGTACGGCCTCGCGAACCGTTTGCCGGCTTACGCCGTAGTCGCGGACCATCTCTTCGTCTGTAGGGAAACGCTCCGTGAACTCGTTTCGCGCGATGCGGGCACGCAGGTCATCGGCCAGCTGCGCCCACAGGGGAAGGGGGCTGGTTCGGTCGAGCATTGTTAGCCACCAGCTTTGCCCAGCACGAGCGCCACGAGCAACAGGACCAGCACCACAGTGGTGATAGCGGCAAACGCCCGATCCCCGAGCTGCATGAACGCAACGATCGAAACCGCAACGCGAACGACCGGCGTAGCGATCAGGACGAGGAGCCCGAGCATCACGATCGCCCGCCCCTGGAATGACGCCAGCCCGCCAGCGATGTCTCCCAACGATGTGGGATAGCCCCCGGAGCCGTTGAGCAGGCCGTCCAGCTGGTCGCCGCTCGTCAGATACCCCGGGTGGTGGCCGAAGGTTACCGCGGTCCCGGCGACTACCAGGAAGAGGCTCAACAACACGCCAGCGCGCAGGAGGTTGCTGATCATGAGCTCCGTGCGCCGAACGCGTTCCATCGCGTCGAGCTTCTCCTTCGGGACAGCGGGCTGCTGGTCCATCACAGCCCCTTCAGAAGCATCTGGGCCGATACCCAGAGCAAGACCACGACGAAGATCAGCCGGACCCGGGAACTGTCGATCTTTCCCAGGACCCGGGCGCCGGCGGTCGAACCGCCGAGCACCCCGGCCGCGACCGGCGCGGCGATGAACGGGTTGATGTCGCCCCGCGCGAGGTAGACGCCCGCGCTGGCCGCCGCCGTCACACCGATCATGAAGTTGCTCGTGGCCGTCGAAACCTTGATCGGCAGGCGCATGGCAAGGTCCATCGCCGGCACTTTCAGCGCGCCGGACCCGATCCCCAGCAATCCGCTCACCAGTCCCGCGATATACATCAGCCCCAGTCCAGCATGCGGCCGCGCCACCTTGTACGAGATCTCCTGCCGCTCTGCTTCGTCGAAGTAGGTGTCGTGCAGTTTGAGCCGGTCGGCCAGCCCACTCGTCTCCACGTCGACCACCCGGACCGAATGGCGCTTGCGAAACATCATGAGGGCCGAGTAGCCCATCACGAGGCCGAAGATGAGGTAGAGCCAGCGAACGCTGAACAGGCCCGCGAGGTAAGCCCCGCTGATCGCGCCGGTCGTGGTCGCGAGTTCCAGGAACATGGCGACGCGCAGGTTGGTCATGCGCTGGCGAACGTAGGCTGCCGCCGCGCCGCTCGATGTCGCAATGACCGACACGATCGACGCGCCAATGGCGAAGCGGATGTCGACTCCGAGAAGCAGCGTCAACGCCGGAATGACGATGATCCCGCCGCCCAGCCCCAGCAACGAGCCGAGCAGCCCGGCCCCAAGCGAGATGGCGAACGCTGCGCCGAAGAATTCTAACGGGGTCATAGTCCT
>CAYTBM010000011.1:16467-26221 GCA_964436025.1 uncultured Anaerolineaceae bacterium
CCCCAAGCGAGATGGCGAACGCTGCGCCGAAGAATTCTAACGGGGTCATAGTCCTATTGTACGTACATTTAGTCGTCTGGCAACCAGTCGCCCGGCCCGATCCGGCGCGCCCGCGCTGGTATCATGCGCTCCATGCCTACTGCTACCTCCAACGGGACCTCTCTGTTCTACGAAACCTTCGGGAACGCCGCCGACCCGGCGCTCCTGCTCGTCATGGGTCTCGGCGCTCAAATGACCCTCTGGGACGACGAGTTCTGCGCCGCCCTCGCGGCGAAGGGCTTCCACGTCATCCGCTTCGACAACCGCGATGTCGGCCTCTCGTCGAAGATCGAGTCCGCGCCCGCCCCGGAGCTGGGCAAGGCCTTCGCTGGCGACTTCTCCTCGGCCGGCTACACGCTCTGGGACATGGCCCAAGACGCGATCGGCTTGCTTGACGCGCTGGGCATCGCCCGGGCCCACATCGTCGGCGCCTCGATGGGCGGCATGATCGTCCAGGCGATGGCCATCAAGCACCCGGACCGTGTGCTCAGCCTCTGCTCGATCATGTCGACTACCGGGAATCCGAACGTCGGCCAGGCGACGCCGGAGGCGATGGCCGCCCTGATGGCCCCCCCGCCGAAGTCGCGCGACGAAGCGATCGAGGCCGGGGTCCAATCCTGGAAGACTATCGGAGGGACGTTCCCCTTCGACGAGGCGAAGGTGCGTGCCCGCACGGCCGCCGCCTACGACCGCAGCTTCTATCCGGTCGGCATCGCCCGCCAGCTGCTCGCCATCATGGCCACAGGCGACCGCACCGAGGCGCTGAAGCAGGTCAAGCTGCCCACGCTCGTCATCCATGGCGAGGTGGACCCGCTGGTCCAACCCAGCGGCGGTAAGGCTACGGCTGAAGCCATCCCGGGCTCGGAATTGCTCATCATCCCGCGCATGGGCCACGACATTGCCCCTGAAGCGCAGCCGCAAATCGTCGACGCCATCGTCGCGAACGCGCGCAAAGCCTCCTGAGTCCGGCGGTGCCACGCCCCGTCCCCATCGGACGGCGGGTTGCCGTGTACGGCCCCTCCGGTTCCGGCAAATCGACGCTCAGCCGCGCCCTCGGCGCCAGGTTCGATCTCCCGCTCCTCGAACTCGATGCGGTGTTTCACGCGTACCCGAACTGGGTGGACCTCAGCCGAGAAGAGTTCCGGGAGCGCGTCATCGAATACCTGGATGCCCACCCGGACGGCTGGGTCATCGAGGGGAACTACAGCCACGTCCGTGACCTGATCCTGCCGCCCGCGGAGACCGCCATCTGGCTGGACCTGCCGTTTCCGCTTGTCTATCGCAGGCTCGCCTGGCGCACCATCTGGCGATCGTTCACGCACGGCGAGCTGTGGAACGGCAACAAAGAAACGATCCGTCAGACGTTCTTCAGCAAGTACTCCATGCTGGTCTGGGGCGTCACGTCGTGGCGGCGCTCACGACGTTCGCTATTCCAGTCGCTCCTCACTGACCGGCCGGCCGCTCGGGTCTACCACCTGCGGACACCGGGCCAGGTGCGCTACCTGCTTGCGCACGCGGATGCCCCGCGGCCAGCCGAGGCCGTCTCAATTCTCGATGGGCATGGGCGAAAGCCTCAGGCATAATGCCGCGATGCTGAGGCATCAGGTCCGCTATTGCACGGCCCCGGACGGCACGCGCATCGCCTACGCCGTGGCCGGGAGTGGGCCGCCGCTGGTAAAAGCAGCTACCCAGCTCGATAACGTCGCGCTCGACCCCACGCTCCCAGGGTTCAGGCACTGGATGGAGGCACTCGCCAGCCGCAACACGCTGATCTGGTATGACCTTCGGGGGGCCGGACTGTCTGACCGAAACCCAGCTTCCACGGGGTTGGACGACTGGGTTGGCGACCTTGATGCGGTGGTGAATGACCTCGGCGTGGAGCGGTTCTCGCTTCTCGGGCTGTCGATGAGCGGCGCGATAGCCATCGCCTACGCGGCCCGGAATCCGGAGCGCGTAACCCATCTCATCCTTCATGCTTCTCACACCCGCGCGGTCAATCGCCATATCACGGCGCGTGGGCGCGCCAAGCTCGAAGCCTACCTGCAGCTGATCGAGCAGTTCTGGGATGCCCCGGAACCCCAGGCTCGCAGTTTCTTCGCGGACAGCGTCGAGTTCGCGTCGCCGGAAGTAAAGGATGCGAACGATGAGTGCAGGCGCGCCACCATTTCAGCTGAAATGCACATCCGTATCATTCGCCTTATGGCCGACGTGGACGTGACCGAGCTTCTGCCACAGGTCTCCGCGCCCACGCTTGTCCTGCACCCGCGAGGCGACCAGAAGGCGCCGGTCAAGAATTCGCAGGTGGCCGCCGCCGGCATCCCCAATTCGCGGCTTGTACTCCTCGACGCCAGGAACCACATCGTCCAGGAGGACGAGCCTGCCTGGCAGCATTTATGCGAGGAAGTCTGGAACTTCCTGGGGGTCTACGCTCCTGCCGCCTCGCCGCCCGGCGGAGCGGCGGCCCCGGGGATGACCGCCCGCGAGCGCGAGGTGCTCGCTCACGTGGTGGCCGGCAAGACCAACGCCGAAATCGCCGACGCACTGTGCATTTCGCTCGCCACCGCCAAGACCCACGTCCACAACATCCTCGAAAAGCTGGGCATGAAGCGGCGCAGCGAACTCGCCGCGTACGCGCTTCGCGAAGGACTTGTGCGCTAGCCCTCAACCGGAAGGTTGAGTCGTGGCTGCAAGAAATCGCCCGGTCGGTTGATTCGCATCAGCGACCGCGTCATGCACGCTGCGCACTATGGACACCGCAGACCTGAGCACCGCGCGGCGAATCGCTTCTGCGCTGTCCCGCCTTCCAGGCACGCTCGCGCTCCTTGCGCTGGCGGCTTGGTTCGGGGTGCTCGTCGGTTGGGCGGTTTGGCCGCCGCCGGCAAGCGGCGACGAACGAGAAAGCCCGCCGGCTGCCGCCGCTGCCACGACCGCCCGACGCAGCGTCGCGCCACCGAGCCTCTACGCTGAGCGTTCGGGCAGTCCCTCCTCCATCACTGAGACAGTCCAGATCGAGGGCGGTTACGCCGTCCTCCGCTTCGAGCCGACGTACCGCGTCGTTGGCGTCACGAATAGCACCAGCCCGTCCTCCGCCGAAGGCAATCCGCTCTTCGCCCCTTAACAGCGAGCTCAGACCGCAGCCGCCGCCGTCCGCTGACCCGGTTTCGGGATGAACAGCAGCATCACCGATGCCGCGATATTCAGCCCCGCGACAATGAGGAACGCTCCGTTGTAGTCGCCTACGTGGTCGAAGTAGAGCGAGACGAGCAAGGGCGAACCTGCCCCCAACACCAACGCGAAGGGCAGCCCCGCGCTGCGCACCGATCCCAGAAACCGGCGCCCGAAATAGGAAGCCCAGATGACTTCTTGCAGCGGGATCATGCCGCCCCACCCGAAGCCGAGGAGGACAAACCCCGAGTACACCGCCCAGTCGGCCGTGGCATTGACCGACGCCGTGATCACGATCATCGAGATGCCGGTGATCACCGCGCCCGCGGAAGCCAGTTTCTTGGGGTCCCAGTGGTCCATCGCGTAGCCCCAGAGCGGCTTCGATGCCAGCGCTGGGATCGACGAGAGCACGATCATCCAGGAGGCCGTGTTCCGCGAGTACCCGGCGTCGGTCATGAACGGGATCGTCTGCAGGAGCATCACGCCGATGGTCACACCGAACAGACCGAAACCGATGACCAGCATGTAAAACGTCGCCGTCCGCACCGCCTGCTTCCGCGTCATCGACATCGCGAACTCGGCACGCGCGCGGTCACCCATGCCGCTCGCCATCTGCGCGTTCGTGCGGCCGTCGGGGTTCAGTCCGTAGTCCTCGGGCGCGCGACGCATCATCAGCGCCGTCGGCACCATCAACACTGCCGCGAACACCGCCATCATCCGCCAGCCCGCGCGCCAGCCCCAGTCGTCGATGATGTGCGTCATCGCCGGGGGCAACACCACTCCCGCCATCGAAACACCCATCGAGGCGAGGCTGACCGCCTGTCCTCGCTTCTCCACGAACCACTTCGAGAGCGTCACGTTCACCACAAGGTTGCCGATGAGCGCCGCGCCGACTGTGAGGATCACCCCATTGAGCACGATCCACTGCCACAGCTCCTGGACGAAGCTGAGGCTGTAGAGGGAAGCCGAAAGTACGGCAATGCCGACGAGCATCAGCCTGCGCCCGCCGTGCCGGTCGACATGGCCGCCGATGAAGAAGCCGGTGAACGCCATCACGAACTGGGCAACCGTCCGCCCGAGCGTGAACTCGCTCCGAGTCCACCCCAGGTCCGAGGTCATCGGCTTGAAGAACGCACCGATGATGTAGTTCTGGCTGCCGATGGAGACGAACTGAGCGACCATCGCCGCGCCGATGAGGTAGTAGCCGTAGTAGATGCCTGTCCCGGACTGTTCCGCTGCGGCTGCGGTGGAACCGGTTAGTTCACGGGCCATGAACATCCCGCCTTGAAGTTTGGCGGAGTCTACCCAACTACGGCCGGAAAGAGAAAAGTCGGTCTAGTAGGGCGCCTGGAGGACCTCCAGCAGCGCCAGGACCTCAGCTGGGCTAGCGTCCGAACTCGTCCGAACGGCGGTTTGGTCCGGCGTGGCGCGGCCGCCGGTGCGCCGCACAAAGTCGTTGACCGGCATTGAAAGCGCGACCGGCGAACCTCCACCGGCCGCGAGTCGCCAGTCGCCTCCGCCCGGTCCGCTCAAGTGGAGCGTGACGTTCGCCTCAGGATGGCGTTTCTGGAGAAAACGCGCCGTGTCTTCCACAATCAGCGAGAGCATCAAGCTGTTGTGTTCGCCGGCCAGGTCGAACGGGCGGCCCGTCGCATCCACGATGTCCAGGCGGTGGATCCACATATCGCGGGAGAAGATCCGCTGCAGGAGTTCGCGCAGCGGCATCATGCCCACCGGGTCGACGGGCAGCCGCATCCGCGCCGACAGCGGGTTCAACTTCGATCGGGCGTCGATCGCGGCCGCGGTGCCCTCCCGGATCTCGCTGATGAGCTCCGCCGGTGCCCGGTGGCGCCGCATGTCCACCTGTTTCTGGTTCATGCCGTCGAGCGTGGACATGCCCCGCCTTCGATAGGCGCGGAGGGCGATTGGATTCGCCTGGGCGAGGATGCCCACCAATCCACGCCCGCTCTGCACGTGTCCCGCCTGGTGGGCAGCCACGTCGTGGACATCCCAGAGCGTGCATGGTGTCGGCCGGCTCCAATCTGCCGCGTCAAGGCCCTCGAGCAAGCTCACGAACGTCGCCAATTCGGCGCGCGCGAGGGCGGCGTACTCCCCCGCGGTCGGCTGTCGCTGCTCCACCGGGTCAACCGCTTTGGATGTAGTTATGCTCATTGCGCTGATCCTTTCGCGGAGAAGATCCATGCGGCGCGGAGGAGTTGGGCGGCCGCGGGGATGAGTGGGCCGAAGCGCCCTTCTGAGCGGGAAGCCTCGGGTTCGTTCGCACGCTTGAGCGCCGTGAGCCCGTGTGCCAGTGCGATCCACAGGTCCCGCGTCGCCGCGGGGCTGAGCCCGCTCGCAATCACACCCGATTCGATGGCCCGGGCGAACATGGCCTCGGCGTCCGCGAGCATCGCGGCGGCCTCGGTGAGAGAGGTGGCCGATGGGACGAAACCGGGGACGGGCCGCTCGAAAACCAGCTGGTAGAGGTCCGGGTTCTCGTCGGCGAACGCCATGTAGTCCGCCATCGCCACCTCGTTGAGGTCTCCTTCGAAGCTGTGGTGCTGAGCAAGGTCCGCCAGCCGTCTCCGGTATTCACGCACTCCCTCGAGGAACAACGCATCGTAGAGGTCGTGCTTACTGGAGAAATACGTGTACAGAGAAGGCGTTTTCATCCCGACGCGCCGGGCGACTTCGTTCAGCGAGAGGGCGCCGACGCCTTCGACGCGCATGAGTTCGCGCGCGGCATCGAGGATCGCCCGCCGCACGAACGGATAGCCCGGCCGCCGACGTTCTTGCGATGAAGTGAATGCCACACGAAAAAACTAATAGTATTAGGACAGGAATGCAAGCAGGTTTTCATGGCGGGGAACACAAGAGAGGCGGGCCAACTGGCCCGCCTCCCTCAAGTGATTGATCGATCGAGTCGCGGTTCACACCTCGACGGTCAGCGTCTCCAGCCCCCGGAACCCGGGCACCGTCTTCCACACCAGCTCCTGCGGCGGCATTCGGAGGTTCGGGAAGCGTTCGAGCAGCGTCTTCACGCCGATCTGGGCTTCGAGCCGGGCAAGCGGCGCGCCCAGGCAGTAGCGGCGCCCGCCGCCGAACGCCAGGTGGTCGATGTCTTCGCGGGTGATGTCGAACTTGTGCGGGTCCTTGTGCAGGCGCGGGTCATAGTTCGCCGCGCCCAGGGCGACCGTCACCGACTGGCCGGCATGCATCGGGCAGCCCGCGATCTCCCGGTCGTCAACGGTGATTCGGCCGGAGAACGTGACGGGACCTTCGTATCGAAGCATCTCCTCCACGGCGTTCTCCAGCAGCGAAGGGTCGTCGCGCAACTTCTGCACCTGGTCCGGGTTGCTCAGGAGGTTCTTCATGCCGTTGCCGAGCAAATCGGTGGTCGTCACGTTTCCGGCGCCGAGCAGTAGCGAAATCATCGAAACGACCTCGTTGTCATTGAAGAAGCTGCCTTCGTGCTCCGCCTGGATCAGCGCGCTGATCAGGTCGTCCCGGGGGTTGGCCCGGTGGTCCGCTACCGCGGCTTCGAGGTAGGCGCGGAGCTGCCCAAACGCGACCTCCGCCTTCTTCTTTTTCTCCTCGCTGGCGAATGGGTCGAAGCCGGCGGCCACGCCGTCGTCGGTCCAGCGCTTGAAATCCGCCTGGTCCTTCGGGTTCACACCCAGCATCTCCGCGATAACGATCGTCGGGTACGGCTGGCAGAACGCCGTCATCAGGTCGAACGACGCCTGGCCCTCCACTCTGTCGCAGAGTTCGTTGGCGATCTCGCCGATGCGGTCGCGCATTTTCTCGATCGATCGCGGCGTGAACGCCTTGGTCACGAGGGAACGCAGTCGCGTGTGGTCCGGCGGGTCCAGGAAGAGCATCGAAGGCTGCGCGTCCTCGTCGGCCTGGGAAGCGCGCTGGCGGAACATGCTGTTGAAGGTACGCTCGGCCGCCTTGCGAGGGTCCACCGCCAGGTCACGGTCATTCAGGATCGCCTGGACATCCTCGAACCGCCCGACGATGTACCGCCCGAGGAACTCGTCCCTGATCACGCGCGCCTCTTCGCGCACGTCGTCCAGCAGGGTAAACGGATCCTTCTGGTAATCGGGGTTCATGGGGGAGAGCTTCATCCCCAGGGGCATGGCTTGCTGGTCGGTCATGGCGGCACCTCGTGTTGCCCTGCAACGGCTGAACGCAGTATAGAAAACTCGAACGCCATTCGAAAGATGTTAGGCGCGGCGTCGCGCACAGCTTAGCGTGATTACCAGCGGCCTGATCACGTACCCCTCGAACTCGCCGTCGATGTATGCCGCAAGGTCGGCCACGAACAATTCCCGCGCAGGGGGCGCCATCTGCGCCGTGTTCGAATACGAGCGCACAAGGTCCAGGTACTGCGCCGTCGTGTACCGCTGGTCCCAGTCGTAGCGAAACAGTTCTGGGGTCTCCAGACGCGGGTTCGCGCTCATCTCTTCGAATTCGACCGGCACGACATCTCGCCCCGGAGCTTCCGGTGGCTCTGCCGGGTCGTCGCGGAAGTACTTCCCGTACACCACCTGCGAGCCCGCGAAATACCCGCGGTCCACCGGGTCCGCCACCTGGTTGGTGCCGACCACTGCGAGCAGCCCGCCCGGTACGAGCACCGCGGGGGCTTTCTCCGCTCGGGCGAAAGCCTCGACCCAGTGGAATGAGGTGGCGGCCACGAGCCCGTCGAACCGATCGCCGTTGAAGCGCGCCGCTTCGAACGAACTGTTCCGCACCTCGAGCGCCCCGCCCACAAATTTCACCCGCAGATACGCGGCCAGGTTGGCGCCAGGCTCGCAGCCGACGACGGTTGCTCCGCGCGCAAGCAGCGCCGATGTTGCCTTGCCGGTCCCCGGCCCGATCTCCACCAGCCGCGGGCGCTCGGGGAGGCGCCGGAACAGCTCGTCCCACAGCGGTTCCGGATACGAAGGCCGTGCCCGGTCGTAGTTCTCGGGCGACTCGTCGAACCAGCTCGTCACGGCAAGACCTCCCACGTCCAGCGGCACGAAAGCGAAACTGGCCGGCCAGGCGCAGCGACCGCCCCCCCTGCCGATGGGTCCGGCAGGTTGAACGCATCCGGCGCGCAGGTCTGCGGTTCCAGGCAGAATGCCTCGGGCGGGGTGTAGACCTGCACGTGGGGAAACGCGCAGTCCACGGTGATGGTTAAGCGCAGCCGCGGCCATTCGATGGCCGCCACGCCCGGCTCCAGGGCTGTGTAGCAGTCATCCAGTCTTCTCCCGGCCAGCGGCCGGCCATCCAGCAGGTGGTCGCCTGCCGGCGCGACGGTGTGTCCGCTCGGCAACTGCGCCATAAACATGTACCGGCGCCGTGCCCCCAGCCTCAGCTTCACCGCCTCCGGATCCTCGCGGTCGCTCAGCGTGCGCCGAAACCACGGGTGCCAGCCGCAGCCTGCAGCGAACGCTTCCCGCGCCGCGCGCACCTCCAGCTTCATGGCGAGGAAGTTCGGCCCCAGTTCGAAGCGCTGCCAGACCCGTCCCTGCCAGGGCCAGCGCTCGTCCAGCTCGCAGGCAAGCTCCACGACGCGCCCCACCCGCGCCACTACCTGCCACGGGCGGTCGCAGACGAGGCCGTGCAACGCGTGCTCCCGCCCGTTCGAAACGCGATAGTCCTGCCCGTTCCAGTTGAACGCGCCGTCGCGGATGCGGTTCGGCCAGGGCGCCATCGGGTAGCAACCGCCGGCGAGCGGTTCGAGGGCGTAGGCGGCCGCGTCAGCCGGCGACGAGAGCAGCGGGATCTCGACGCCGTCGATCGCGACGAACAGCTGGTGCAACCGCCCGCCAAACGCCGGTTCGATGACCGCGCGTGCTCCCCGGGCCGAAAGCTCGATGCTCACAGCCGCGATCGTGCCCGCCGCGTCCCGTTGCGCCAATCCGGTTGCTACACTGGCGACGGTGCCGCGCATCCTCCTCTTCGACATCGACATGACCATGGTGAAGACGTTCGGGGCGGGCCGGGCGGCCATGGAGCTCGCATTCGCCCGTGAATTCGGCATCGAGAAGGCCACGGAAGGCATCCTCTTTGACGGCCGCACAGACCGGGCGATTTTCTTCGAAGTGCTCGAACGGTTCGGCCAAGGCGGCGACGCGCTGCTTTCGAATTATGCCCAGTTCGCGGAGAGCTACCTGGAGCTTTTCCCGGCCTCGATCGTCGAGAAAGGCGGCGAGGTCCTCCCGGGTGTCCACGACCTCCTCGCGGCGCTCGCAGCCGAGGACGCGATTCTCGGGCTGGCCACCGGAAACATGCGCCGCGGCGCCGAACACAAGCTCCGGCACTTCGCACTCTGGGAGCCGTTTGCGGGCGGCGGCTTCGGTGACGACCATACCGTCCGCGCCGACCTCGTCCGCGCCGGGATTGACGAGCTTTCAAGGCTGCACGCCCTTGATGGCGGTAACATCGAGGTCATCGTTCTCGGCGACACGCCGCTGGACATCGAGGCCGCACACGCGGCAGGCGCAAAGGCGCTCGGCGTCGCGACCGGGCGGTACAGCGTCGAAGAACTGAAGGCCTC
>CAYTBM010000012.1:0-25353 GCA_964436025.1 uncultured Anaerolineaceae bacterium
CAGCCGGGATCCAGCGTCAGGCCCGGCTACTCGGACGATGCCCTGCGCTTCTTCAAGGTGCTCTCCGCGGAAGTCGAGGCCTCCGGTCGCCACCGCATCGACGAGCTCCACTTTCTCCTTGCCTTCATGAAAATCGGTGAGGGCGTGCCCGCACGCGTTTTTACCGAGCTCGGGGTCAGTCCCCAGGCCGTGCGCTCGTTCGTGCCTGAGTCCCGCTCCGCCGACCGCCGACTCTATTCACCCGAGGAGGCAGCCGATTACCTCGGGGTCCATGTCAAAACAGTGCGGGGATGGATCCGCTCCGGCCGGCTGCCCGCCAGCCGGCTCGCTGGCCAACGCGTCCTTCGTATTCGTTCCGCGGACCTCGAACGGGTCCTCGAGCCCGTCGATCCGGTAACGGCCGAGGACTCGCCCGCCGGAGACAGGCCATGAACCTCTTCATTACGCGTCGCACAAGTCCCGTCCCCACGCCGGCGGAGCTCCGCTATGCACTACAGGCAGACTCCGCCGCGGCACTTCAAAGCGCGTACTGGACCCCCGACGATGGCGAAGTCTTGACCGTCCTCCGCGCGTCCGACGCCGAGTCCGCACCACCCTGCGCCCTGCCGGTCCTGCCCATCACACCCGAGGAGTATGGCCCCGCTGGCATGGAGGCCGCCGCCGCCGCTCCGGACCTCCAACTGGTGCTCGTCCGGCGCCAGTTGGAGCCCCTCACCCACACCGAGTTCCGCGCCATCGCGCTCCAGGCGATCATGTGCGCGTACGAGTACACCGACATGCGCTGGCTTCGCTCCTACTGGTCGCGTTCAACCGATCAGCTCTTTTGCCTCTTCGAGACGCGCTCTCACGACCTCGTGCGCGAACACGCCCGCCGGTCCCGCATCCCCTGCGATGAGTTGCACGATGCGGTCGAACTCGTCGCCCCCAAGCCCGAACCCTGACCATCGCCCAGGCCCGGACCACTACATGCTGGCTTCTCCCGGCAAGTGACCAGCGATCGCCGGTACCGCCAGCCTGATCCGCGTGCCACCGCCCGGGCCGCTCTCGATGTCCAGTCTCCCTCCGACGCGTGCTGTCCGTTCTGCCATCGAACGAAGCCCGAGATGTCCCGGGAACTCCCCTGACGTATCGAAACCAATGCCGTCGTCAGTGATCTCGAGCACAACCTGGCCGTCTTCCGGCGCCAGCCGGACCGTGACATGCGTTGCGCGCGCATGCTTCACCGTGTTGTGGAGTGCCTCTTGCCCCACGCGGTACAGCACCTCCTTCAGGTCGAGCCGAAGGTCTGGCTCCAGGCAAAGGCTCGCGTCCACCGCGATGCCGTGGCGCGCATGGAGCGCAGCAAACTGCTTTTCGAGCGCCGCCACAAGCCCTTCGCTGGCCAGTGACTCCGGCCGCAACTCGAAGATGAGTGCCCGCAGTTCCGCCAGGCCGGCCTCGGCCAGCGTGCCCACGTAGTCCAGCGGCTCCAGCGCCCGTACGGGGTCTTTCTCCAGGAGAGTCCGTGCCGTGCGTGTCCCGAGTGAGATCCCGTAGAGCGCCTGAGAGACGGAGTCGTGCAGCTCTCGCGCCAGCCGTTGCCGCTCCTCCAGCGAAGCCGCCAGCTGCGCCCGCTGATAGAGCCGCGCGTTTTCGATTGCAACCGCCGCCTGCTGCGCCAGTGCCGTCGCCAGCCGTACCTCGTCCTCGGCGATGACGTGCGGTTGGTTCCATCCCACCCCGAAAATCCCGAACGACCGCCCGCCCACCATAATCGGAACATCGACCACGGCCGCGATCCCGGCCGCGCGCGCAATTCCCTGGATGTCCGGCGGTTCTGTCCGTGTGTCGCTCACCGTATGCGGCGCGTTGAGTTGCCGGATGTACGACGTGTCCCACCCCCGGAACGTCTCTTGGAGCGCCTCCTCCTGCTCTTGTGAGAGGCCTGCGGCGCCGCCCACGCGGATCTCGTGGGGCGGTGTCTCATCGAAGATCAGCGCCGCGCCCGTATCCGCGCCGATCACCTCGATTGAACTCCGCGCCAGCGCGTTCAGCACCTCGTCCAGCATCAAGGACTCGTGGAACCGCTCGTGCGCCCCGTACAGCGAGTCCAGCTCGTGCACTCGACGGCGCAACTGCTCCACGAGCTCCATGTTCTCAAGCCCGATTGCCACCTGGTCTGCGATCGCCGCCAGCAGACGCAACTCCTCGGCATCCGGATGGTCCGTCGAACGGAAGTACGTATCGAGCGTCCCCAGGTTGCGACCGCGCGAACTAATCGGAGTAATCACCGCGTTGTCCCACGCCGCGTCTTCGAGATACGGGTGCGCCAGGGCAAACCGCGGGTCCGCCAGCGTTCGCCTGCGAGTATCCAGCAGCACCCTGCGATGCCCCCGCTGGAACGCCTGCATCGTCGCGGACGGGGCCCCCTGCTGCGTCACCGCCGTGACCATCGCCTCAACGAACCCCCGCGGCAGCCCGGATGCGCCATACCCGCGGTACTCCCCTGCCTCGTCATAGAGCGTGATCGAGGCCGCGATCGCGGACGAAGCCGCAACCACGCGCGCAGCCAGCACGTTCAGCACCTCTTCGCCCTGCATCTCGAACGTCAGCGCGGCCGCGATGCTCGCCAGGCCTTCCATCTCCCGCGCCCGCCGCTGCGCCTGGTGGAAGAGCCGCGCGTTGGCCACCGCCACCGCCACCTGCGCCGCGAACGCCGCAGCCAGGTCGGCGTTCGCCTGGCTGAAGGCATTCGGTTCCAGCCGCGAGGCGGTGAGTATCCCGATCACCTCCCCCTGGTTGATCATCGGGACGGACAGCCACGAACGCGTCTGTGGAAACGCCGTCGCTCGGTCTCCGCCAACCAGCGCCAGGTACGCGCGCGACGCCGGCGTGTCTTCCATCAGGTCCGGCAGGATGAATGGCACGCCTTCCAGCATTGGTCCCCAGAGCATTCCCGCCGCGTTTACCTTGAAACGCATCCCCAGCGTCCGCGCTTCCAACTCTGGCGCCACCCGGTTCCGCGTCGCGACGATTTCCAGCTCCTCGCCGTCGAGGATAGACAGCGAACAACCGCTGTACGGCAGCACCTTTGCGACCTCATCCATCACTCGCTCGAAGATCTGGTCCAGGTCCAGCGTCGACAGCACCGCCCGGGAGACATCGAGCAGGCTCGAGAGCTCCCGCGTGCGCTCGTCCACCCGCTGTTCCAGCATCGATTGCGCCTCTACCAGTGCCCGTTCGGCTCGCTTCCGTTCGCGTTCCGCTTCCACCTGGTCGCTGATGTCCCGCACCACGGCTGCGAGATATTTCTTCCCGCGGTACTCGAACCCCGTCCCCGTCACGTCCACATCGAAGACGCTGCCATCCTTGCGGATGTCCTGTGCCCGGCTATGAAACTCCTTTCCCGCCCGGATGCTCTCCTGGTACTCCGCAAGCAGCGGCAGCGAATCCGCATGAATGAACTTCGTGGGGTCGATCCCGATGAATTCGTCGCGCGTGTAGCCGTGCATGCGGGCCGCCGCCGCGTTGCAGTCCGCAACAAATCCGGTCTCGAAGTCGTTCAGGACAACAGCGTCGCTCGTGGAGTCGAAGACGAGCCGGAACAGTTCCTCTCGTTCCGCTGCTTCTTTCGCGACCACCACCCGTCGGGTCGCTTCGGTGGTTGTGTCCAGGACGCCGACGATCTGACCGTTTTCGTACAGCGGGCTCAGCACGATGTCCCAGTACGTTGTCCCCATCGGCCCCGCGTACGGCGCCGCGTCGCGCGTGACCGGCTGCCCCTCCAGCGCACGCTGGAAGAGCCCTCCAACCGCCTCGACCGGCCAGGGCGAAACCTCCGCAAGGCTTGCCCCCGGCTTCAGCGCATCCGCGAGGTCAGGCCGGTTCTCGGCAAGAAACCGATGGAAACTCGCGTTCCACTCCACCACGCGCAACTCACGGTCGAAAACCGCAACCCCCGCCGGCATCCGGTCGAAGATCTCGCGCAACAGGGGCGAAAACGGACGCGCCTCTGGTTCCATCCCTCTCAGGCCTCGGGCGGCGCGGAAACGAGTCCGATGCGCACCGCGTACAGCGCCGCCTGCGTGCGCGATTGCACACCCAGCTTCGCGAGTACGTTGCTGACGTGCGTTTTCACCGTCTTCTCTCCGATGATGAGCGTCCGCGCGATCTCCTTGTTTGCGTAGCCCTGGGCCAGCAGCCGCAACACCTCCGTTTCGCGATCGGTCAGCGTCTCCGGGCTCTCAGGCGTCCGCACCTCGCGCATCAGGCGCGCCGCTGCCTGCGGCGAAAGTTGCACCTGCCCGTCGGATGCAGCCTTGATCGCACGTCGCAGCTCGTCGGATTGCGTGTCCTTCAGCAGGTAGCCGATCGCCCCCGCCTTAATCGCCCCCACCACTGACGCGTCTTCCAGGACGCTCGTGAGCGCGATGACTTCGATGTCCGGCATCTCGCGCCGAATGTCCCCAATCGCGGTGATCCCGTCTTTCACGGGCATCAAGAGGTCCATCAGGACAACGTCAGGCTGCAGCTCTCGGGCGAGGTTCACCGCCTCGGCGCCGTTCGTGGCCTCCCCGATGATGTCGAACTCTTCGTCCAGGCCCAGGAACATCTTCAATCCCTGGCGGACCACGGCGTGGTCGTCGGCAATCAGGATCCGTATCGGCATTTGGCTCCCTGGCGGCTGTGTGGCGTCTCGCGGCACACCATACCATTTCGGCCCACTCGGGTTAGCTTGAGCCCCCTGCCGCCTCGCTCCCGTACGATTGGATGCACTCTCACCGACCGGAGCCGCCGCTAATGACACCCACCCACGCAGGCGCCCTGCAGATCGTTCGCGAATCCCTTGCCTTCCTGCGCGCGTCCGTTGAGGACCTCCCCCAGGAAGCGCTCGACTGGAAGCCGCTTCCCAGCGCGAACTCCGCCGCTGTGCTGGTCGTCCACTCCGTCACGGCGACGCGGTTCTTCCTCAAGGCGGGGAGCGGCGCGGTTGGCTCCATCACTGACTATCGTGCGAACGAACGAGCCGCCGCATTCCGGTCCGCCGGCATCGCCAGAGCAGATCTGCTCTCCATGTTGGACGCCTTTGACGCCGAAGCCGAGGGTATCCTCACAGCCGGGGCGGATTCCGACCTTTCGAACGCCGTGACGATGCCAACCAACGATGGCCTTCCCGTGCCCACGCGCAGCGGCGCTGGGACGCTTTTTGCCGCTATCGGACACCTCCGCGAGCACGTCGGCCACGTCCAGCTCATGCACGACCTCTGGCTCGCGAAGTAATCGCCGGCGACGCGGCACGGCGCCCATCGGCACATGCCGGCTCGCCCGCTGCGCGAGTTCGACTACCCCTGGCTGCTCGCAAACGGCCACCACCGTCGCTTCTTGCCGCCCTCATCCTTCTTCTCCGGCCCGTCGAAGCCTCGCCCGCAAGTCTGGCAATAGGCATAGACGTTCAGGTTCATTCGGCCGCACCACGGACATTCTCGCATCGCACTTCCCTCCGAGACCCATTCTACCGCCGGCCAGAGCGCGCCCGCCCTCGCCGCTCACCGAGTATGCCGAGACGCCTCGAATCGTCGCTCGCTCTGGCGAACCTACCGGAACTTTCGCGCCGCAAGGATGGGCCAGGTGTCGATGACCTCGTCTCCCCGCCGCACGTAATACACATCGTGCATGTTCAGGGTCGTGTCTCCGTGGCTCGGCACCACTTCGATCCGCTGGCCCGGTCGTAGCGCGCCGATCCCGTCGCCAGTCAGCGTACAGTGCTCTTCGCTCAACCTGGCTACCTTCACGCTGCCGTCCACAGTGAACGATTGGCCGGTGTCGTTGCTCAGCGACTTCAGCCCGGCATCCCCGACCGCATACCGCTCCTTCACCGAAATCACGGTAAGCAGAAGTGTCAGCGCGTTCTCGAACAGCCCGGCTATGAACGGCTCAGTGTGCAGGTCATTGAACACGTACGTCCCCGCCTGCAGCTCGGTCACGCCCGGCGTCTTGCTGGCGATGAGCACGCTCGCCGTGCCGCTGGTCGAAACGATCCTCGGTGCAAGCCCGGCTTCGGCGAGCGCCTCCACATGGTCGTTCACGGTCCCCAGCGCCACCTGGATGAGCTCGGTCCGGGCGGCCTCCTCCGCCTGACCGTACATGTGCCCTTCATAGCCCATGATTCCCCGGTAGTCGATCCCCTCATCCACCAGGCGTCGAGCAAGGCGCACTGTCTCGGCCGGCGTGGCGGTCCCGCACCGCCGCATCCCCGAATCGACCTCGATCACTGCCGCCGCACGCTGCCCCGAGCGCTGCATGCCGGCCACCAGCTCGTCAACGTTGAAGTCTGATTCGATGGCTGTCGTGATGTCGACGCCGCGGGACAGTAGAGCCATCAACCGATCGATCTTGATCCGCCCAACCACCTGGTTCGCCATCAGGATGGGACCGAGGCCAGCGTCGGCGAGCACTTCGGCCTCGCCCAGTTTCGCGACGGTGATGCCGATTGCCCCGGCCTTGAGTTGCAACTCCGCCACAGCCGGGCACTTGGGTGTTTTGAAATGGGGCCGGAGACTCACGCCCGTCCCCTGGATGATCCCCATCATCGTCGCAATGTTCTTGTTCACCCGGTCGAGGTCGAGCAGCAGGCATGGAGTGTCGAGGTCGTCGATGCGCATGCGCGAGAGTCTACGCCCGCCGCCGCCATCGGGTAGCCGATGACCTGCGGCGCCGCTCCGCCAGACCAGCCGGAGCCGAACTCCCTACTCGATCCGGGCCCGGTACTGGATCGCCTCGGCCATATGTGCCGTCTCAATGGTCTCGCTGTGGGCCAGGTCAGCCACCGTCCGGGCCACTTTCAACAAACGATGGAACGCCCGCGCCGAAAGGTTCAGTCGCTCCACCGCCATCTTGAGCACACCTGCCGCGCCGTCCGCCATCTGTCGCTGCGCGAAGTCCCGCACCTGGGGAGGCGTCATTTCCGCGTTGGTATGTCCCGGCATGCCCTCGAACCGCGCCGTCTGGAGCGACCGCGCCGCCGCAACGCGCTCCCGCACAGCCTCAGACTTCTCGCCACCGCCGAGTCCCGACAGCTTCTCAAACGGCACCCGAGGGACATCCGTGAAGATGTCGATGCGGTCCATCAGTGGCCCCGAGAGCCGCCTCTGGTACCGCGAGATCAGTTGCGGCGAACAGACGCAATCCCGCTCCGGATCGCCGAAGAAGCCGCAAGGGCACGGGTTGTATGACCCGCAGAGGATGAAGCTGGCCGGGAACGTCACCGCCTGTTTCGCGCGGCTGATCGTGACTACCTTGTCCTCAATCGGCTGGCGCAACATCTCCAGCACCCGCGGGTCGAACTCCAGCAACTCGTCGAGGAACAGCACTCCCCGGTGGGCGAGCGTGATCTCTCCCGGCCGTGGGATCGACCCTCCGCCGACCAGCCCCGCGTTCGAAATCGTGTGGTGCGGCGACCGGAAGGGCCGCTGCGACACCAGCCCGGTGTTCGAAGGCAACAACCCCGCAACGCTGTAGATGCGCGTGACTTCCATCGCCTCGGGCGTACTCAGAGGTGGCAGGATCGACGGCACCGCCCGCGCCAGCAGCGTCTTTCCGCTCCCCGGTGGGCCTTTCATGACGATGTTGTGTCCCCCGGCAGCGGCGACTTCCAGCGCACGCTTCACGTGCTCCTGCCCAACAATGTCCGCGAAGTCCGTGACATGGAGCGGCGTCTCGGAATCCTCGTTACGCATAGGCTGGAACGCTTCGATCCGGACAGCGTCCATCAAGTGCGAAGCCAACGATGCGAGGCTCGTCACCGGATAGATGGTCATCTCCTGCACCAGCGCGGCTTCGGGTGCGTTTTCCGCCGGCACGAAAGCCCGCTTCATCCCACGGGAGGCGGCAAGCATCACCATCGGCAATAACCCGCGCACCGGCCGTACCTCACCGGTCAGCCCGAGTTCCCCGATGAGTACCGCATCTCCGACGTCCGCCACCACCTGGCCGGACGCGAGCAGCACGCCCGCCGCGATCGGCAGGTCATACGCCGGACCTTCCTTTCGAAGATCACCGGGCGCCAGGGAGATGGTCACCTTGCTGTTCGGCGGCCAGCTCAAGCCGCTGTTTCGGATGGCGCTGCGCACGCGCTCCCGCGATTCCTGCACCGCCGCATCCGGTAAACCGACAACGATCGTGGCGGGCGTTCCAGACCGCGAAATGTCGACCTCGACATCGACGAGTTCGCCATCGAGGCCCACCACCGCACAGCTCAGGACCCGGGCGAGCACCGCGCGATTGTGGCGAAGCGCCGCCCCGTTGTCGACCCGCCGCCCCAACTCTCCTCCGGACCTGGCGCCGTGTAGACTCGAAGCACACCCCTCTGCAGGAGGCGCTGCCGCATGTTCTTCCGCAAGCAACCCGTCATGGTCACGCCGGCCGAGGCCCTGCCGGGCCGCTCCATTCCCGTCTCCGTGCCCGGCCGTCATCTCGTACTCGGCACTCCTTTGCAGGGCCCCTGGCCGGAAGGCATGAAGCGAGCCACCTTCGCCATGGGCTGCTTCTGGGGCGCTGAGAAGTTCATGTGGAAGGTGCCTGGCGTCTACTCCACTTTTGTCGGCTATGAGGGCGGCTTCACTCCGAACCCAACCTACGAAGAAGTCTGCACGCAGCGCACCGGCCACGCTGAAGTCGCCGTTGTGATCTATGACCCCGCGAAGCTCGACTACGAAGCCCTCCTGAAAGTCTTCTGGGAAAACCATGACCCCACCCAATGGATGCGCCAGGGCGGCGACATCGGCACCCAGTACCGTTCCGCGATCATGTTCGAAGACGAAGTCCAGAAGGCCAGCGCAACTGAGTCCCGTGATCGGTACCAGTCGGCGCTTACCGCCGCCGGCTTCGGCGAAATCGTGACGCTCATCGTCCCCGCCGGGCAGTTGTACTACGCCGAGGACTACCACCAGCAGTACCTTCATCGAAACCCGCATGGCTACTGCAACCATGGGTTCTGCCAGGCGGCCTACCCGGCAACTGCAACCGGCGTCACAACCAGCTGACCTGCCGCATCGGCCGGTTAACGGTCTGAACGCCGTTCGTTGCCGGATGTGGCCCCAACGCTAGACTCTGATGCTGGTATGAAGTGGATTGTGCCGAGTTTGGCGTCGGTGATGGTCGCGCTCGCCGCCGTATCCGCAGCCTGGGCACACGCCGAGCCCTCCACTGCGAAACCCGGCGACGGGGCAGTCCTCAGGTCCTCCCCTGGCGAGATCGTGCTTGAGATGAGCCAGGACATGGGGCGTCAGGCGGGCATGAACGACATCGATGTCTTCGACGCCGCCGGCAAAGAGGTCACTACCGTTGCCGCCGTCGTTGACAACGCCGACCGCAAGAAACTCTCCGTCGCGCTCCCCTCAGACCTCTCCGCCGGCGTGTACACAGTGAAGTGGAAAACGTCCAGCGCCGAAGACGGCGATCCCGCAGACGGACAGATCACCTTCACAATCGACCCGAACGGAACCCCGAGCCCCGGCAAAGAACAGCTCCGCGAGGACATCCTGGGCGGCGCGGGTACAGCTTCGCCCGAAGAAGGCCAATCGACCGTGAACATCGGCGGCGCCGGGAACAACGGCGTCAGCTGGGTTCTCGTGATCGCCGTAGGCGTCGGTATGCTCGTCCTCGGTGCCGGCGGGACGTTCCTGCTCGTCCAAAGGAAACCGTGATGCGCCGCGCGACACTCGTGGCGCTGCTTCTCACTGCACTCCTTCCAGTCCTCTTGCTGCCGCGAACAGCCTCCGCCCACGCCGCCCTCCGCTCATCCGATCCCGTTGCCAACGCCTTCCTTCAGCGCGCACCCGGTCAGGTCACGCTGACCTTCACCGAGCCAATCGACTCCCGGACAAGCACCATCCGCGTCCTCGATGCGGCCGGAAAGCCAATCCAAACCCAACCACCGGTCGTCTCCGGCGTTTCTCTCACCGCCGCGCTTCCGCAGTTACCGCCAGGCATTTACAACGTCCTTTGGTCCAACACGTCCAAGGTGGACGGCCACGCCATCAGCGGTTCGTTCCCATTCACGGTCCTGAAGGCCGACGGGTCGCTTCCGGACCAGACCAACAGCGTCACGGGGCTCTCGTCCGACACGGACCCCCAGCCTCTCGCCGACGGCATTGCCGTCCGGGCGCTTTCGCTTCTCGGCCTTGCAATGGTCGTGGCCGGGGCGATCGTCATTTTGCTCTGGCGCGAAGCACCCGTCGGCGTCCGGCGCGGTCTCGCTCTCTGCGTTTACGGAGGGGCGGCTGTCCTGGCCGTCGCCACGCTCCTCAATCTCGTGACCATCCACGATGCGTACAGCGGCGTCTCCATCCAGGACGTCGTCCTGAAGACTCCGAGCGGCGGCTACTGGCTCACTCGCGGAGGGCTCGTCCTGCTCGTGGCCGTCTCTGCCACCTTCCTCCCCGATGCCCCAAAACGAGCGTCCTGGGCGCTGCTCGTGGCCGGCGCGGCGTATCTCTGGGCCTACACGGCCACCAGTCATGCCGCGGCTGGCGCCGGCAACGCCTGGGCGAAGCCGCTGGACATCGCACATGGCGCAGCCGCCCTGGCCTGGATCGGCGCCGTGACCGGGCTTGCCCTCAGCGCTCGGCTCGGCTCAAGAGAGAACGATTGGGCGCGGTTCTTGCCACGTTTCTCGCTCCTCGCGTCCGTCATGGTCTTCGTCCTCCTCGCCACCGGCTTCATGGGCGCATTCGTCGAAGTCGACCACCCGGAGAAACTCTGGCAAACCCGCTACGGAGTGACCCTGCTGGTGAAAGTGGCGCTCATGGTTCCCCTCCTCGCCCTCGCTGGATATAACGCGCGGTACGGCAAGCACCTCCTCGAAAGCCACAACGACCGGGCGCGCAGCCGGTTCATCCATCTCGCTTCGGGCGAAGTCGCCCTCGGGCTCGCCGTCTTCCTCGCAGCCGCCTTCCTCACTCAGACAACGGTTTCCAAGTCCGTTTCCATCGATCAGGGCGCCAGGGCCTTCGACCAGACCTCCGCGTTTGGTGACCTGAATATCAGCCTGAAGATCGACCCGAACCGCACCGGGTTGAATACCTACCGCGTCGCCCTCACAGACGCAGCCGGCAATCCCGTCACCGCAGACCGCGTGCGCCTTACCTTCCGTTACCAGGACGATGCCACCGTCGGCGCGTCCTCCCTCGTCCTCTCGCCGAGCGCCGGCGCGTACATCGGGCAGGGACCCTTCATGACGCTCGAAGGCAAATGGCGCGTCGAAACCGAAATCCGCCGCCCTGATGTGGATGACGTTGTCGCCTTCTTCGATGTCCGCCCGGCCGGAGCTGCAGTCTCGAACGTCACCGCTGGCGGCGCCTGGGGCAACCCGGCTCCCGGCCTGACGTGGAATCAATTCGGCGGCTTCATCTTCCTTCTCGCCGGGCTCGGCTTGGCGCTCTCCCGCGGGCCAGTCCGCCGGCTCCTCGGGCGCGAGGCCGGCTGGGCAACGAGCGGTTTTACCATGGCCGGCTTCTCGTTCGGCGTGCTGCTCCTCTTCGGCGTCCACACCCACGAGGCAACCGGCGAGCTCCCGGCGAACCCTGTGTTCGCCGACGCCAACTCGATCGCTCAAGGTCGCACCCTGTTCGAACAGAACTGTGCATCCTGCCATGGTCGCACCGGCGTGCCGCCGAAGGGCCTTGACCTGAACCCCTATCCCCTCGACCTCACCGTCCACACACCCCAACACCCTGACGGCCAGCTGTTCAACTTCATCAGCAAGGGCGTACCCGGCTCAGCGATGCGCGCCTGGGGCACGGGCAACGGAAAACTCAGCGAAGAGCAGATCTGGCACCTCGTGAATTTCCTCCGCACCCTCACGCCAGTCGAACGTTAGGCCCCCCGGCGCAGCGCGAGCCACTCCAGCGCACCCAGTGCGAGGCAGCCATCAGCCACAAACGCAACCAGCCAGTGCCCGCCAGGCTCAAACTCGGACCACTTCAACGCGGCCGCCAGCCAGATTGCAAGGCCCCCCGCCACGTTCGCGAACGCCAGCGCCCGTACGAAGCCTTCGTTCATGCCGGGAAAGAACGCCGCCGCGGCAAGACCAATCCCCACGATAGCGAACACCAGCGCTCCAGTGACCGTGACCCCGCGAGCGACGTTGAGCCAGAAGTGTGCGTCTCCCACGAGGCCGGAAAGCAGCAGTGCGACCACGAGTTCGAATCCCGCGTCAGCCAGGAGCAGCCGTTTCACAAGCGCACTGAGTGCGCCGCCCTCTCGGTTCATCATTGGGGATCAGTCGGCAACGGCCCGGTCAGAGACGCTCGCTGTGAGATCTCCAGCCAGTTGCCGCCAGGGTCTCGCACGAAGCCAAACCGCGCCACGGCTCCGTTGTTCCGCGGCTCCATCGCTCCGGTTGCGCCATGTACTATTGCCTGTCTGTACTCCTCGTCAGCGTCCCAGACCTGGACCGTCAGGTAACGGAAGCCGGCCGCGCGAAAGTCACCCGTCGACGGCTGATCAGGCCGGTGCAGAAGGTGGATCACCGTCGTCCCGCACCGAAACGTATCCTCGCCAAGCGCCTCGAAACCGAGCGCCGTGCCGTAGTGCCGCCGGCCCGCCTCGATATCGGCAAGCGCAACGTCAACTTCGATCCATCGGGCCGCACCTTCCGGCGGGAGGAGACGCAACGCATTGCCGTCCGGGTCCGCCGTTTCCGTCGGCGAAGTGACACGCGGAGTGACGATGTGGAGCCGCTGATATCCCGTCGGTGCCCCCTCCACCAACGGCGCGCGGTTCTCGTTGATTTTCAGCACGCTCCCGTTCAGGCCGTGCCGATGCTGGCGGCCCCCGCCTCCCGTCGCGAGCAATTCTTCGAAGGGCAGCCCCACCTCGTCCTGGTAGAACCGCAGCATGGGCTGGATGTTGTTCGTTGACAGACCGGCATCGAGCGACTGTTTGGCCAGCTTCATTGTTCTACCTCGCCGGGCGGCGGCTGTGATCGCTTTGGATTATGATCCGCCCGCTACGGCGCAGCCGCGAACGCCGAATCCGCCCCGGAGTTGCTGAGCATGGTCACCATCATTGGGAATGTTAAAGCTGAGGACGATTACACCCACCCCCTCGGCCCCGAAGAGAACTTCAACGAGTCCGTCTACTTCAACTTCTTTGACCGCACCCAGCAGCTCGGCGGCTTCATCCGCATGGGCAACCGCGCCAACGAAGGCCACGCCGAGATGACCGTCATCGTCTACCAGCCGGATGGCTCTGCCCTCTTCAACTACAAGCGTCCCCAAATCTCCCACAACAACGGTTGGGACGCAGGCGGGCTCAAGATCGACGTCGAAGTCCCCGGCGAACGAATCCGCACCACCTTCGAAGGCTCCGTCGTCTTCCTCGCCGATCCACGCGAAATGCGCGAGCCCTCCGTAGCGTTCAAGGAGAACCCTCACAAGCGGCTCAAGCTAAATCTCGTGCATACCGGTGTTGGACCCATCTACGGGCACGTCGCGGAACCGGACGGCGCTGGATCCCAAAACGACTTCGCACGGGCTCACTACGAGCAGCACATGCACGTCGAGGGCACCATCCAGGTCGATGACGGCCCGGTCCTCGAACTCAAAGGCAACGGCCTCCGCGATCACTCCTGGGGCCCTCGCTACTGGCAGTCCACCCCGTCCTACCGCTGGATTACCGCCAACTACGGCGACGATACCGGCATGGTCCTGTCAATCGTCGGCGGCCGGGTCGGCGGCGTCTTCCACGAGGGCGCGGACAAACTGGTCCGCATTACCGACGCCGAAATCAGCGAGCGTTACGAAGGCAACACCAACTACCACACCGGTTTCACCGCCACGCTCACCCTCGATGACGGGCGCAAGCGCACCGTGGAAGGCGAAGTGAAGGGCTTCATCCCCCTCCGCAACCGGCGCGCAGGCATGTTCACCCACATCGGCGAGGGCATGACCGAGTACACGCTCGACGGCGACCGGAAGGGCTACGGGCTCAGCGAATTCCTCGACCAGGCGGAGTAGCCGTCGTGGATGCAACCACCGTTGAAACCGGGCTGAAGAAGTTCATCCGGGAACGGACCGGCCACGACCCGGCGATCTCGAACCTCGCCCGCCTTTCCGGCGGAGCCGGCCGCGAAACGTGGACTTTCGACGCCGACTACGGCGATGTCCATCTGGACGGCATCTTCCGTTGCGATCCTGTCGCAGGGGTCGAATCCAGCGCCGCCCGCATCCTCGAGTACCAGCTCCTCAAAGCCGCGATGGACGCTGGCGCAATCGTCCCTGAACCGCTCTGGGACGGCGACGACACGTTCCCCGTGAAGTTCTTCATCATGCGGCGCGTCCCCGGCGAAGCACTTGGCGGCCGCCTCATCCGCGGCGAGCAATACGCCCACGCTCGCGAGGTCATACCCGGCCAACTCGCCAGCAGCCTCGCCCGCATCCACAGCGTCTCCGGCGCGGAACACCCGGATCTCCTCCGCCTCCAGGCGCCGGCCGAAGGCGTCTCACCCGCAAAGACCGAAGTCGAGCATTACGAGGGAATCTTTCGCGAGCTCGCGCCGGACCCACACCCGGTCTTCGAACTGGCCTTCCGCTGGCTCTACCAGCACCTCCCTAATCCTCCCGAACGCGTGCTCGTGCACGGCGACTACCGCCTGGGCAACTTCATGTACGACGAGACCGGCGTCCGCGGCATCATTGACTGGGAACTCGCCCACTGGGGCGACCCCATGGAGGACATCGGCTGGCTCGCTGTGAAGTCGTGGCGTTTCGGCGGAAAGAAGCCGATGGCCGGCATTCAAGACTATGACGCGTTCTTTCGCGAGTACGAAGCCGCCGGCGGCGCCAGAGTCGACGTCGATCGCGTGCGCTTCTGGGAACTCTTCGGCAACCTCAAATGGGGCGTCATCACCATTAGCCAGGCCTTCAACTACTTCAGCGGCCGCAACAAAACCGTCGAAATGGCGAGCATCGGCCGCCGCACAGCGGAAACCGAGTGGGAGTTGCTCAAGCTCCTGGAAGAGGCAGGTGACTGATGCAGGACCGTCCCACCATCGACGAACTGCTCGAGGCTGTCGCGGGCTACCTCCGCGATGACGTTATGGCGAACACCCAGGGCCGGACGAACTTCCACGGCCGCGTCGCCATGAACGCCGTCGAGATGATCCGCCGGGAGATCGCCACCCAGGAGGACCACCTCGCCCGCGAGTGGGACGGTTTGGACCATGTCCTCGGGGTCCAGCCCATGCCCCCGCATCTCAGTGCCGTCCGCGAAGCCCTGGTCGACCGCAATCGCGAGCTGAGCAAGCGCATCCGCTCCGGCGAAGCCGATTCTGGCGACTTCCGCAAAGTGGTTATGAGTCATCTCCGCAAGACCATCCACGACAAGCTCGTCGTCTCCAACCCGGCGCTGGCGGCCGAGGCCTGACCGGCGTCCTTAGGCGACAACTGCAGTCGACTTCCGGCAACCGCCTGCTTGCAACTTCATATTTGCGCAGGCGGTTATGGTAGAGTGATCCCCCGGCTACCAGCCGGCACCGCGCACCCCCGCGCGCTGGAGGTCTGTCGATGGCTCGAGCCCTTTGGCGCGGCACCATCAGCTTCGGCATGGTGTCGATCCCCATCAAGCTGTTCACCGCCACTGAGAGCCAGGACATCTCGTTCCGCCAGCTCCATGCGGCTGACAATAGCCCCATCAAACTCGTCCGCCGCTGCTCCAGTGACGGCAAGGATCTCGACGCGGACGAGATCGTCAAGGGGTACGAGTACGCGAAGGACCACTATGTCCTCGTCGACGAAAACGACCTCGAGAAGCTGCCAATTCCCAGCAAGCACACCATCGAATTGACCGCGTTCGTCGCGGCCGAAGAAATCGATCCTGTCTACTACGAGAAGAGCTACCACGTGGAGCCCGAGGAGATGGGCCGCAAACCCTTCGCGCTGCTCGTAAAAGCCCTCGAAGAGAAGAAGCTGAACGCCGTTGGCAAGATCGCCATTCGCACCAAAGAGCGCCTCTGCTCGCTCCGCCCGCGCGATGGCTCCCTGATGCTCGAAACACTCTTTTATGCGGACGAAGTGAAGCCACCTGAAGCGGAAGCGCCGGAGATGAAAGTCTCCGAAGCGGAGATGAAGGTCGCCTACGCGCTCATCGACCTCCTTCACGAGCCATTCGACCCTACCAAGTACCGGGACGAGTACCGCGACGCCCTCAAAGACATCATCGAAGCCAAGCTCGATGGTCAGGAGTACGTCGCGCCCGCCGAACCTGCTGCCGCCGCGCCGGCAGTTGACCTTATGGCCGCCCTCAAGGCCAGCGTCGAAGCCGCGAAGAAGCGCAAAGGTGGAGAGGCCGAGCCCACCCCTGCCCCGGAGGCCGAGAAGCCGTCGCGCAGCCGTTCCAAGAAGACTCCGGCGGGCGTGAGCTAAGCCACCGTGCCTGGCGATTCACTCGCCGAGTACCGCAAGAAACGGGACTTCTCGAAGACCGCGGAGCCGGATGGCACACAGGCGCCCGCAGCCGCCGGGCCCCTGCGCTTCATGGTCCACAAGCACGACGCCACCCGCCTGCACTACGACCTGCGCCTCGAACTTGACGGCGTTATGAAAAGCTGGGCCGTCCCTAAAGGCCCCTCTGCCGCCACCGGCGAGAAGCGCTTCGCCACTCAGACTGAAGACCATCCCCTTTCCTACGCCTCGTACGAGGGTGTGATCGCAAAAGGCCAGTACGGCGCCGGCCCGAGCCTCATCTGGGACGCCGGCACCTTCGCCCCGGACGAAAAGATCACCCCCCCTTTCGCCGACCGCGACAAGTCGGAGTCTGAATTCCGCAAGGGCCTCGCCAACGGCAAGATCGGAGTCACCTTCCGTGGAAAGAAGCTGAAAGGCTCCTACGCCCTCGTCCAGATGAAGACCAAGGGCGAATGGCTGCTCCTCAAGCACAAAGACACCGCCGCGGACCCCGCGGAAGACATCCTCGATGACGAAGCTTCCGTCGCCACCGGTTACACCCTCGATGACCTTCGCGCCGGCGCCATCGCTCACACCGAGGGGACCGACTGGAGCTTCAGTCCAGCCACCATTTCCGGGGCGAGAGAGGCGCCCCTCGCCCGGGTCGAGCCGATGCTCGCCTCGGCGACACCGCTGCCACGCAGCGGCGACTACATCTTCGAACCGAAACTCGATGGCGTTCGGATCATCGCCACGCTGGCCAACGGCGAAGTTGAGTTGCGCTCCCGGAACGGCATCGATGTCACGCGGGCCTACCCGGGGATCGTCGCGGCCCTGAAGGCCCAGCCCGCCGCCGCCGCTGTCTTCGACGGCGAGATTGTCGCGATCGATCCCACCGGGCGCCCCTCGTTCGAACTTCTGCAACAGCGCATGAACCTCACCGATCCCACCCAGGTCGCACAGGCCGAACGCACCATCCCGACGGTGCTCTACGTCTTCGACATCCTGCACCTCGACGGGTATGACCTCACACGGGCTCCGCTCCGTTCACGGCGCGAAGTGCTTGCCCGCATCGTCCTTCCTCTCGCGCAGTTCACCCAGGTCTTCGCCATTCCCGCCCCGGCGGATGAAGCCTTCGACATCGCGGTGGCGGCGGGCTTCGAAGGCATCGTCGCGAAGCGCGCGGATAGCCCGTATGAGCCCGGCAAACGCAGCGCCGCCTGGCTCAAACGCAAGTGGATCGATAACGACGTCTTCTTCGTTGGAGGTTTCACTCCTGGAACCGGGCACCGCGGGACGAGCTTCGGCGGGCTCGTCATCGGCGAATTGGTGGACGGCAGACTCGAATACCGCGGCAAAGTCGGGAGCGGCTTCACTGACAGGCTGGTCCGCAGTCTCCGCAGCCGCCTGGAAGAGCTGAAGCAAGCGTCCAGCCCGTTCTCAAGCCCCACGCCGGACGACCGCCAGGCGACCTGGGTGCGGCCCGAAATCGCCATCAAAGTCGACTACGCCAATCGCACAGCCGCAGGGCTGCTCCGTGCGCCGATCTTCAAGGGCGAGGCCTCGCCCGACCCTTCGCCACAGGTTCGTGCCGACGCTCGCCGCCGGGTCGAGTCACACGAACCTCCGGCCCTTGACTCGGGCGGCGTCGCCGAACAACTCCGCGCGTCAAAGGAAAAGGCGCTGCTCAGAGGCGACGGTTGGCAGCTCGCCGTCACAAACCTGGACAAGGTCCTCTGGCCGGATTCCGCCGGCGCAGGCCACACGAAACGCGATGTCCTCGTCTACGCCGCGCGCATCTGGCCCACCGTCGAACGCCACCTGCGCGACCGGCCCCTCACACTGCTGCGCTTCCCGAACGGCATCCACGGCAAGAAGTTCTACCAGAAACACTGGGAAGCCGAGTTGCCTCCCTTCGTCGAGACCCTGGTGATGTACTCCGACGGTGAGGGCGGCGATCAGCGCTTCCTCCTCTGCAACAATCTCCCCACCCTGCTCTGGCTTTGCCAGTTGGCCGACATCGAATGGCATGCCCAGCTCGCTCGCATCGACGGCGAGCCCGAGGCTGCCGACCTCCCACGGACGTTCACCGGCTCCTCCGAGAACCTGGACCGCTCCGTCCTCAACTTCCCGGACTTCATCCTCTTTGACCTGGACCCGTACATCTACGCGGGCCACGAAAAGAAGGGCGACGAGCCTCAGCCGAACGAGACCGCCTTCGCGCGCACTTCCGATGTCGCGCTCTCACTGAAAGCCACGCTCGACTCCCTGGGCCTGTCATCGTTCGTCAAGACCTCGGGCGCAACGGGGCTCCACATCTACGTCCCGGTCCTTCGCCAGCTGGATTACAGCGTCATTCGGGCCGCGGCCAACACGGTCTGCGCGTCTCTCCTGGCGCAACGGCCAAACGATGTGACCATGGAGTGGGACACCCGGAAACGGACCGGCAAAGTCTTTTTGGACGCGAACCAGAACGCGCGCCACAAGAACCTCGCCGTCGCCTATTCGCCTCGTGCCAAACCGGGCGCCACCGTTTCCATGCCGCTCCGATGGGACGAGGTGGGCAAAGTCAGGACTTCTGACTTCACCCTCGACACGGTGCCCCAGCTCGTGGAACAACGGGGCGACCCCTGGGCACACATCCTCACGGCCAAGCAAGATCTCCACAAACTGCTGGGACTTTGAAGAAACGCGACAACATTTGTCGCGAAGCCGGTGGACGATACGCCACGGACCAGGTCCCTCAGAAACAATTGCTAAGGGACTATATCGCGTTCTCGGTAGGTGCTAGGATGGCGACGGCAGGGGTAGGGAGCCGGACGAGGATGGACAAAGCCCAGTACGCAGCTGCGCGCGCCGGCGCGATCGCCCGTATGCTTCCGGGCGCCCAGGGCGCACCCCTCGATGAGCTCAGCGCTCTTGTCCGAGGCATTCTCGATGCCGCTGGCCTCACACCCGAACAGCGCCTCGATGTACTGGGCGGCGCCTTCGTCGCTGAAGCCGTCAGCCCGCAATGGCATTCCGGCGCCAGCGCTGACGAAGCGCATCAGTCCCTCCGCCTCCAGGACGGCGAACTGGCTGACGCGGTCGAGGCGATCGCCCAGGTCCTTATTGGACGTGCCGAAACGCGCGCTCAAACCAGCGAAGCTCTCGCTGAACTCGACCGCCTCTTTGCGGACGCCTAGATAACGGTCACCGGCCGGTACTCGCCGAACACCTCGCGCAGGGCTCCGCAAATCTCGCCGAGCGTCGCATACGCTTTCACCGCCTCCAGGATCGGCGGCATCAAGTTGTCGGTCCCCTTCGCCGCCGAGCGCAACCCGTCCAGCGTGGCGGCCACCCTCGCCTGGTCGCGTGCCTCCCGATGGCGCCGCAGCCGCCCAAGCTGATGCTCTACCAATCGCTTATCAACCGAGAAGATCGACGGCGGCTGCTCCGCGCCCTCCGCGTAATCGTTGACGCCGACAACGATCTCTCGTTTCTCATCCACTTCCTGCTGGTACCTCCAGCTCGCCTCAGCGATCTGGTTCTGCATCCATCCGGTTTCGATGGCGGCCACCGAGCCCCCCATCGCGTCGATTTGGTCCATGTACTTCTGCGCCGCGGCTTCGAGCTCGTTTGTCAGGTGTTCCACGAAGTAGCTCCCGGCCATCGGGTCTACCGTATCCGTCACTCCGGTTTCGTGCGCAATCACCTGCTGGGTGCGAAGCGCAATGCGCTGGGCGTCGTCCGTCGGCAGCGCCAGCGCCTCATCGAAGCAACTCAACGCGATGCTCTGGACCCCGCCGATGACCGCCGCCAGCGATTGGACCGCCGCCCGCACGATGTTGTTCTCCGGCTGCTGCGCCATCAGCGTGCTCCCGCCCGTCTGCGTGTGCGTCCGCAGCATCATCGAACGGGGGTCCTTCGCCCCATAGCGTTCCTTCAGCATCCGCGCCCACAGCCGGCGCAGCGCCCGGTATTTCGCGATCTCTTCGAAGAAGTTGTTGTGGGTGTTGAAGATCCAGCTGATTCGCGGCGCAAATTCGTCGACTTCCAGCCCGCGCGCCAGCGCCGCCTCGATGTAGGCCCTCGCGTTCGCGAACGAGAACCCGATCTCCTGCGAAGCCGTCGAACCCGCATCGCGAATGTGGTAGCCGCTCACCGAGATCGTGTTCCACTGCGGCACGTTCTTCGCGCAGTACGCCATGATGTCCGCCGCCAGCCGTACGCTCGGCCCGGGCGGGAAGATGTATGTGCCGCGCGCGACGTACTCCTTGAGCACGTCGTTCTGGACCGTCCCGTTGAGCTTGTCCGGGCTCACCCCCTGCTTTTCGGCTGCTGCCACGTACATCGCCAGCATCACCGCCGCCGGCGCGTTGATCGTCATGCTCGTCGAGACCTTGTCTAGCGGGATGCCCTCGAACAGCGTCTCCATGTCGTACAACGAGTCAATGGCCACGCCAACCTGGCCGACTTCCGCGATGGCCATCGGGTCATCGGAGTCGTACCCGAGCTGGCTCGGCAGGTCGAACGCAACTGACAACCCTGTCTGCCCCTGGCTCAGCAGGTAGCGGAACTTCTGGTTTGACTCCTCCGCCGTCCCGAATCCGGCGTACTGGCGCATAGTCCAGAAACGCCCCCGGTACATCGTCGGCTGCACGCCCCGCGTAAACGGGTATTCGCCGGGGAATCCCAGGTCTCGCTCATAATCCAGGTCGGCGATGTCGAGCGGCGTGTACAGCCGCTCCACCGGCTGGCTGCTCGTCGCGAACGTCTCGTCGCGTTCCGGCTGCCGTTGCAGCGTCTTCGCCAGTGGGCCTTCTTCCCACCCGTGCAAAGACCTCGAAAGCGCGGCTAGGGCTTCCGTCGAAAACAGAGTGGGCTGCCGGGTTTCGGACTGGGACATCAGGGACCTCCAGCGGACGCGGACCACACGGCTCCGCAGGTTGGGTGCGGTGGCAATCAGTATACGAAAGCGGCGGGTTTCGGCTCAGCCGCCCAGCACCGCTCGAATCGCCTCCACGGCCTCCGTCAGCGGCACCACCGTCGTTTCGCCACTTCGCCGGTTCCGAAATTCCACGCCGCCCTTTTCCAGCGCGCGGGGGCTCACCGTGATTCGCGCCGGCATCCCAAGCAAGTCGGCATCCTTGAACTTGATTCCCGCCGAGTCGCCCCGGTCGTCCACCAACAACGACAGCCGGGCCGCCGAAGCGCCTGCTTCCAGCTCGTCGAGCGCGGCGGCCACCTCCGCCTGGTCGCCGTTCAGCACGACGACATGGGCATCGAAAGGCGCCACGCCTGCAGGCCAGATGATGCCGTTATCGTCGTGGTTTGCTTCAATGACCGCCGCCAGCATGCGTTCGACGCCAATTCCGTAGCAGCCCATCACGCATGGCCGCCGCTCTCCCGCTTCATCCAGGTACTGCACGCCGATGGACTCCGCGTAGATCGTACCGAGCTTGAAGACGTGCCCCATCTCCATGCCGCGCCGTACTTCGAGCGGCGTCCCGCAGGTCGCGCAGCGGTCCCCCGCTCGCGCGAGCGCAACATTCGCCACGACATCTGCTTTCCAGTCCCGCCCATGGTTCGTGTTCAGGTAGTGGAAGCCGTCCTCATTCGCGCCCCCCACCAGGTTCGCTGCATCAACTGCGGTCGGGTCCGCGACGATGGTCATTCCCGTTAGCCCAACGGCCGACGCCGACCCTGCGACAAGTCCGAGCCGCTTCACCGTTCCTTCGTCCATCGGCTCGACTTCCTGGGCCTTTAGCGCGTTCTTCAGCTTCACCTCGTTCACCTCGAGGTCGCCACGAATCGCCACGAAAACCGGCCGTCCGTCGGCCTTGTAGAACACCGCCTTGACCGTCTGCCGCTCCTCAATCCCGAGGAATTTCGCCAGTTCGGCGATCGTCCGTTGTCCTGGCGTGGCGACCTTGTCAAGCGGCGCCGCCTGCGCAGGGACGGCCGCTGGAGGTGTGAATTCTGCTTTCTCTGCGTTGGCGGCGTACCCACAGCCCGGGCACAGGAGGATCTCGTCTTCGCCGTCTTCCGTCAGGTAGATGAACTCCTGGCTCTCCTTGCCGCCAATAGCCCCCGAATCTGCCGCCACGGGGATTACCGGCACGCCCGCCCGCGCAAAGATCTTCACGTATGCGTCGTACGCCGCGGCGTAGGAGTCGTCCAGCGTGTCCCAGCCGGTATCGAAGCTGTACGCGTCCTTCATCGTGAACTCGCGGAGCCGCACAAGCCCACCGCGTGGCCGTTGTTCGTCACGGAACTTGGTCTCGATCTGGTACAACGTCACCGGCAGGTCGCGATAGCTCTGGATGTGACGCGACGCCAGGAAGCTCATTCCCTCTTCGTGCGTCGGTCCGAGTACGAATCCACGCTCCTTGCGGTCGGCCAGCCGGAACAGCGTCTGGCCCATCGTCGTCGCACGGCCTGACTGTTCCCAGAGCTCCACCGGGTTCAATTCCGGCAGACGCACTTCCTGTGCCCCGGTTGCGTCCATCTCATCCCGGATGATTTGCTCGATTTTTCGGATCACGCGCCAGCCCAGTGGCGTGAAGGCATAGAGGCCTGCCGCGAAGCTCGTTACCAGGCCCGCGCGCAAAAGGAGCTTGTGGCTCTCGAGTTCGGCTTCAGACGGCGCTTCTCGCAGCGTCTTTAGCATCAGCTTGCTCATGCGCATGAAAGGCGGGCTCCCGCGAGGAATGTGAATCGAAACGTTGCGGGCGGGCGGGGGTTCAGGTCAAGCGCGGCGCGGCTGTTCCAGCGTTGCCGTGTCGATCATCACCGTCACTGGCCCGTCGTTCACCAGCGCCACCCGCATCTCGGCCCCAAAGATCCCGCGCCAGCACGTGAGCCCGCGCTCTTCAAGGCGGCCACAAAACCGTTCGTACAGCGGTTCCGCAATCGGGCGCGGCGCGGCGCCGTCGAACGACGGCCGGTTGCCCCGGCGCACGTCGGCGTGGAGCGTGAACTGGCTGACGCAAAGCACGCCACCCCCTGCTTCCGCGACGTTCAGGTTCATCTTCCCCGCGCTGTCTTCAAAGATCCGCAGCCCCGCCACCTTCGCCGCCAATCGGTCAGCGTCGGTCTCGCCGTCCGTAGCGGCGACCCCGAGGAGGACGAGCATCCCCGCTCCGATGCGGGCAACCTCTTCGCCACCCACCTCCACGCTCGCCGTCCGCACACGTTGAACCAGCGCTCGCACTATCGGGCTGCCACCTGCTCTAGCCCGGCAATGCGCACCGCTCCTCGGAACAGCCGCTCCCGGTACGACGGCTCCGCCGCTGCTTCCAAATAACCACGCCCGGTCCCGATCTCGAGCCGCAGAGTACTCCCCATCACCAGCGCCACCAGCGCCTCCGTCCGGACGTCGGCCTGGGCGTCACTTGTGACGGTCAGCAGGTGCTGGTGGAAGATGCGGCGCATGTAGGCCCGGTTCTCCTGCCTTATCGCCTTGGCAGTGCCGTCCCCTGCCAGCGTCTCCCGGTTCACGAGTCGCAGGAAGTCACTGTTGAGGCTCGCGAAATCGAGCAGCGAATCGATGATCTCGCGCAGTTTCTCTGCCGTGAACGGACCTTCTGGACGAAGTTGCGCCGGGCTCCCGCCGACCGGAAGCTGCCAGATCGCTTCCAGGATCTCCCGCTTGCTCTTGAAGTGGTAATAGAGCGCCGCATCCGTCAGGTTCACCCGCTTGGCGATCTGGCGCACCGTCGTCCGGTCGAATCCCTGCCTGCCGAAAAGCTCCCGCGCGCCCTGCAAAATCCGGCGGCGCGTATCGTCTCGCCGTGGTTCGCGCGCAGTCACAGGCTCTCCGGCAGCGCGAGTTCCACCGTCTCGCGCAAGCGGCGCTGGAAAAACGCCTGGCTCGCAACTTCCAGCGTGTTCTCGCCGAACGAGAGCACGGCATCCGAATACAGGCCCCAAAGCAGGTCCGAAATCAGGTTCGAAAGGTCCCCGGCCGCCTCGCCCGCGATCTGCGTCCACGGCAGCGTCACCAGCCTGTCCCACTCCGCTTCACTTGCCGCGAGGTACTGGAGGGCTGGTTCTTCATTCGCCAACTGGCCGCGCAAGATCATCTGGCCAAGCTTCGGGTGAGCAATCCACCAGTTCGCAAGGTGCAACACCTGCTCGATGACGGTGGCCCGTGACACCGGCGCCCGGTCCAGCGGGAGCGGCCCGTAATCCGGCTGGCTCAGCACCGCCAGGTACAAGGCTTGCTTGGAAGGAAAGTGGTAGTGCACCGCTGGGTCGGTCAGCCCAAGCGAGCGGGCGACCATTCTCACCGAGGTCGCCGGGTAGCCGTGTTCGGCGAACAGCGCCGCCGCCGCAGCCAGTATCCGGCTCCGAGTTGAATCGCCGCTTGTCCGGCTGCTGGTTCGCTCCGCCCTTGGCACGCGCGGAAGTATAGGGCCGCGGGGCAGAACCGAATAGCCTTCGGCTCGTTCGTCGCTCGTCAGGACGCTTTTGTCGGCTCCGAACTGGCGCTCTTTGCCTCAGTCGAGCTCTTGGCCTCGGTTGCGGTCTCCGTCTTCGCCGGGGTGCTCTCGGTTGACTCAGGCTTGCTCTCCGAGTCTGCCGCGGCCGGGTTCTTACCCTTGCTGTCCGTCACGTACCAGCCGCTCCCTTTGAAGAGCACCTTCGGCGCATGCAGGATGCGCTTCGCAGTGCCCTTCCCGCACTCCTCGCACTTGTGGGTGGTTTCCGCGTCGAAACCCTGGCGCAGTTCATACACCGCCTTGCAGCGGCCGCATTGATATTCGTAGGTAGGCACAGATCCTCGCATTGCCCAGTACGGCAAAGTCTGGTCTCTCGATCGTGCAGACCTTAGCACTCTGCCGTCAAGAGTGCTAAGAGACCAAACCCGCTGGTACGGTAAACTCCAACGTGGAGAGGTGGCAGAGTGGTTTAATGCAGCCGTCTTGAAAACGGCCGTGGCGCA
>CAYTBM010000013.1:0-24431 GCA_964436025.1 uncultured Anaerolineaceae bacterium
GCCCAGAACTGGATCTTGCCGCCAATCGCCGTCGCGCTGCCTGTCGTCGGCGCCGTCTGCGGTGCGACCGTTGCTGTCAAGGTGAACTGCTGGCCCATCTGCACCGGGTTCGGGCTGGCGGAAACCGTGATCGACGGCGTCACGAGTACTTTGACGCGGACGATGTTGGAGCCAGTCCAATGGTGCCCACCGGGCACCTCCGGATCCTCAAACGGTCCGGGGTCTACCTGGTCCGGAGATTGATAGAACGGATAGTCGATGGCGTTGCCTGACGCCGGTGAAGTGAGTTTGGCTGGGAACGGGTTGGCGAATCGGCCCCGGACGAACATGATCGTGGTGTCGTCCGCGATCACGGGCGTCATCACGCGGGCTTCGCCTGGTGTGCAGGCGATCGGAGTCGTCTGGATCGAAGGGATCACGAGCTGGCCCGACGGTGGGCAAACCGGCGCGGACAGGGCCGCGCCGCCGACACCCGAGATGTCGACCCGGCCCGTGGCACCCGCCGGCACCTTCGCTCGGACGATCAGCTTCTTGCCTGCCGCGACCGTGGTCACCGGCGGTGCCGTCGTCAGGTCGTCGTCCCATGGGTTCGCGTCGGTGGTGCTCGCCGCGTCGAACAGCTTCACATCCGCGACGACCGGCCCCTGGACGACGATGCGTCCCACCGATCTGTCCGGTGGACCGACCGACGGTCCGACACAGAAGTAGTCCAGCGTGGTGGTTGCCCGCACGTAATACACGCCCGGCGTGGTCGGCGCGTTTACGGTCCAGACGCCGGTTGGAAAGGCCGCCGGGGTAAGCGGGGTGCCACCGCTGTAGACGCACTGCGGCCCGATTTTCGTGGGTGTGGCCTGCGTGTCGTACCCGCCGATTCCCAGGTATACCTGGCGAATACAGCCGGGGCAGTAATCCGTTCGTCCCACACTTCCGCTGATGCTGACGGGCTGACCGGGACGGACCACCACGGCATTGGGTGCGCCATCCTGGTCACTTGCGTTCCCCGTTGAGATGTTGAGCGATTGCAGCACCGTCCCGCTGCCAAGGTTCCTCGGCACCGTGATGTCGCAGCTCGGATCGCCCGTGCCTGACGTGAAGTCGTCGATGACACCGTTCCCGTCTTCCTCCACCGAGTCGCACGAGTCTGGCAGCGGCGGAAGGACCACCAGGTCCGACACCAGGCTGGTGCTCCCGAAAGCATTGATGCCGCCGGAATACACAGCGTAGATGTGGTGTGTCCCGGGATCCTTCAGGCCCGCGTTCGTCCCGGTCGGGAATGAGATTTGGGCGACGGAGGTGCTGCCCACCGTGAACAGCGCGGCGCTTGGGCTGATGGGGCTGTCGTCGGCATAGAACTGCACGTTGCCGCCTTGCGGGACGATGCCGTTCAGGCCGACGACGGCCGCGAACAGAGTCACGGTCTGCCGTTGATGAACGGAGTCTCGAGGCTCCGAGTCGATGATCGTCTTTGTGTGGCCCACGCCAACCGTGATCGGATTGGACGTGCGGCACGTGCCGAAATTGCAGACGGTCGCACTAATCTTGACGGTCGATGGAGAGCCCAGGTCGTTGATCAGCTTGGTGGCGAACGTCTTCTTGGTCCCGCTGGCGCTCGCCGGTGATGCCCCCGGCGCCGACCATGACACGCCGGTGAAGTCACCGGCGAAGTTCGCCTGGCAGGTGATGTTGGCGACTGCCGGAGACACGGTTTGGTCGAATTCCGTGCCACAGGTCACCGTTACGGCGCCGGCCGCTGGGGTTGGAGTGGCTGCTGCCGCACCGCTGCCCCCTCCCCCGGCGTTGCCCGGAGAAATCCCGCTGCCGGAGGGCGGGAACTCAACGCGGTCAACTCGTGATGTGGAACGGCAGAGCGTTTGGTTGCACACCGTCGCGGCGATGGCCGCAGGCGTGTCTCCCGGGAAGGTCATCACGAATGATGTGGCGCCCGAGAAGTCGCTGATTACCTTGCCGTTGAGGCTCCAGCGCGTGGTGGTGAACGCACCGGTCACTTGCAGGTCACAAATGAATGTCGCCAACTTGGGTGACGCCTGATAAATCGTGCTGCAAGCCATCACGATCTCTTTGGGCGGCTCCAACGGCCCCGTCGCCGGCGGCGGTGTGACACCCGGTGGAAGCCCCGGGCCCTGGCCCGGCGGCCGTTGCAAGCGCTGGATGGGCTCACCCGGGCTGTGCGCGAACTTCAACGGGGTCGCCAAAATGAACGAGCCGAAGCCGACGATGATGTTGTCTTCTTCGTTTGGTAATCCGGGCGCGAAGCGTATTGGGTCACCTAACTCGAAGCCGGAGTTCGTCGCGACTTCGACGCGGGTCTGGCCCGGCTCTGCCGGGAGCGTCATGGCTGTGCGCTGCTCCACGAAAGGCGTTGAGGTGGCGGTCGGCGAGGCGATGACGGAGGGCCCGGGCGTGGGCGTTTCCTCGTCGTTGGGGCCGCCCCCGCTGCCGCCCCCGGGCTGGGGCGTACCGGTCGGCTGCGGTGTGCCGTTGTTCGTGATGTTGATGACCGGCTTGTCGGCGTTGGGGTCGTAGCTGACCTCGGCCTTGGTGCCTTCCTGCCCTTCGATGGTGGAGATGGTGGACTTGCCGTCTTTAGCGTAGGTATGGATGTCGACGGCGCCGGGCTGGTCGCCGGTGCCGATGATTTCGACCTTGTAGTCGTCCTTGCCGCCTGGGAGGGTGATCTGGTTCGTGCCGGCGTCGCTCGGAGGAGCCTTTTCGATGCAGGTCGGATCGCGCCAGGCCTTCTTGGTGGAAACCGAGGCGCCGGGAATCTGGTTGATGGCGTCGCTGGCGCTGAGCTCGCTGCCGGTGCCGGTGGCAACGACGCGGCCTTCTTTGTCGGTGATGCGGAACTTCACATCCGACGGAGCTGTGATGACCACCGCGCTCAGGTCAGTGCTGGGTTCGAAGTGCACTGAGCTACGGACCTTGCCCGCGTAGACATCGAGTGTCTTGCGATCGCGGTAGAACGGATCGTTGATAAGGATGGTGTCGCCGTCGAGGCCCACAGCCGCGATCCAGTGGCCCGGTACCTCGAGTACGACCGGCCGTCCCGCTTTCAGTTCGGCCTTGATTTCATCTTCGGAACCGCTGCCCGTGGAGACGAAGCGGACCGTACGGACATTCGGGTTCACCTTTGCGATTTCGCCCGATAACTCGTTCGCGGCGGACCAGATGACGTCACCGTAGATGTAGCCGCGACTGACCCACCCACGTTCGGTCTTTCGCGCGTTGCCGTTGAACCAGTCGTTCAGCGACTTTGGGCTGAGCGGCTGTCCGTCGGGCATGTTCAAGAGGCCATAGAGCGCGAGCATTACGGACACGGAGGTCATCGCGCAGCCGCACTGCTCGATGGTGGTGCCGCACCAGTCGCGACCGTTGGGGAGCTCCGTGGAGCGGGCGTACTCCTGCGTGCCCCAGCGCGGGTCGTTCTGGGCGAAGAACGGAGCGCCGTTCTTATCGACCTCGCCGAAAAGCGGTCTTCCGCCATCAGTTGGCCCGACGACGGTGGCGCTGGTAATAGGATTGGACTGGGCCGCCTGGGCGTTTTTCTGCTCCTGCTTCGCTTTCGCGTTCGCGTCGTCGCAAAGGTGGACGCCGGCGTACGGGTCTTCCGCGCTCGCCTTCTTGGTCCCACTGTCAGTAACGATGAGGACGGTGGCGAGCGTGGCGAGAAGCACCAGCGCGGCTACCGTGTACAACGCCGGCAGCTTGAATTTCTGGAGCGGCGGGTTGTTGGCTAGCTGTCCTCGCGCGGTGACTTCGGCTCCCGATGAGGAGTGACCGACGACCTCAAAGGGGAGAGGCATCGCCTGGCCGAACCACTGCGGCTTTTTCGCCACCTTAAGGCCGACGGTTGTTTTCTGGCCGGGCTGCAGGTCCACGGAGGGCACTTCGAACGCGTAGCTGAAGGCTTGCTCATCGTCGCGGCCCTCGAGGTCGTAATGCACGATGTCGTTGCCCTTATTCTCGGCAACGACGGTGAATTTGCCCTTGCTGCGCACCGCGACAAATGACAGCGAGACGGCTTCGAACGGGCGGACTTCGAAGGAGCCCTGCGCATCGACGCTGTCTTCGTATTCTCGCGAGGTTACGGTGACGGTGAATGCGTACTGACCGGCGAGTGATTCCGCGGTGCGCGGCGGATGGACCGCGAGCGGGATGTCGACCCGTTCGCCAGGGAGCAACGACAGCTCGGTGTGCTCCAGTGAGTACCAGTCGGACGGAAGATCAGTCACCGCGATGCGGACGGTGTCGACCAGGCGTCCGCGGTTGACGATGGTCATCGTGGCGGAGACTGCTTTGCCGGGGTCTACCGCGATGGCGGGAGACGTGAGGGCGAGGGCAACGCCGAACCGTGCTTCCTCGGTGGGCGACTGCAGATCGGTCGCCCCCGGTGCCCGGCCGGTTGCATCCACGCTTTCGGCGGCGACGTACCGGGCTTCGATGTCACCGAAGCGGAGCACAGCGTCGGGCGCGACGAGGTGGCGGACTCCGGGTTCGAGTTTCGTATCGTCGACGAACGTCCCCCCCACGCTGCCGAGGTCTTCGATGAGCAGGCGCCCGGAATCGATCGTCAGGCGCGCGTGGCGGCGGGAGATAGAGAAGTCGTCAATGAAGATCTGGGAGCCTTCGCCCCGCCCGAGAACGGCCGACGGAAGGTCAAGGCCGTACTCCTGGAGTACGCCCTGGCGTGGATACACCTGCAGGGTCCCGAACTTCAACGGGCGGCCCTCTTTGCGGCACGTGTGCGGCACATCCTGCGGCGAAGGATAGCCGCGCGGGTTCCCGCGGGCCATTTTTTCGCGGCGGAGGCGTGGCTGCGGCGGGCCACCTTTACTTCTTTATTCGGCTCACGGAGGAGCCATCACTACCCAGGGGACCTGGCCCGTCCCCTGAACTGCCACCCAATAGACCGCACCGGGCGTGAACTGCGTGAAGTCGGTAGCGCCCGGGACGCCTTCCGCGCCGGTGAAGTAGGCCTTCCAGGTGGCGGTCGCCGCGTCCCACAGATACACCGCGGAGATCCGCTGGGAAAGGTCATTGGCGCCCGGTACGCCGGTGCCTCGAATCGCGTCTGAGACGCTCACTCCGGGATTGCCAGTCCAGGTGAGGAGCGTCCAGCGCGAGTGCAACGTATAAGTGGTTGTGCCGCCGGGCCCAGGGGGAGGTGGCGCGGTACCGCCGCCAGGCCCGTTGGGACTGACGTAAGTGAAATTGGGCACGATGTCACTGGTGCCGTTCGCGGTTGTCACACTGATGACCGTTGGGCCGGCCACATTCGGGGGCGATGTGACGGTGATGGTCGAGTCATTGATGACTGTGCAGGCCGGCGCTGCCACGGGCCCGAACTTCACCGAACCGGGGCATGCGGCGCCGCTCAAACCAAGCCCCGTCAGCGTGATCTCAGTGCCGCCAAAGGTCGAACCTGAGTTGGGCGTAACCTGCGTAATTTTCGGGGTCGACGAGACGTAGTTGAACTTCGCTTTCGGACTGACCGGGCTGACATCGGCGCCTTTCGTTATGCGGATGTCGCTCGGCCCGGCTGTCGGATTCGCCGGCGAAAGCACGGTTATCTGCGTCGCGCTATTGATGTTGAACGAGGTTGCGGGAAAGGCGCCGAATGTGATGGACAAGGGCGCCGCGAAGTTCTTCCCCGTAATCACCACGATGGTCCCGCCTGTTGTTGGGCCGTTGTCCGGGTTCACCGCGTCGATGATCGGACCGTTGGTGTAGGTGAAGAGCGCGTCCGGCGTGTCGGCGCTGGTCCCGGATCCGGTCTTGACGCGGACCTGGTATGCATCGACCGCCTGTGCCGGCGTCACGGCGTTCAGCGTAGTCGTGTCCACGAACACCGGTGTGACCACCGCGTTGCCAATCAGCACCTGGGAGGCAGAGGTAAAGTTCGAGCCCTTGATCACGATTGCGGTGCCGCCCGCCGGCGGTCCCGCATTTGGGGTGACGCCTGTGACCGTTGGGCCGTCGTATTGATACTTCGTCTGAGGGCCCGAGGCTGTGACGTTGGTGTTCACGGTCACCGTCACGTCCACGATGCCGGTCCCTGCCGGCGCGGTTGCCGTGATCGATGTCTCAGTGATCGACGTGGTGAACGCCTGGACATCGCCGAACTTCACAATCGCGCTGGGCGCGAACCCGGTGCCACTGATGGTTACCACAGTCCCGCCGGACGAAGGACCGTGCGATGGCGTGAGGGAGACGATCGCCGGCCCCACCGTGTAGGTGAAGTTGGCCTCCGTCCGGAAGTCACTCGTGCCCGAGATCGGATGAATGATCTTGACCTGCTGGACACCGGTGCCTGCCGGAGCGATGGCCTGGATCAGGGTGTCGCTGAGCAAAAGGAATTGGGCCGGGTTCCCGCCAAAGAGCACCGAGCTCGGCTGTTGGTTCCCCACGAAGAAACCGGAGCCCGAGATCAGCACCGTCGTACCGCCGGCCTGAGGCCCAAAGTTAGGGCTGAGGTTGGTGATGACGGGTACGCCCTGGTAGTTGTAGCGAGAGGACGGGACGGCAGGGGAGTGAGCCCCGTTGTGGACCACCACATCAACGAAGCCAGAGATATGTGCAGGCGTGGTTACCTGAATCTGATCTGGCTGCCCGGTAAGCTTGCAGGTGGTGACCGGCACCCCGCCGAATGTGACAGAACTCAGCGGGCAGGGCGTGTTGGCCGCCCCGTTCAGCCCGGGACCGAAGTTCGTCCCTGAAACCACGACCGTCGTGCCGCCTGTGGGCGGGCCCTGTTTGACCGAAAGTTGCGTGACAGTCGGACCCGTCGTGTACACGAACTGATCAGCAGCAGTGCGAGGGCTGTAGAACGTGCTGAGCGGGACTTGAGGCGGCGTCGTGTCCACTTTAACGCGGACGTCGTAGGTCGCGTTGAGCTGATTGGGGAAGGTCAACGTGTAGTCGGCGAGAAGTGCGGGCACGCGAACGTACATCAATGTAGGAGACACGATGGAGACTTCAGTTCCGGGGACGGGAAGTGAGACTTCCTGCGTCGGCGCGAAGAAGCCCCAAAACTCGACCGCGATCGTCGTCGACTGGATGGTTGCGCCCTGGACGATGAAATTCTCGCCGGTGACCGTCAGGATCGTGCCCTGTCCGGCGTAGCTCCCGCCGCTCTGCGGCGTGACCGAAAACACCCGCGGTGTCCCGCTCCCCAGCAAGGTGATCGGCGCAGTGGTGCGGCCGTTCAGCGGCAACTGACCGCCGCCGGACACGCTCAGGATCGTCACCTGGATCGTCCGATCGGAGAACTGCTCCTTGTTGAGCGTCTGGATCATCGTCGACATCGAGGTGACGTTGGTGCCGGCCTTGAACGTTATTAGCTTCGTGGCCTCCGCGGAGGGGATGTCGAACTCAGTGACTCCGTCCACGGCGAGGATGACCTGGACGTCCTGGGTGAGGGTGCCGCCGTCTGTCCGGACGACGGTGACCTGGACCGCTGTGCCTTCGTTTGTTGCGTAGGCCGTCTTATCGAGCTGGAAGACGCCTTCGCCTGTAGCGCGGGCGTCGGGCGCGGCTTCCTGGGCGAGCACGGCGAAGGCCACCAAAGCGAGGACGAGCAACGTCCCGCGCCACATCCACCCCGACTGCCTCCTGGCCCGTACCCAATCGTCCAACAAGCGACCCCCGCCGAATTGCGCCAAAGCGCGGCGCCCGGCTCGGCCGGGCTTCTGCTGGCTCAACGGGAGTCCGGGCACTGGGCGGGGGCGCGGCATACCTCGAAAGCACCCTACTGAGCAGCGCGGATGATAGTGCGCACCACCTTCGGGCGTCACAACCCATGCTGTGATGTTTCCCTTCCGCTGCCGCCGTTACAAGCGGCATTACGGGCTGCTGCAGATTCGCGAGCGGTGGTTTCAAGCCATTCTGTGAAGATTTCCCAACGACTGCGGCCGTACGGTTTCCCGCCGGGATGCGGCCCGGGAGCGGCCATCACGTGCTCCATCGGGCTACACTCGCGGGATGCTTTTTCTCGATTCGCCCGAACACGCTTCTTTCCGCGCTGAACTTCGCCGGTTCCTGGCCGCTGAGCTTCCCGAGGCCGATTGGAACATGCGCAACGACCGCGACCAGGTCTCGGCGGATGACGCAGCGTTCACACAGGCGTTTCGAAAGAAGCTGGCGGAGCGGGGTTGGCTGACCATGGGCTGGCCGAAAGAGTTCGGCGGCGCCGGCGCAAGCTACATGACCCAGACCGTGTATATGGAAGAGATGAGCTCGGCGGGGGCGCCCGGCGCATACGATCAGGGCGTGTGGCTCGCCGGCCCTGCGATCATGATGCACGGCGCGGCCGAGCAGCAGGCCCGCTGGCTCCCGGAAATGCGCACCGCTGATGTTCACTGGTGCCAGCTTTTCTCGGAGCCGGGCGCCGGTTCGGACCTTGCTTCGTTGCAGACGCGAGCCGTGCGCGATGGCGATGAGTACGTGGTGAACGGCCAGAAGATCTGGACGAGCGGGGCGCTCGATGCCGACTGGGGGATTCTCCTGGCGCGGACGGACGTGGAGGCGCCGAAGCATCGAGGTATCAGCTACTTCATGCTGGACTTGCGGACGCCCGGCGTCACCGTCCGGCCCCTCGTGAACATGATGGGGAGCCACCACTTCACCGAAGTCTTTCTGGAGGACGTGCGGATCCCGCGGGACTGCCTGATCGGCGAGGAGAACCGGGGCTGGTACATCGCCACGACCACACTCGACCAGGAGCGCAGTTCCATCAACCGCGTCGTCATGACCCGGAGCACCCTCGGCGCGCTGATCGAGTACGTGCAGGCCACGCCGGCCATGCGCTCACGAGCGGAGATTCGGCATGAGCTGGCCGAACGCCACCTCGAATTCGAAATCGGGCGATGGCTCTGCTACCGCGTGGCCCAGATGCAGAGCGAGGGGAAAGTGCCGAACTCCGAGGCCTCGGTTTCAAAGATCTTCGGAACCGAGCTCCAGCGCCAGATGGGCATCACCGGCCTGCGCGTCATTGGCATGCCGGGGATGCTCGAGCCCGGCTCGAAATACGCGCCGCTTCGCGGCCAGATCGAACGCTGGGCGATGGCCGCGCCGAGCTATACCATCGCCGGCGGCACGAGCGAAGTGAATCGCAACATTGTGGCGACGCGGGGCCTCGGGCTACCGCGGGACTAGAAAAATGAACCACGGAGGCACGGAGGACACAGAGGTTTTTGAGGTCACAGGCAATTAGAGGCGGTCGATGGTTGTCGGAATGCGAAGCCATCGGCCCATGGCTGGGCGGGTACAGATGGCTGCTGCGATTCTATGGACCTCCGTGACCTCCCAGAAAACTCCGTGATCTCCGTGCCTCCGTGTTAAAACCTGTCCGCCCTTGCGTCCGAGCGCCCGCCGTTCGAACCTTCACTGCAATGTCCGAAAACACCTTCCGCACCGACGGGACGATCGATTCGTTCGAGAACCAGTTCCCGGGCAGGGACTACGAGATTGAGTTCACTGCCACGGAGTTCACAAGTGTCTGCCCAATGACGGGCCAGCCAGATTTCGGCACGATCATCATTACCTACACGCCCGCCGAACGCTGCATCGAGCTGCGGAGCTTCAAGTTCTACCTGCAGACATACCGCAACCGGGGCATCTTCTACGAGAACGTGGTGAACACCATCCTGGACGACATCATTGCCGCGATTCACCCGCAGTCGCTGATCGTGACTGGTGAGTTCAACACGCGAGGCGGCATCTCGGCGCGGATCAGCGCCGGGCACAGCGAGGAGTGACCGATGCCGCTTATGGCGGCCCGGTCGTAGACTCGCAGACGAGGTAGTTCGAACCATGGCCGTCAAAGCCGACCCGAGCGGATTTCCACAGCGCAAGTGCTCAGAGGTCCGCTGGGTGACGGCGGCGCAGATGCGCGATGTTCAGCGCATCGCCCAGGAAGAATTCGGGCTGGATATTCTCCAGCTGACTGAGAACGCCGGCCGCTCGGCGGCGACGCTGGCGCTCGCGATGCTCGGCGGAAAGGGCCGTGGCCAGCGCGTGGTCATCCTTTGCGGCAACGGCAACAAGGGCGCGGCAGGGCTTGCGACGGCGCGGCACCTGGCCAACTGGAACATCCGTGTGGACCCCATCGTTTCCGGGGTGGAGGAAGATGCCGGCTTCACCGTCAGGCGGCAGCTCCAGATCCTTCGCCAGGCGGGCATCCTGGAGCCCGGCGACATGGAATCGAGCGAGATTACCGTCGAGGACCAATTGGCGGAGTGCGACCTCGTCATCGACGCGCTCGTGGGCTACGGCCTCGAAGGGCCGCCCCAGGGCATCGCCGCGGCGGTCACCCACCTCGCGCTCCAGGCTAACCGGCCCACCCTCGCGCTTGACGTGCCGACCGGTGTGAACGCGACGACGGGCGAAGTCAGCGCGCCCGCCATCAAGGCCTGCACCACGCTCATGCTCGACCTGCCGAAGCGCGGCGTCCTCGAAGGGCCGGCGAAAAACCACACGGGCGAGCTCTTCCTGGCCGATCTCGGCATCCCGGTGGGCGTGCCTGAACGGCTCGGCATCAGCGTCGGCGGACTCTTTAGCGAAGGCCCAATCGTCCGCCTCCGCCGCTAGGGTTCTGCCCCACGTCAGGGCCAATCGAGCCATTCGCAGAGCGCACGCCCCATCACCCACTCGAGGTCATCGCCTTTCAACCAGTCCAGGTGGTCGGTGAACATGTGGATGCACTCGTAGTAAGTGCATGGCATGCGGGTGAGATCCGTGCCCCAGAACATCCGGCGCGGGCCAAACGCCTGGAAGAGCCGTTCGAGGTGGGGGCTCATGTCTCCGAAGGGATAGGGCTCGCGTGACCAGTGCGGCACGCCCGAGGCCTTGACGGCTACATTCGGGTGGCGCGCAAGCGCGCACACGGCGGGAAGTTCGTCCCACACAGAGGCGGTGTTCGGCCTGAGGCCCACGCCGGCGTGGTCGATGACGAGCTTGAGCGCGGGATGCGCCCCCGCGATGCGGTCCAGTTCTGGCAACGAGCCGGGAACCAGCACCATCAGCGGTATGCCGGCTTTCTCGGCCGCCGGCCAGAGCCAATCGGCCGACCCGTCGGTGAGAAGGTGCCGGTTGTGCTGGTTGTGGAAGGTGAACCGCATTCCGAGCATGCCTCGCTGCCGGAGCCAGCCATCGACAAGGCCGCGGCTGGCGGGATCGGTCAGCGAGAGCCGACCCATTACGCCAAAGCGGTCCGGATAGGTCGTGGCGGCAGAGAGGGCGAGGTCATTGCGTTCGCCTTCCCATGACGGCGGGACGAGGATCGCTCGCCCCACGCCGGCCAGGTCCATCTGGAGGAGGAGCGTTTCGGCTGAGATTGGGTATGGGCGTTGCGCTTCCGCCGCACGACCGGGAGGCCAGGGGCGCTCCGTGCTGTTCGCGCCCCACATGTGGATCTGCGAATCGGCGATAAGCACGGGCCTTCCCTCCCTCTGCGTTCGGCGCGGCGAATAGGTCGTGCACGCTGTTCCAGTTACGCTTGCCGCGCAGTAAAGCCAGTACGCCCATGGGCCGCAACCCACGGCCGCTAAGTCATCGGTGCGAGCGGCTCACCCCAGCTTGCGCCATACCTCCCGAAGAACTCGTCCGCGGTCATGCCGAAGATCACGATGTCCCAGAAGCGTCCGTCGGTGAACTGGGCCTTGCGCAGCACACCCTCTTCCACCATGCCGAACTTCCGGTGCATCGAAAGCGACCGCGCGTTGAAGGCGTAGACGTAGGCCTGGACCTTGTGCATCCGGAGTTCGCCGAACATGTACCGGCAGACGAGCTCCAGCGCCTCCTGCGCGTACCCGGCGCCCCAGTGCTCGCGGGCGAGGTTGATCCCATATTCGAAGCTGAACCGTCGCGCATCGGGCCGGACGCTGATTGCGCCTGCCGCTTCGCCGTCGAGTGTCTCGATGATGAGCCGCATGTTGCCGTCGGTGGGCCGTTTCAGCGATTCCTCGCGCGCCCACTCCCTCATCGCTTCTTCGCCCTTTGGCGGCCAAACCTGCCAGCCGAACCGCTCCGCGTCGCTGTCTATGTCCCAACGGGAGAAGTGTTGCCAGTCGTCGGCCTGGACGCCGCGGAGACGCACCTTCTCGCCCTCGAACATGTTGTAGGTCATCAGTGAACTCTACCCGACGGCGGTGACACCGCGCGGCCCGGGTGCCACACTCCGCTCGTGCTGGCGCTGCGATGGTGGGTGATGGTGGGGTTCGTCGCTTTCGGATTGTTGGCCTGCGCGCGCGGGTTCAACGTTAGCGCGGCGGCCCCCGGTGGGGCTGGACCGGACGTGTTCGAGCAATCCATCGACCTGGTGATGGCAGGACCGGACGGTCCACTCTTCGGGCACATCACGATGTACGGGCTCGATGAACCGGGCGTGCCGAGAAAGCAACGGATGGCGGAGGGACGGGCGGCGATGCTGGCCCGCTTCCCCGGCGCCATCGAGTTTGAGCCCGGCCCGCTTACCGCCCAGTTCCGGCTCTTCGGTGTGCGCTGGGCGCAACCGTCCGCGAGCTGGTTGTACAACGGTTCGGGCTCCACCGCGGCGATGCCTGCAAAAGCCGCATTCGAAGCCATTACGCTCGGCGCTGAAGGCTGGGACAACGCCGGCGGGAGCGGCTTCCACTTCGACTATCTCGGAGAAACAACGGCGGCCACGGGCTGCAACGGCGACACCGCGGCGTACGGCCCGGACGGGAAGAACGTCGTGGGCTGGGGCCACATCGTCGGGGGTTACCTCGGCTATTCGTGTTACTGGCGCGGCGCGAGCCTCGTGGTGAACACGCCATATTTCGCGATGCAGGAATTCGACATCATTTTCGAGCCGAACTTTGCGTATTCGGCTGCGTCGCTGCGGGCGCTGGCCTTGCACGAGTTTGGCCACTCCCTTGGGCTGGACCACACCGAGGCCGCACTTTGCCCCGGGCGCGCGATGTGCGGCGGGAACGACGCGCTGACGTTCATCTCGCCCCGCCAGGACGACATCAACGGCGTCATCGCGCTGTATGGCGTTGCGAACCCGGTGCCGGTTGTCCCGACGGGGCCTCGGCCGTACCGCGCGACTGGGCTCCAGGTCGCTCGCGACTGACTCGCCCCTTGGGCCGCGTTCCTTAACACTTCTGCCCCTACTGAGGGCCGGAAAGCGGGCGTATATTCCGGTAGAGGACGGGTGAACAGTGCGCTTCCCACTTCGACGACAGCAGACTGACGAGCTGGCCAACGTGCCGGAAGCGCCCGCGCAGGCCGCCCCGGACCCGATCCCGTTCCCCGCGCAGGCCGGCGTGATCGACCCGAATGCGGGCACCTGGGATGAGTTGTTGCGGCAGAAGCCGGGCGCGGGGAGCCCGCGGATGCGCGCTCAGATGACCTCGTCTGATGCCCGGGCGGAAAGGCTCGTGCGGCAGGTGCGCACGGAAGTGGCCGCACTCCAGAAGACCCTGGCCTCGCTGGCTGAAGAGCACGACGAAATGCTCGAAGTCGACCCAGCTTCCGTCGTGAAGAACCCCGAAGCTGCGTTGACGCTGCCGCCGGCGGTACTTGTCCGCGCTGTGGTCTCCGCGGAAAGTGAGAACCGCAAGCTGCGCAAGCGCGCGCAGAAGGTGCAAGCGCGCCAGCGCCAGCTCCGGGAGCGGCTGCACGAACTGCAGCTTTCCGAGGCGGCGCGCGCCAGCCGGATGCAGACCCTCGAGGATGTGATCAGCGCGCTGCACGGCAACCTGCAGGACCTGCGCAAGGACCGTGAGTACTTGCGGCAGTGGGCGCCGCCTCAGCTGCCTCCAGGCCAGGACCGGGCGTGATCCGCCTGCCGGCGCCATCGAATGCGGACCTCGCCGCCGAAATTCGGCTCGTCCGCGAGCAGGCCGCCGCGCGCGTCACCGAAGTCGACCTGCTCGTCGCCGCGCTGCGTGACCACATATCTGACCTCCAGGCCGAACGCGACTTCCTCCGCGCCGAACTCGCCCGGGCCCACGAAGCGGTGCGCATCGCGAACGCGAGCTGGATGCAGCGGGGCGTGAAAGGCAACCGGTAGGCGAACCACCGAGGCACGGAGGGCACTGAGATCTGGCACTGGCGAAACCACGTCCTACACATCTCCGTAACCGCAAAGACTCCGTGCCCTCCGTGTCTCCGTGGTGAGACCGACTCGCGCACGAGGAAACCGACTCGTGACTGGCCACGCCCGTTGCCCTAAGCTCCTCCCTTCGCTGGAGGAACCGCATGCCTGTCGTCCTTGTCCATGGGAACCCCGAAACCGCCGCTATCTGGGATGAGCTGCGCAAAGAACTCGGTCGCGACGATGTGATCGCGCTTTCCCCTCCTGGCTTCGGCGCGCCCGTGCCCGACGGTTTTGGCGCCACCAGCGACGACTACCTCGCCTGGCTGATTGCCGAACTCGAGAAGATCGACGGCCCGATCGACCTTGTCGGCCACGACTGGGGCGGCGGCCACGTGATGCGCCTCGCGATTGAACGGCCCGACATGGTGCGCAGTTGGTGTACCGACATCGCCGGCTGTTTCGACCCGGAGTACGTCTGGCACGACGCGGCGCAGGTCTGGCAGACGCCGGACGCAGGCGAAGCGGCCGTGGCCGGCATGGCGGCCGCGCCGGTTGAAGCCCGCACTGCGCAGTTTCAGAGCCTGGGTATGTCGCCGGAAGCCGCAGCCAACGTGGCCGCGGCGGTCAACGCCGACATGGCGCGCTGCATCCTTGCGCTCTACCGCTCCGCCGCCCAGCCGCGCCTCGCCGAGATCGGCAAGGACGTTGGCAAGGCGAAGGCGAAACCCGGCCTCGTCATCATCGCCACCGAAGATCACTACACCGGCGGCGAGACGCTCGCCCGCCGCACCGCCGAACGCGCCGGGGCAAGAATCGCCATGCTCGAGGGCCTCGGTCACTGGTGGATGTGCCAGGACCCGAAGCGCGGAGCGGCAGCGCTCAGCGACTTCTACTCGGGACTGTAGCTCGGTACGGGTAAGAGAGGTTGGGAACTGCCGGCTCCGACCGGCGTCCCACCTGTTCGACCGTCGCGCTTGTGCTTTTTTTTGACCAGTCCAGCTGGTGCGACTGGTGGGATGCAGATTCGGAGTGTGTCACCACTTCCTGACCACTCAGAACCAGTCGGACTGCCAGTGCACTGCCAGTGCGACCACCTGTCTCCGCCTGTCGTGGCGGCGGTCAACAAGTGGCCCGGGATGAACGCGATGATGCACGGGGAAAGCGGGCGAGGGGCGAAGGATGTAGCGCGGGATGGCATGGCTAGAGGGTCGCGGCTTTGATAGCGGAAGACGAAGGCGTGGTTGGCGTTGTGGGTGTCTGAAGAGTGGTCCCGGCAGGTGGGAGATACGGCCGCGAGGTAAAACAGAAGCGAGGCCGCGGGGGGTGGGCCGAGGGCCAGCCGCTTCCTTGCGGGCGCGGCTAGGATTTCCGCCACAACCAATCCAGGTCGTGTTCTTCGCCCATGGCCGGCGTCAAAGCGGCGATGCCGAGTTCCTTTTCGACGAGGGCTTTCATCGCGGCGCGGGGCTCGTCTTCGCCATGGGTGAGGTAGATCGCCCGCGGGGGCTTGGGAGCGGTCTTCACCCAGCGGATCAATTCGTTGCGGTCGGCGTGCGCTGAGAGGCCGTTCAGGCTCGCCACCTGCGCCCGAACATGGACCATCTGCCCATGGACTTTGACTTCGCGGCGGCCTTCGGCGAGGTCCCGCCCGCGGGTGCCCACCGCCTGGTAACCGGCAAGGGCGATCAGGTTCTCCGGCTGCCCGGCGAGCCGCTTCAGGTGGTGCAGCACGCGCCCCCCGGTGAGCATGCCGCTGGAGGAGATGATGATGCGGGGGCCACCGAGCCCGTTGAGTTCGCGCGATTCCTGCACCGACCGGTGAAAGCGGACATGCGAGGGGAAGAGCGACCGCCCCGTGGTGAAGGGAATGCCCTGGTCCAGTGATTCGGACTTGATGTAGTGGTTGTAGATGGAGGTGACGTCCGAAGCCATGGGCGAATCGACGTGTATGGGCACGTCAGCGAGCCGCCCCTCGTGGATGAGGTTGCGCAGGATGAGCGCTATGAGCTGGGCACGGGCGACGGCGAAGGCCGGGATCAGGATAATTCCGCGGCGCTCGATCACCGGCTTGAAGATGCGCTCTATCTGGTCCTCGATCGGTTCGTGCTCGTGGCTGCGGTCGCCATAGGTGGACTCAAGGACGAGGATGTCGCATTCAGGCAGCGGGTCCGGGTCCGAGTGGAGCGGCGCGGCGTACCGGCCCAGGTCGCCGCTGAACACGAGGCGGGCAGAGCCCTCGACTCCCTGGTGGGTCAGTTCGACGAATGAGGATCCGAGGATGTGGCCCGCGTTGAGAAAGCGGGCGGAGAGTTCAGCAGAGAGGTGCACTTCCTGGCGGTATTGCGCCGCTTTGAAGCGAGCCATCGTCCGTTCGACATCGCGCTCGGTGTAGAGGGGGAGCGCGGGATGGTGGCGGCTGAACCCCTTGCGATTCGCGTATTCGGCGTCTTCCTCCTGCAATTTGGCCGAATCGAGGAGGAGGATGCGGGCCATCTCGGCGGTCGCCGGCGTGGTGTAGATCGGACCACGAAAGCCCTCCTTGACGAAGCGCGGGAGCAGGCCTGAGTGATCCACGTGGGCATGCGTGAGGAGCGCAGCGGAGGCCTCATTCGGGCGGAACGGCGAGGGCAGCCAGTTCATCTCGCGCAGGCGGCGTTCACCCTGGAACATGCCGCAGTCGACCACGACGCGAGTCTGGCCCGCGCGCACGAGGTACTTTGACCCGGTAACGGTGCCGGTGGCGCCAAAAAAGCCGATGGACAGGCTCACTGCTGGAGCCACCCCGGCTGGCTGGTGCCGCGTCGTTGCCATTCGAGGACGAAGGGGTTGTGCTTCTTTTCGAACTCGACGGTTGTCTCTTCCATGTGCCCCGGTAGGACCATGGTTTCATCGGGGAGGATGAGGAGCCTGTCGCAGATGCTGGCCATCTCCTGCTCGAGGCTGCCGCCGGGCAAGTCCGTACGGCCGATCGAGCCCCGGAACAGGGTATCGCCGCTGAAGAGCATTCCCTCGTCGGCGTAGTAGCTAACGCTCCCCGGCGTGTGTCCGGGCGTGCCGATGCAGCGCAGCCGGAGGCCTTCGACTTCAACCACGTCGCCGTCCTTGACGAAGGCGTCGGGGTCAGGCGGGCCGTTCGGGATCTGGATGCCCATGCGCTGGGCCATGCCCTTCCAGCCGTTGCGAAGGAGGTCGAGGTCGCTTTCGTGGAGGAGGAACTTCGCGCCGGTGGCCGAATGGATGCCGTACACGCCGAGGATGTGGTCCACGTGGGCGTGTGAGTTGGCGATGTACTTGATGCGGACTCCCATGTCCCGCGCGAGGGCAAGGATCTCGTCCGGCTGGTCGCCGGGGTCGATGCAGATGGCCTCACCCGTGCGCCGGTTGCCGATGACCCAGCAGTTTTCCTGGAACACGCCGACGACGATGCCGCGGACCATGAGTTCGTTCGCTACTTCCATATCCCGGATTGTCGAGTGTGGGGGATGGAATGTCGAAGGGCGGCGGAATGTACGGTGCGGTTCCGTTATAACCAGCGGAGTGGATTGGCCCGTTGCCGTCGCGGTGGTTGTGCTGGCGGCGGTGGCCGCGTTCATCCAGGCATTGTCCGGTTTCGGCTTCTCGCTCTTCATCGTCCCGTTCCTCGCTGTGCTCATCGGCCCGAAAGACACCGTGCTCCTGGCGAACCTGCTCTCGACCGTCAGCGGGGTTGTGCAGACGGTGCATCTGCGCCATCACGCCGAACGGCGGATGGCGCTCATCCTGATGGCCGGGTCGTTCGTCGGGATGCCGATCGGCCTGGCGGTGTTGCTGCTGGTGGATGCCCACGTTCTGCAGTTGATCATCGCCGGGATGGTGATCCTGTTCACGCTATTGCTCATGCGTGGCCTGGCATTGCACTCGGCCGGCCTGCTGGGCGACCTTGGCGCTGGGCTGGCGAGCGGAATCCTGAACACCAGCACCAGCATGTCGGGCCCGCCGGTGGTGCTGTACCTGCAGGGCAGGCGTATGCCGCCGCTCCACTTCCGCGCGACAATCTCGATGTTCTTCACGGTCACGTCGTTCGTGGCGGTGACTCTTCTCGTGGGTACGGGGAACGCGAAACTGTATGTGTTCGGCGCCTTCGCCCTGGCACTCCCGGCGGTCCTGGTCGGCCAGCGCGCCGGGAACCTCATGTTCAAACGAGTGGACATCGTGTTCTTTCGCCGGATGGTCTACGGCATCCTGTTATTGAGCGGATCCGTGGCGATTGTGGGGACGGTGGTTTAGTTGCGGATGTTGGATTGCGGATTCTGGACTGAGCAAAGCCACATCACGACCGCGGCCAGTCCAGCGCCCGAGACGCATGCCGCCGTCTCCCGCCATAGCTGCGCGCCGAACGTGTTGGCATCCAGCATCGTCACCGCGAACACCCCCGCGAATCCGCCGAGCATCGCCGCATCCAGCACGCGGCGCCTCTGACCCGCTCGTCTCGCGGCGCTTCCAGCGAGCATTGCCAGCGCCGGAAACGCCAGCACCACCAGCCGCTGGGTGTCCGTCGCGAAGAGCAGTTGCGAATAGACGAGCACGAAGAATGGTGTGAGCCTCGCCGCTCGTTTCGGATCGACCACAGCCCCCAGCGCCGCGGCGCCGAGCAACGGCAATCCGAACGGGTCGAATAGGTACCGGTCGAAGTCGCTCCAGTCACGATGGGCCCAGCGGTCGTTGACGACGATGTCGGTGTAGCGCTGCCGGTAGTCGTACTCGCCGAAGAGCTCGGGGAAGCGCGAGATCTGCGGGGGCATGGTTGCGATGTACGCGGCGTTGCCGTTTTCAGGCTGGATGATGAGCCGTACGCCCCCCAGGATCAGCAGTGCCGGGGCGACGACGAGGAAGCCGCGCGCCAGCGTGGACCAATCTCGCCAGCCGCGGAGATGCCATGTGAAGGCGAGGCTCCCGGCGAAGATCACGCTCTCCTTGGCGAGTACGCCTACGGCAAGTACGGCGCAGGCGGCCCACCACCGTTTTTCGACGATGAGCCACATGGCCACGACTGCGAGCAGCAGCGCGGTCGAGTCCGGTATCCAGAAGTCGGCCAGTGGGTAACGGGCCGCCCAGCCCAGTGCATAAAACGCGAAGATCATTGCCGAAGCCGACAGTTTCGACCCGCCGGTGGCGCGGACGAGCCCGTAGAGCGCGGGACCGGTCGCAATCAGCGCAATAACGGCGGTGCCGAGAAACCCATCCTGCAGCGACCACGGCTGAAGTTTTGCGAGCCAGGGCACGAGGACGCGCCAACAGTAGGGGGCGAGCTTGAAGTCGAGGAGATCGCGGCGGGCAAGCTCGCGGTAGGCGTGGCGGTCCCAGCCCGGGTCCGCGAAGGCTGCCGTACCGACGGTATACAGGTCGGTGCGCCAGGCGAGCAGGGCGACGGCGGCGGCCGAGGCGACCGCGACCAGCCACCAGTCAGCCCGTTCGGGGAACCAGCGGCGTGCGTCGCGCTCGGGAGTGGCCACCTGCGTACGCTACCGCCTCGGCGCGGTTCGCACCGCCGGTCCAGTTCCCCGGCGGGGCCAAGCCGCGTATCGTGCCGCCGATTCCCGGGGGTGCTGGAATGCGCGAAACGTTGGTTCCGGAGCAGTTTGGACCGTTGCAGGGCGTGCGGATTCTTTCGACTGGCTCAGTGATCGCCCAGCCATTCGCGGCGGCGCTGGCTGCGCAGTGGGGCGCCGAGGTGATCCAGGTGGAGAACCCGTTCGTGGAGGACACCTGGCGGACGATCGGACTAAAGGTGCCGTCGGCGGGCGGAGGCCGCGAAGTTGGGACGAGCTGGCTCGCCGAGCGCCGCAACGAGTTCAACGTCACGCTCGACATGAGCAACGCCGAGGGCAAGGAAAAGTTCCTGAAGCTCGCGGCGCGTGCGGATATCTGGATGGAGAGCTCGCGCCCCGGAACCTACGACAAGTGGGGTTTGACCGACGCAGTAGTCCTCGAGGCGAACCCAAAACTTGTGGTCTGCCACGTCTCCGGCTACGGGCAGAGCGGCGAACCTTCCTACCTGGGGCGGGCGAGCTACGACATGATCGGGCAGGCGTTCGGCGGCTCGATGTATCAGACAGGGTTCCCGGACTCCCCGCCGACGCGGGCCGCGCCCTGGACTGCGGACTACATCACCGCGCTGATGTGTCTCTCGTCCTGCCTCGCCGCCTTTCTCCACGCGAAGGAGACGGGCGTGGGCCAGGTGATCGACCTCGCGCAGTTCGAAGCCATCCATTCGGTGCTCGCCGGGACGATGGTGGAGTGGTTCCACCTGGGGGTGACGCGTGAACGAAGTGGTAACAAGTCGCCGGCGTTCCAGCCGTACGATGTCTTCGCGGTGAAGGACGGGTCCGTGGTGATTGCGGCGCCGGCAGAGACCATCTTCGAGAAGACATGCAAGGTGCTCGGCCTCGACCCAAAGGATCCGTACTGGTCCAGCGCGCGGACGGCGATCAACGAGGTACAAGGGCTGGAGTTCGATGCGCTGCTGCGCGGCTGGTGCGAGGAGCGGACGATGGCTGAGGCGATCGAGCAGCTCAACGCGGCCGGCGTCGCCTGCAGCCCAATCCTGAACTCGCAAACGGCTGCTGAGGACCCGCATTACCGGGCTCGGGGCGTGCACATCGAGTGGGACGACGAGGTGGTTGGCAAAGTGCGTGGGACGGGCGTCACGCCCCGGTTCTCCGCCACCCCGGGGAAGATCTGGCGCGGGACGACGTTACCGGGGGCTGACAACGACCGGATTTTCGAGATGCTGACCTAACCGAGCCCCAAGGCCGCGAAGATCTCCGCGAAGGTGGTTACGCTACCCGGGTTGAAGTGCGGCAGGACGTACTCCACGCGGCCGTCGGCGCCGACCACGACCACGCCGCGCTTCGACTTGCCTTCGTCCCGGTCCCACATGCCATACGCCTTCACGGCTTCGCCGTAGAAGTCACTGATGAGCGGGAACGGGAAGTGGTCGCGTTCCTGGAACTTGCGGTGGGAACCGAGGCCGTTGGTATTCACCGCCAGGACCTGGATGCCGGCATCGCGGAGCAGCGGGAATTCCTGCGCGAAGGCACTCAGCTCCCGCGTGCAGATGGGCATGCCGTCGTCCTGGTAGAACACCAGCATGGTCCGGCCACGCGCAATGTAGTCCGCGAGTCGGGCCTGGAATTGTTCTCCTTCTTGCAGGACAGCGGGCAGGTCGAACCTCGGCGCGAGGTCACCCACCTCGATGGGTTCATCACGCGGCCGCAGTGCGGGCTCGTCGCTCAAGGCAGCGCCTCGAAGCCTTCCGGTGCGCCCTCGATGCGCCGGGTCGATGCCAGTACCCGGATGCGGCCGAGCCCCGCGCCGTCGGTGAGCTGTTCGAGGGCGCGGCGGCGGGTGAAGTACTCGCCCATGTCGCTGCGCGCGGCTTCCACGAGGCCGCCGAGGCCAAGCGCGTAGAGGAATTCGGTCTGGGAAACCGGCCCGTAGACGGTCATCCCGGATTCTTCGGCCGCGTGCTCGAGGTCGGTGAAGTTCACGTGGGTGGTCATGTCCTGCTCCCCGACGTGGATGTAGGGGTCTTCGTGGGCGGTGTGCCGGTAGAAGCACATCAGCGTCCCGGTCGTGCGCCAGGGTGCCCAGAGGTCCTCTTTTGGATAGCCGTAGTCGAATGTGAGTACCGCGCCGGTCTCGATCACTGAACAGAGGGCCAGCATGGTGGGGTGCGCGCGGAGGTTCAGCTCGAACCGCCCTGCTTGCGGCGCATCGTCGATGCTTGAGACGCCACCGGTGGCCTCAACGAAGCGTTCGCCGTCCCAGCGCACGAGGACTTCCACTGGCCCACGACCGCCGACTTCGTACAGCCGCACCGGGAGGGCGTCGAAAAGTTCATTGCTTACCACGACCCCGTGGGGATAGGCATGCTCGGGTTCGCTGCGCCAGTCGATTCGCGGGTCGTTCCCCGGGTTGTTGGGTTCGAGTGCGACATAATGAATGGCGTCCCGGAACCCGTCGCTTCTGCCTTCGGCCCAGTCGAGGATTGCCTTCGCGAGCGTGCCGTCGCCGGCGGCCGGCTCGATGATCGCGAATTCGGCGGGCCTACCTGAGCGCTCCCAGATGTCCCGGCACCAACCGGCCACCGCCCAGCCGAACATCGGATGGATGTACGGGCTCGTGAGAAAGTCGCCCTGGCGCCCGATGCGGCCGGGTTTCCGGTAGTAGCCAAACTCCGGGTGATACAGGGCGAGTTCCATGAACCGCTCGAAGGGGATGGCCCCGCCGGCCATTTCCGCGACGATAGCGTCAATTAGTCGCGGATTTCCGAGGGCCGCGGTGCCGGGGTCCAAGTCGAGCGCCATTGATTCGATTGTCCCATTGGAAGGGCTGCCTGTCGCCCGGCGGGAATGCCTGCTACCCTTCGGCAAGGCCACAGATCTTTCGCTTGAGGCTAAGCGTGTCCGTTTCTCCACCTCGCACCGAGCCAGCCGTCGATGCCGCGCTGCGTTACTTCGGCGAAGCCCTGAACATGTTTGACCCGCTTCGATTTCGCGCCTGGGCCGAGCTCGGGCTGACGACGGCGCAGCTGCGGGTGCTCTTTCTGGTCCGGGAGACGCCCGGAGTCACCGCCGGGGCGCTGGCCCAGCGGCTGAACGTCACGCCGCCCACCATCTCCGGGATCGTGGACCGCCTCGTGAAGCTCGGACTCATCCGCCGCGAAGATGACGAGAGCGACCGCCGTCTCGTCCGGAACATGCTCACTGACAGGGGCGACGCTGCCTGCAGCCGCATGGAACAGGGGAGCGAAACGTTCACCCGCCGCATCCTCGTCGAAATGAGCCTCGAAGACCTGGAAGCATTCATTACCGGCATGCGCGCCTTCAAGGCCGCGAGCGAATATGTCTCCAAAGTCGAACCCAACCTCGCCGAAGTGGCGATGCCAGGATTGTTTTAGTGACCACCGCTCCCCGCCGCGTCCGTTCTATCGACCTTGAAAACCCGTTCGTCGAATCCTTTGAAGGCATGTGCGAAGTGCTACTGGTCCGCCACGGCGAGCAGAAGTTCTTTGAGAACATCCCGCTCGGCCAGGCCTACGACGCGCCACTGTCCGAACTCGGTGAGCGCCAGGCCGAAGCAGTCGGCCAGCGGCTGAAGAGCGCCCGCATCGGCCGCGTCTACTGCAGCGACATGCGCCGCGCGCACGACACGGCGAAGGCAATTGCGAAGCACCACGGGATGGACCCGGTGGTTAAGCCCGGCCTGAAGGAGATCGACCTCTGGCAGAAAGCGCCGCAGGACAAAGGGCTCCTCGACATCTACACCCGGGAACAGCTCGGTGACGTTTACCGGGAGGTGACCCGGACGCGCCGCCACGACGCCTACCCCTTCTGCGAAGACGTCGATTTCTTCCGTTCGCGTGTGTTCGAGGCACTTGATGAGGCGATCGCGGAAAGCCACGGGATGCGCATCGTGGTGGCCTGCCACGGCGGGGTGATCAACGCGGTGCTCAGCCGCGTTCTCGGCTCCAACTTTGACCACCTGGTGCCGGTGCACCACACATCGATCAGCGTGATGCGCGCCGCGGACACGCGTCGCGTCATCCTCACGGTGAACGATTACTCCCATGTCATGGCGTTCCAGACGGCCCGCGGCGACGTGAACGCCTGAAGTGTCGACAACCATCCAGCCCGATGCGTCCTGGTACGAAATCGACCCGGGTTTCTACGCCCACGGCGGCAGTTGCTTCAGCGAGGCGGAAGCGCTCGCCTTGTCGGACTGCGGAGGCGAAAAGGCTCTCGTGACCCCGGCCGCGGGCGGCGAAGAGGCGCTCTCTCTTGTGAACCTGGGGGCGGCGGTATCGATCCTGGACACGCAGGCAGGGGCGGCGAAGGCGAGGGCCCTGATCGAGCAGTCAGGTTTGAGCGTCCGTTACCTGGAACGCGAGGACAGCGCGGGAGAGATATCCGGCGGGCCGTACGACATCGTCTACAGCGCCTTTGGTGGGCTGAACCCAATCGAGTACTTCGATGTCTGGGCTGAGCAAGTAGCGGCTGCCCTGCGACCCGGCGGCCGGCTCGTCATGCACGATGCCCACCCGATGGCCACCGTCCCGGGCGTCTACAAGGGCATCTTCGCGGTCGCGCATTCGTACTTCGGCGACGATGAACACGGCCACGGGTCGGGCTGGACGATGGGAGACCTCATCTCGGCGCTTGGGTCGGCGGGGCTCGCGACAATCCACCTGGAGGAATCCCCTGACTCCGAGCGCTACGAAACCCCGCTGGACCGGTTTCGAAACGTCCGCTGGGACGTGCGCTGGCGGTTGCCGGGCGCTTTCGTGCTCGTCGCGTTCAAGGCGTAG
>CAYTBM010000014.1:0-24339 GCA_964436025.1 uncultured Anaerolineaceae bacterium
ACCGTCGTGTGCAGCCGCTCTGGGTCCAGCTGGTAGACCTCCGTCATTAGCTCCCAGGCCATCTGGATGGCTTCCCGCTTGAAGTAGTCGCCGAAGCTGAAATTGCCGAGCATTTCGAACGCGGTGCAGTGGCTGAGGTCGCCAACTTCTTCAATATCCGTCGTCCTGAAGCAGCGCTGCACGGTCACGGCGCGCGGCGTGGCGGCCTCTTGCTCTCCCATGAACACCGGCTTGAACTGCTGCATGCCGGCGCTGGTGAACATCGACGTTGGGTCGCCGATGGGCACGAGCGGCCACGGGGGCAGCAGTTGGTGGCCCTTCTCGCGGAAAAACGAGATGTAGGCCTCGCGGATTTCGTCAGAGGTGCGTGGCTGATTGGTCATAACCGTGTCCGAATCCTATGTGTCGGTAACGCGCAATGTCGATACGGAAGAAACCCGCGCTTGCCGGGTTCAAAAACTGCTAAGGCGCTTGACACCTTTTTCCAGCGATTCATACGATCCACTCAGACGCGCAACCGCGTCGCCTATGCGTACAGAATCCGAGCCTCCCAGTACCCGCTTCCCAGCCTGGCTAATTCCCGGCGCGCCGTGCACGGCCGGAGGCCGCCCATGAGCGGCCTCGGGGTTATTGTGCTCGCCGCGGGCATGGGCACACGCATGAAGTCCCGCCTGCACAAGGTGCTTCACCCGGTCTGCGGCCTGCCGATGGGTCGACACGTCATTGATGCCGCACAGGCGCTGGAGCCGGCGAAACTCGCTGTCGTCGTCGGCCACCAGGCAGATGAGGTGCGCGCGGCGTTCGCCGGCCCCGGCATCTCGTTCGTGCTCCAATCCGAATTGAACGGCACCGGCGACGCCGTCCTTCGCTGCCGTGAGACGCTCGAGGGCTGCGACGAAATCATGGTCCTCAACGGCGACTGCCCGCTGGTAACCACCGAACTACTCGCTGGACTGCGCGACGCCCGCATCATCCGTCCGCTCAGCTTCGTCACCTGCCTCGTCGAAGATCCCGGCCGCCTCGGCCGCGTCCTTCGGAGCGACGAAGGCGACCCGCTGCGCATTGTTGAAGCGGCGGACTACGAAGGCCCTGAGGGGCCCGCGGAGATCAACGCCGGCCAGTACGTGTTCGATGCCGCCTGGCTCTGGCAGCACCTTCCGAACGTCCCAATCTCGGGCAAGGGTGAGTACTACCTGACGCACCTGGTGGCTGCCGCCGCGGAATCCGGCACGCCCGGTGCGGCGTTCATCGCCGAAGCCGCCGAGATCCTTGGCGTCGATGACCGTCTCAAGCTCGCGGAGGCCGAGTCGATCATGCGCCGCAGGGTGCTCGAGCGGCACATGCTCAACGGCGTCACGATCCAGGACCCGGCGACGACCTACATCGACACTTCGGTAAGCATCGAGGCGGACGTAACGATCCTGCCGAATTGCCACCTCACCGGCCTGTCCGCCGTCTCCGCCGGGGCCGTCATCGGGCCGGGGACAACCCTGAAGAACGCCACTATTGGCGCTGACACGCGAGTCCAGTCGTCGGTCATCGAAGATTCGCGCATCGGGGCGCGCTGCCGCGTGGGGCCGTTTTCCCACGTCAGGGGCGGCGCCGACATTAGCGACGACTGCGAAATCGGGAACTACGCCGAGGTGAAGAACTCGAACATCGGCCCCGGCGTCAAGATGCACCATTTCAGCTACATGGGTGACGCCGATGTCGGAGCGCGTACGAACATCGCGGCCGGCGCAATCACCTGCAACTACGACGGGGTCTCCAAGCACCGCACAACCATCGGCGAAGACGCATTCATCGGCTGCGACACCATGCTGATAGCGCCGATTACCATCGGCGCGGGCGCCTTCACAGCCACGGGCGCTGTGGTCACGAGAAACGTCGGCCCGGGCGAGACCGTCGCTGGCGTGCCCGCGAAACCGTTCACGCGCTCGCGGAGCCAGGACTAACCCGTGGAACTGAGCTCGATCACCGCCATCGCGGGCATCATCATCGCCTCGGTTGTCCTCGCGGCCGTGGCGGCCGCGGAAGCAGCCCTGGAGCGTGCCAACGACGTGCGGATCGCCGCCCTCGCTACGCGCGGCAACCGCCAGGCGCGGCGTATCGCCGGCGAAGTCGGCCTGCCGGGCCGATATCTCGGCGCGCTGACGTCCGCGCGCGTGCTGACCTCCGCCGTCATCCTTGGGACGTTCGCCTACTTCGGCGCGCGTGCGTACCCGCCGTTCGCCGGAGCCTTCGGGCTCGCGATGGTCGGCGGCGTTTACGTCGCATTCATCCAGATGACCGTCGGCCTCGTCGTGGCAAGAGGGCCGGAGTGGGCGGCGCTCCAGCTCAGCGGTGTCGCGCGCGTTACCAACCTCGTTTTCGCGGTACCGGCGTTCATCCTCGGCCTGCCTTCCCGCCTCGTCGCCGGCTCGCTGCGAGCGGTGACGCCGGGGCCGGGCATTGACATCCTGAGCCTCGTCGAGCGCGAGGAGGCGGCCGGCGGCGTCGAAGAGCAGGAGCGCCGGATGATCCGCGGCATCATCGACCTGGAAGACAAGGCAGCGCGCGAGATCATGGTCCCCCGCATCGACATGGCCGCCGCCGATGTCGAAGACCGCGTGGCCGATGTCGCCACTATCGTCACCGAGCGCGGATACAGCCGGGTCCCGGTCTTCCGCGAAAACATCGACGACATCGTCGGCATCGTGTACGCCAAGGACCTCCTGCGCGCGCTCACGGACGGGGGCCGAGAGCGCACGCTCCAGGACCTTCTTCGCCAGCCGTTCTTCATCCCGGAGTCCAAGCGCCTGGACGAGCTGCTCAAAGAGATGCAGTCGCGGCGCATCCACATGGCCATCGTGGTAGACGAATACGGCGGGACGGCGGGCCTGGTGACGATTGAGGATCTCCTCGAAGAGATCGTCGGTGAGATCGAAGACGAGTACGACGTCGCCCGCCCCGCCATGGAAGTCATCTCCGCCGATGAGGTCGTCCTCGACGCTGGCACCACCACGGACGTGCTCAAGGAGCTCTTCGATTACGAGGTCGAGTCGGACGATTTCGACACCATCGGCGGCTTCGTCATTCACCAGCTCGGCCGCCTGCCGTCTGTGGGGGACGAAGTGGACGTGGACGGACTCTCGCTGCGCGTGCTGAGCATGTCGGGCCGCCGGATCCGCCGCCTCCGCGTCACCCGCGAGCACGCCGAAGAACCCGAACACGCCGCCGCTCACTAGTAGTTGCGGGGATTGTCCCCTCCAGGCGCGATGCACCCAACAGAGTCCAATCGAACCGACCAATTCGAATGAACCGTCTCATTCGAACCTGCGTTGCCCCCACCATACAATTGCCCTGTGTCTGAACCTCGCCCAGTCCGCACGCGCTACGCCCCCAGCCCTACCGGCGACCCCCACGTCGGCAACATCCGCTCGGCCCTTTTCAGCTGGGCGTACGCCCGCTCGCAGGGCGGACAGTTCCTCCTTCGCATCGAAGACACGGACCGGAACCGGCTGGTCGAAACCTCGACCGAAGCAATCATGGAGAGCCTCCGCTGGCTCGGCATCACCTGGGATGAAGGCCCGGAGGTTGGCGGCCCCCACGCGCCGTACTTCCAGTCCCAGCGCCTCCCGCTCTACCAGAAAGCCGCCCGGGCCCTCATCGATAACGGCCGCGCCTACCGCTGTTTCTGCACCGCTGAGCGACTGGACCAGATGCGCGCCGCTCAGGCCGCCGCAAAGCAGCCCCCGGGCTACGACGGCCACTGCCGCGGCATCCCGCGGGCCGAATCCGACGCCCGCGCGGCAGGCGAGCCGTTCACGGTCCGCTTTGCCATGCACAGGGATGGCCAGACGGTGCTGAACGATATCGTCCGCGGCGAAGTGGTGTTTGAGAACAAGCTCCAGGACGACTTCGTGATGCTGAAGTCGGACGGCTATCCGACGTACCACCTCGGCGTCGTCGTCGATGACACCGAAATGGAGATCACGCACGCCATTCGCGGCGACGAGTGGATTTCCAGCGCCCCGAAGCACATCCAGCTCTATGAGGCTCTCGGCTGGGAGCCGCCGGTCTGGGCCCACCTGCCGCTCATCCTGGGACCGGACCACAAAAAGCTGAGCAAGCGCTCAGGCGATACCGCACTCCTGGACTACCGCACCAACGGCTACCTGCCCGAAGCGATGATCAACTTCCTCGCTTTCCTCGGCTGGTCGCTGGACGACCACACCTCGATCTTGAGCATCGGGGAACTGCAGGAAAACTTCGACCTTGCCCGCGTAGTCGCCAACCCGGCGGTGTTCGACATCGAACGGCTTAACTTCCTCAACGGCCACTACATTCGCCAGATGGACGGCGAGCACTGGATCGAGACCATCGCGGACTGGTGTGGGCGCGCGCTGCCCGAAAGCGTGAAGCGCCCCATCGACCGGAGCGTGGTGGAGCAGGTCGCGCCGCTCCTCAAGGAGCGCGTTGCCCGCCTGACCGAGATCGCGCCGATGGTGGCGTTCCTCTTCGGCTACGAAGCGCCGGACTACGAACTCGAAACGCTCACCGAGCGCGTGGCTGACGCGGCGACGGCCGTCGCGGTGCTCGACGCCGCCCTAACGCACCTGGACGCCATCGCGCCCGCGGACTGGGACGTACCGCACGTCGAAGCCGCCATCCGCGGCCTCGAAGGACCCCTCGGAATGAAGCTGCGCAAGTTCGTGTCCGTCCTTTACGTCGCCGAGATGGGTCGCGCCCAGGGCATCCCGCTCTTCGATTCGATGGTCCTGCTCGGCCGGGAGCGCGCGCTGCAGAGGTTGCGCACGGCCCGGTTAAGGCTCGGATGACGCCATCCTCGATCGTCGCCGGGTAGAGCGTTTCGCGAGCCTCGTGCTAACCTAACAAACGGTCTTACTGGGGACTCGTCTAATGGTAGGACAGCGGATTCTGGTTCCGTATGTGGGAGTTCGACTCTCTCGTCCCCAGCCACTCCTCCTGAATCTGGACGGTGCATAACGAGCGGTTAGGTCGCCGGCGTCAGCGCGGCTGCGCACCTGCCACGCCCAGGCGCAGCAGTCCCGCGGTTTCGCCGGCCGTCAGACCAACCTCTTCAAGGACCTCCTCCGTCTGGGCGCCCAGCACCGGGGAGCTCTTTCGCACGCGCGTTGGCGTGAGGTTCATGCGTACGGGAGGTGCGAATGTCTTATAAGGCCCCAACAGGTCGTGCTCGAGTTCGATGATGTACTCGTTCGCCAGGACCTGGGGGTCGTGGAAGACGTCCGGCGGGAAGTTGAACGGCCCGCAGGGCACGCCGCCGGCGCGCAACAGGGCGATCCACTCCGCGGTCGTCTTCTGGCGGAACAGGTCTTCCGCGCTTCGCACGAGTACCGTGAGTGCGTCGTATGCCTGCGGCGTGCCCAGCTCAAACCCGGGCGCAGTCCGAGGATCGACGACACCGGTCGCGGCCCGGAAGCGCGCGTTCGTGGCCTGGCTCAGGCAGCCCACGGAGAGGAATCCGTCGCTGGTGCGGTAGTGACGAAAGTAGATGTTGCCAAAGGCGCCAGCCTGGAACGCCCGGTCCCAGATTGCCCGTTGTTCTTCGAAGTTCGCGCCCCGCGCAGCGGCGTTCGCCCGCTCCTCGCGCCAGCGTGTCTCCACGTCCGGATCGGTCGCGCCGAACCAGTTCACGAGTGGCGCCGCCTGCGTCAGTGAAGTGGCCAGCAGCGACGTTTCCACGCGCTGGCCACGGCCGGTCGCCAGGCGGTGGTTGAGCGCGGCGACCACCCCGAACGCCGAAAGAAACCCCGTGCCGAAATCGGCATACGCGGGCCGGACCGTCGCCGGGGCATCGCCGTTGGAGCGCGCCGTGACGGCGCCGATACCCGACATGCCCTGGACAACCACGTCGTACCCGCCGTCGCCGCCCATGGGCCCGCGCATCCCAACCGGCACGTGTTCGAGGAAGACGACTTCGGGATTGAGCGTACGCACGTGTTCGTAGGAGAGCCGGTAACGCGGCAGGTCCGCGGGCTTCATCGAAATCAAGATCACGTCGGCCCAGCGCAGCAGCCGTTCGAGCGCCGGCCGCGCTTCTTCCCGCGCGACATCGAGACAGACGCTGCGTTTGCCCCTGTTGAGCAGGGTGAACGACTTCCCCTCGGCGGGCAGGATGGGCTGCTGGGTGTAGCGGAGGGCGTCGCCTTCGGGAGGCTCGATCTTCACTACGTCGGCGCCCATATCGGCGAGCAGCAAGCCGCAGACCGGAATCGCGATGACCTGGGCGATTTCGAGGACTTTCAGTCCCTCCAGGGCGCCGGCGGGCAGGCCGTCAGACGGGTTCATGAAACGTCGGCATCCCAGGCGAAGGCCCGGCGCGCGTTGTCGGCGAAGAACGCCTGCTGGATGTCCTCGCGGAGACCGAGGGCAGAGATCTCGTCCCGGGACCGGCGCCAATCGATGGTCGGGTACTCAGTGCCGAACATCATCTTCTCCTTGCCTCGCGTGTTAATGAACTGGACAAGCTCGGCCGGCCAGTACTTCGGTGCGACCGAAGTGCAGGCCATGAAAACGTTGTCCCAGTGCGCAATCACTGCCAGCGCTTCAGCGGTCCAGGGCTGCCCGCAGTGGGTCATGATCAACCGCAGTTCGGGGAAGTGAAATGCGACTTCGTCGAAGTACATCGGGTTCTGGACCCAGCCCGGGCGCCGAGGGCCCGGCATACCCGCGTTCATGCTGACGGCGATGCCAAGTTCGATCGCTTTGACGTAGAACGGCCAGTACACGCGATCCGTGGGCGGAAGGCCGTAGCGAAACGGCGGGATGCGCAGACAACGCACTCCGTGGCGCTCGTGGTACTCCACAACGCGCCGCACCTCCGCCATACCCTTCGTCGGGTCGACGATCATGGCGGGAAGGATCCGCGTAGGGAACCGCCGGTGAGCGTCCCCCACCCACTCCGCATGTTCCGGCTCCATGATTGACACCACTGCCGCTCCAATGTCGGCGTTGCTCAACAGTGCGAGGAGATCCTCGGCAGTCGAGATTCGTGGCCGATCACCCATATCCTTGAACAGGTAACTGAGGCTGGAGTTGTCCCGGCCTCCAAGGAAACTCGAGTTCACAAGCGCATCAATCGCGCGAAGCTGCGTCATTGGGAAGCTCCTTTCCTCAGCTGGCTGCTGGCGGCCAAACTGGCTTGTTCGAGTATGTCCGTTGCCCAGGCGTCGACTTCGGCGTCGAGTTGGGCGGCGGGCACGACTTCGTTGACGAGGCCCAACGCGCGGGCGCGCCGCGCAGGGATGGTTCTGCCCGTCAACAGGTAGCCCATCGCTGCCTTAAGCGGGATGTGGCGCGGGAGCCGGTGCACGCCAAGCGAACCGGCGATGAGTCCCCTCCGAGGTTCGGGCAGGCCAAACTCGGCGTGCTCGGCGGCGACGATCACGTCGCAAGCGAGTGCTATTTCCATGCCGCCGCCGAGTGCGAATCCGTTGACCCGGGCGATGATCGGCTTTGCCCGTTCGAACCGCGACGTGAGCCCGCCACCGCCGGTTCCCGGTCTGTCCGGGACGGAAGCACCGGCGCGGGCGCGGTCCTTCAGGTCGCGGCCGGCGCAAAACGCCCGGTCGCCTTCCCCCGTCAGGACCGCGAGGCGGAGGTTCGGGTCGGCCTCGAAGTCATCCCAGACTGCCGCCAGCTCGAAGTGAGCAGCGGCGTGCAGCGCGTTCATGACTTCGGGCCGCGCGATGGTGACGTAGGCGATTGGCCCGCACTTCTCGTAGCGGCAGAACTCCAGCTGGAGTTGCCTCGCCACGGCTACCCTCGCGGCAGCCCGAGCCCGCGGTTCGCGATCACGTTTCGCTGAATCTCCGCTGAGCCCTGGCCGATGGTGTGGCGGACCGAATCCAGGAAGAGCGACCCCCAGGCCATGGAAGGCGAGTCTTCGGCGTCGTCCATGTCGTCCTGGGCGAGTTGGCCATGCAACCCGCTTGCATGGACAGCCGCGTTGGTCACCTGCTGGATGGTCTCCGTGACTGAGAGCTTGGCGATCGAGACCTCGTAGTTCGGGAGCTCTCCCGCGGCCTGCATCGCGGTCACGTGATGAGAGAGGAGTTTGGCCACTTCCGTCCGGACGGCGGCTGCCGCCAAACGGCGCCGGGCTGGCGCGGCAAGACCAACGCCTGCCGCCCTCGTCTCCACAACGGCGCGGTCCAGGGTGCGCTTGAGGAACGCATAACGGGCGATGCCCGAACGTTCGAAGTCCATCGTCGACGCGTTCACGTACCAGCCGCGGTTCTCTTCGCCGATGAGGTTGGCAGCAGGCACGCGGACGCTTTCGAGGAACACCTCGTTGAAGTGGTGCCGGCCCTGCAGATCCAGGAGCGGGCGGACTTCCACGCCCGGCGAGTTCAGCGGCACGAGAAGGATCGAGATGCCGCGGTGCTTCGGCGCCTCCGGGTCTGTCCGGACCACGGTCCAGAGAAGATCGGAGAAATGGGCGCCGCTCGTGAACCGCTTTTGTCCGGTGACCACCCAGTCGTCGCCTTCGCGCACGGCGAGAGTCGATGCGGAAGCGAGGTCAGAGCCGGCGTTGGGCTCGGAAAGCCCCATCGCGACGGAGAGTTCACCCGCCGCCATGCGCGGGAGCAAGTCGGCTTTCTGTTGGGGTGTGCCGAACAGGATGATCGAGGGGCCGACCTGCTGTATCGCCCGGCGGTGGTGTTCGATCGGCGCGCCGGCATCGACCATTTCCTGCATGTAGAGCATCTGCTCGACGTAGCCTTTGCCGCGGCCGCCATACTCGGGTGGCCAGGCGATGGCGAGCATTCCTTCACGCCCCGCCGCCTGGCTGAATTCGGGCGACGAACTGCCACCACCGCGCAAGCGGTGACGCTCCCAGAAGGCAGGGGTAAGGGTCCGTCCGAGGAACTCCCGCACTTCGGCACGGAACGCTTCCTGTTCGGCGCTAAACTCAAACTTCATCGCGCCGCTCCTCCGGCGGCCGACTGAAGCGGTCCAACGGCGCTTCGCCAGGCCTCGGCGATGCGCTCCTCCTCCGCGTAGTCGAAGCTGCCAGCTGCGCTGGTGACCTCCCCGTCGGACGGTGGGTTCGCCGCGAGCCAGCGAGCCGTCAGGCGCGTGGCTTCCTCGACATCGACGCGGTCCCTGTAGCCCAGGAGGGTGCGCGCAAGGGACATGTCCAGGATGAGCGACGACTTCTCGGCAAGCGGGAACACACCGTTGACGAATTGCGCGGGGACGCCCACGAAGTCCATCGGCCAGTCGAGTTCTTCGACGATGAGACGCGCAACATCGAACGCGCTGAGCACGCGCTCGTCGCCGCAGTTGAACGCATGGCCCGCGGCTTCGGGCCTCGTGGCGGCGAGGAACACCAGCCAGGCAACGTTTTCGGCATAGCCCCGCTGGAAGTAGCTCAGCCCGTCGTGCGGCATGAGCATGAGCGGGCGGCGATCGAGCACCCGCTTGACCACGGCCCACTCGTGGTTGATCGGTGCGCGCGGGCCGTACACGCCGGGGTAGCGGACAACGACGGCTTCGAAATCGCCGCGGCCGTGCTGCTGGAAGATTTGGTCTTCTCCTTCGGCCACCTTGCCCATGTGCCCGGGCATGTCTGACTGCCGGGGAGCCCACTCCGGTACCGGGAGCGCGATGCCCCCACGCGGTGTGGGGCGCGCGGCGCCGCGGTAGACGGGTTGCCCCGTGATGCCCACGAGCCGGCCGGTTTTGCCGGCAAGCACGGAAGCGAGCATGCGTAGCCGGCCATACGTGCACACCGCGATGTCCCAGCGGCGACCGGAAGCTGCCGCCGCGAAGCTAGCCTCGTCGCGTGCATCGCCGTAGAGGCGCTCGACCGGTCCCGCGAAGCTCACGCCACCGTCGTGACGGCCGCTGTTGAAGACCGTTGTCTCGTAACCCGCCTCGAGCAGAAAGTCGACGATGTGCACGCCGGTTGGGCCGGTACCGCCGACCACCAGCGCGGTGCGGCTCACAGGAGGTCCGCCAGCGATTCGTGGACTTCGCGGGCGGCCCCGCGCATGAAGAGCGCCTCGACCTGGGCGGGACTGAGGCCGCCTTCCGCGAGCACTGCCTTCGAGTCCTTGCCAAGTGGCACGGGCGGCCGCGCGGAAAGGGGCGTCTCCGAGAACTTCACTGGCGGCGCCACCACTGTCAGGCTGCCGAGGACTTCGTGTTCGACTTCGGTAAGGAAGCCGTTGGCCGAGACCTGCGGGTCGAAGAACAGCTCATCGGAGTGCCGCATCGGCGCAATCGGGAGCCCTCGCCGCTCGAGTTCAGTAATCCAGTGGGCGGTGGGCGCCCTGCGGAACGCGGCCGCCACCTGTGTGTAAACCTCCTCTTCGTGTGCCCGGGCATCGTCCGGCAGCCAGCCGGGTTCGGTTGTCCAGCGGTCCGTGACGCCGAGCGCCTCGATGAGCTTGAGGCGAAGCGTTCGCGCGTTGCAGGCGATTCCAATCGTGCCGTCCTCAGTTGCGAAGAACCCGTAGTAGGCACGCATCACCTTGTGCGGCAGGCGCTTCTCCCGCTCGGAAATCACATCGCTCCAGCTCTTCCCTTCGGCGAAGGCGCGCTTGAGGTAGTCGACGAATTCGGCGCGCCAGCCGTCGAGAAGCTCGACGTGGGTGAGCTGATTGTTCTCGAGCAACATTGCCGCGTGCATCAGGGCGACGTTCAGGCGCTGACCCAATCCTGTCTTTTCACGATGGTAGAGGGCAGTAGAAACCCCCCACGCCATCAGCATGGCCGCCGCGTAGTCGATGATCGGGTTCACGATCGGTTCGGGGCCCTCATCCGAAATGTGGGCCAGACCAGTGAGAGCCTGCATGGCGACATCCATGCCGGCGAGGTGAGCCATGGGGCCTTCCAGGCCGTAAGCCGTGTTCTCGCCGTAGATCACGCGCGGGTTCGTCTTGCGCACCGACTCGTAATCGAGCCCCAGCGACTCGGAGAAGCCCGGCCTGAAGTTCGCCAGCACGATATCGGCGTCGGCGGCCAGTCGCTGGACGGCGCACAGTACATCCGGATCGGCGAGTTTCACGCAGAGCGACCGTTTGCCGCGGTTCTTGTTGAAGTACTGCCTGCCTTCGAAGGGCAGAATGGGGCCGTTGTGCCGCGTCTGGTCGCCGTCGATGTCTTCGACCTTGACCACGTCAGCGCCACCTTCAGCCAGCATCTGCCCACAGAAGGGGACGGCGATGAAGCGGCCGAGTTCGAGCACCTTCAAACCGGTGAATGGTCCGCTCGATTCCATCAGCGCCGCCGCCTGTGGGGGTCCATCGCTTCGTTGGTTGCATCAGCGACGAGATTGAGGCCCACGAGGAACAGCGCCAGCACCGCGCCCGGGAACGCGAAGTACGTCCACTGGTCCAGGTGCGCCCGTGCACCATTGATGAGGTTCCCGAGGCTCGGTTGCGGAGGCTCGGTACCCAGCCCGAGATAACCCAGGCTCGCTTCGATGAGGACCGCGCCCGCCATCGAAAGCGCAGCCTGCACGAGCAAGGGCGGGAGCGCGTTGATGGCGACGTGGCGGAACATGATCCGTATCTCGCTGGCGCCGGTGACGCGCGCCGCGAGGACATAGTCCTTGCTGCTTTCCAGGAGCATCTGGGCGCGCCCCAGGCGGGCGAAACGGGGGAACGCGCCAATGCCAATCGCCAGCGCGACGTTCTGGATCCCGGCACCCAGCGCCGCAAGGATGGCGATAGCCAGGAGCAGGCCGGGAAAGGCCAGCATGCTGTCGACAACCCGCATGACGACGGTGTCCAGCCAGCCCCGGAAATACCCCGCGGTGAACCCGGCGATGGTACCGGCCAGGCCGAAGCCGCCGACGGCGAAGATGCTCACGAGGAGGCTCGCCCGCAAGCCGTACAGCGTCCTGCTGAAGATGTCTCTGCTAAATTCGTCGGTGCCGAACCAGAACTCGGAGGAGGGCCCTTCGAGCCGGTGTCCCCGGATCTGCTGGATCGGATCGTGCGGGGCGATGAGGGGCGCCGCGAAGCCGAGGACGATGAGCGCCAGGACGATGATGAGGCCGATGGCTCCCATCGGGTTGCGCACCGTCTCCAGCAGCGTGGTCAGGAAGAGCGAGTCGCGGGTGCGGTCGTCTCGCCGGAGTTCGATCTCGTTGGACAGCGTCACGACGGCCATCAGCTGAACCTGATCCGGGGGTCAAGGACCCCATACATGATGTCGGCGAGGAGGTTGATCAGGATGAATCCAAACACCAGGAAGAGCAGCGCCCCCTGCACCACCGGGTAATCCCGAGCCTGGATGGCGCCAACGACGAGCCGGCCGATGCCCGGCCGCGAGAACACGTTTTCCACCACGACAGATCCCGTGAGGAGCGCGGCGAACTGCAGGGCGATGACCGTGACCACCGGCACCAGCCCATTGCGCAGGCCGTGCCGGATGACCACCGCCCGGCTGGCGAGCCCCTTTGCCCTGGCCGTGCGGATGTAATCCTGATTCATGACCTGCGCGATCGACGTGCGCACGAAGCGCGCGAGAACCGCCGCGCCGGTCATTCCGAGCACCAGCGCAGGAAGGATCAGGTAGCGCATGGCCACCAGCGGGTCCTCCGTCAGCGCGACTCGCCCGCCGATGGGAAGCAAGTCGAGTCTGAAGCTGATGAAGTAGATGAAGATCAGCCCGAGGACGAAGTGCGGGATGGCGATGCCGAGCATCGTGAACGCGGAGAGCGCCCAATCCCAGCCAGAGCGCAGGTGCGTCCCGGCCATTACGCCAAGAATGACGCCGAGGACGAGTTCGATGGTGAACGCGACGAGCGTGAGCTCCAGCGTCGGCGCCAGCGCCCCGCGCAGCAGCTCCGAGACCGATCGGCTGTTGCGGAACGAATCTCCGAGGTCGCCGCGTAGTGCATTCCCGATCCATTCCAGGTATTGCTGCGCGATGGGTTTGTCCAGGCCCAGCCGCTCGCGGATGACCTGCACGTCTTCATCCGAGGCGTCGGGGCCTGCCAGGTTCGTCGCCGGGTCTCCGGGGACAAGCTGGAGGATGCTGAACACGATGATGCTCGAAATCAGGACGACCGGGATCGCCTGGAGCAGCCTTCTCAGGATGTGGACGGCCATAAGTAGCTCCTGCCGCGTCGCCTAGGCGTCGATCCAGATTTCGGACAGCGGCGGGGCGTCACGGGCGCCGTCGGGCTCGGCCATGACTTGCTTGCGCATCGCGAAGAATGTGTTGTTCGGGGCCAGCGGCGCCATCCACGGGTCGTCGACCAGGTAGAGCTTGTTCCACTGGTGGAGCAACTCCTGGCCGGCGGGTGAACGCGGGTCGGTCTCGACGATCTTCGCCAGCAGGTTCTTATAGGTGTCCGGCTGGTAGTGCGAGGCGTTGGGGATACGCACCGGCTGAGCGAATTCGAAGAATGTGGCCGGGTACATGTTGTCCGAAAAGCCGAACGGCGAGACGAACATGCCGCCGTCCACTTTCCGGGTGCGGAAGCGCTCCAGGTAGGCCGAGTATTCGGACACGTTGAGCTGGGCGTTCACACCAATCGCCTTCCAGTCGTCCTGGACGTACTGGGCGAGTCCCTCACGGCTCTGGCCGATGTCCATGGGCACCGTGACGCCTTCCGCGCCGGCTTGCTTCAGCAGCGACTTCGCCTTCTCCGGGTCATAGGTGAGGAGCCCTTCGTCGCCGGCAATGTAGGCCGGCGATTCCTTCGGCCAGGGAAGGACCTGGGGTGAAATGACCCCCTCGCCCCACTCTTTCGCGATGCGTGTGCGATCGATGGCGTAGGTCAACGCCTGGCGGACACGGGTGTCCTTGAGCGCCGGGAAATCGACCACCAGGCCGGCATACCAGGAGCCGCCGACGCCGCCGTCGGTAACCTTCACGTCCTTGTTGCCGCGAAGGGTCTTGACGATCGCGGGCGTGACCTGGCTCGCGTGCATCAGTTCGCCGGATTGCAGGGCGAGGGCGCGCGCTTGCTCGTCCGAGTAGATCTTCCCCTGGATTTTGTCCAGGTACGGCTTCCCGGTGTCCCAGTAGCTCGGATTCCGCTCGAGGACGTAACCCTGGTTCGGCGTGTAGGAGACGAACTTGAACGGCCCGGCGCCGTTGAGGACCTTCATCTTTGGCGCGTCGGCCACGGTCTTCTGATCGACGATCGGGAGGAGGGCGAAGTAGTCCTCCATGTAGGGGCGCGGCGCCGAGAACGTGATGTCGATGCTGACTGCGTCGGGCGTCTTGATCTCGGTGATGAGCTTACCGGGGTTCTTGAGCTGGCTGGTGGTTGAGTCAGCGCGGAACGTTTCGATGCTGAACCGGACATCGTCCGAGGTGAGCGCGCGGCCGTCGTGGAACTGCAGCCCGGGGCGAAGCTTGATGCTCACGCCGGTGAAGTCGGGCTTCATCTCGAACTTCTCGGCCAGGGCAAGCCGTGGGCGGTTGTCGGCGCCCTGGATGATGAGCGTCTCCCAGATTGCCCAGCGCAGGTAGAAATTGTTGGCGTTGAAGGCGTACACGAGCGCGTCAGGCGCCGGCTCACCGGCGTCAACGATCAGCGTGCCGCCCTTCTTCGGCGTCTTCACGGTCGGGGTGGTGTTGCCAGACGGGGTATTCGCCGATCCGCCGGAGTCGTCCGGATCGTCGTCGTCGCCGCAGCCGGTGAGCGCGAGGCCAGCGAGGCCGAGGCCCGTGCCTGCCGCGGCCGACAACATCTTGCGGCGCCCGAAGGGTGTGTCGAATCGGTGGGTGATTGGGCTCATCGAGACCTCCGGGTGCCCTTGCGGCAACGTTTCCGCTTTCTACCGGTGGCAGATGCAGGATGTCAATAGCTCGAATAAGCCTGCGTCGCTCGTCTCGGCGTTTTTTCGTTTGAATTTGGCCCAATCCCACGGTTGCATCGGGCCGCCCCGATGTGCAAAGGTTCCCGCAACGCGTGAGGTCTCGCCCATGGAACGCTCTGTCATCCACACGCCGTTGTGCGACCAACTCGGCGTAACGCATCCCATCTTCGCGTTCAGCCACAGCGCGGACGTGGTAGTGGAAGTCTGCCGTGCCGGGGGCGTCGGGGTCCTCGGCGCGACACGGATGTTCCCGGAGGAGATCGCCGCCAATCTCGCCGATATTCGGCAGCGCGTCGGCGGCCGGCCGTTCGGTGTTGACCTCGTGCTGCCCCAGGGAATGCCGGAGCGCAACAACCGGGAGGATATCGAGGCGCAGCTTCCCGAAGAGCATCGCGCGTTCGTCGATCACCTTTACGAGAAGTACAGCGTCCCACGCGACGGACAGGCCGGGCCTCGCTCGAAGTTCGTGCGGTCCGATGAGATGGCCAGCCGGCAGGCGGATGTCGTCCTCGCCTCGGACGTGAACATCTTCGCGATGGGGATCGGCAGCCCGCCCGAGTTCATCACGGCGGCGAAGGCGGCGGGCAAGCGCGTCCTCGCTCTTGTCGGGAGCCCCAAACACGCCAAACGTGCCCTGGCCCAGGGCGCCGACATCCTCGTGGCTCAGGGGCACGACTCCGGCGCCCATACCGGCCCCATCGGGACGTTTTCGTTGGTTCCCCAGATAACGGCTATTGCCGGGAACGTGCCGGTGCTTGCGGCCGGCGGCGTGGCTACCGGGCAGCACATCGTCGCGGCGCTCGCGATGGGCGCCGTTGGAGTCTGGGTCGGGACCGCCTGGCTGGTGACCCGGGAAGCGCACACTCCCGGCAGGCTCATGCCGAAACTGCTCGCCGCCAACTCGGATGACACGGTGATTACGCGGGCGAAGAGCGGCAAGACCAACCGCCAGCTCAAGACGGCGTACACGGACGAATGGGCCGCCGCGGATGCCCCGGAGCCGCTGAAGATGCCGTACCAGGACATCCTCGTGGGGGACTTGCTGGGCGCGATCGACCGCTACGAGGTAGAACCGCTCCTCGGCACGGGCCTTGGCCAGGGCATCGCCTGGTTCAAGGAAGAGACAACCGTCGCCGCCGTTATGCAGCGCTTCGTGGACGAGGCGGCCGAGAGCCTGGCCGCTTTGGACCGCCTCCGCGCTCACGCGGCGCCTGAGGGGGCCAGGGCCTGAGCGTGGACGAACCAGAGAACAACGCGGGATTGCGCCCGCCACCGCTGCGGGCAGTGCCAACCATTCATGACGTGGCAAAGCGCGCCGGCGTCTCAACGTCCACCGTCTCACGTTCGCTCACCGGGGGTTCCCGCGTCAGCGAAGAAACCCGCGAGCGCGTCCGCCGGATCGCGGACGAGTTGGGTTTCCGTCCCAGCCGCTCCGCCCAGGCGCTGCGCTCGTCGCGGACGGGGACCATCGGGCTTCTGGCGCCGAACCTGGAGAACCCGATCTCGTACGACCATTTGCGCGCGACGATCCGCAAAGCGCACGAGCGCGGCTACACGGTTCTCGTTGGCGACGGGCAGGAGAACCCGGAAATCCAGGACGCGGAGCTCGCGCGCATGCGCGACTACCGGGTGGACGGCGTGATTCTCGGGCGGGGCATCGTTCCCATCACGCAGTTGCTCGTCGATACCATCCTGTCGCCGCTGCCCGTCGAGCCGTACATCGTCCCGGGCACGCTCGAAGCCCAGCTCGGGATGCGGATCAACGTCTACCGCGACACAACCGCCGACGCCGTCGGCGCGACACTCGCCTACCGGCGTCTCGCACGCCTTGGGCACCGCAGGTTCGCCATTTTCCTGTTCACGCACGCTTCGACGCGGACGGGCCGCGGCCGGCATTTCCTCCTGGAAGAAGTGCTCGCCAGCGAGGGCGCGGTCGCCGAAGTGCACAAAGTCGCGGTCAACGAGCCCGACGAGTGCCTGAGCCAGATCCAACGCCTGATGGCTGCGAAGGACGCCCCCACGGCCATCATTTCAGCGAATGGGCGGCTCACTCCGTACGTCCTCGAGGGCCTGCATTCCTCCGGGGTGCGCATACCGGCCGACGTCTCCTTCCTGTCCTTCGGCGATTCCCGATGGCACCGGGCGTACGCACCACCGATCTCTGTAATCCGGGAGGACTACGCCGCGGTGGCCGAACGGACGGTCGACCGGCTCGTCCAGAGGATCGGCGGAGCACGCCTGGAGCCTGACGAGTTACGTCAGTCCGAATTCGTGATGCGCGAGTCCATCGGGCCCGCGCCAGAACACGCCATCGCCAATGTCCGGGCCGGCCTGGCCAGGCGGAGCCGCGACATTGGGTAGGCGAATGCTTCACGGAATCCGTGTGCTCGACATCACGCAGATCGTTGCCGGCCCGGTTTGTACCAGGATGCTCGCTGACCTGGGGGCAGATGTCGTCAAGGTCGATCAGCCCGCGGACGACCCTTTCGTGCGGCGCCGCACGGCCGGCCCCGCAGGGCAGAACGTGGGCAAGCGCTCGATCATCCTCGATTTGAAATGCGAAGCCGGCCTGAACGTGGCGCGCAGCCTGCTGGCTGACGCCGACGTCCTCGTCGAGAACTACCGTCCCGGAGCACTGGCCAGCCTGGGGTTGGGGTATTCCGACGCCGCCGCCATCAACCCACGGCTTATCTACACGACGATTTCCGGATTCGGCAGCGATACGAGCTTCGCCGGCCGAGGCGCGTACGGCGCCACTGCGCACGCCGAAGCAGGCTGGCTGTGGGTGCAGCAACAAGCACAGGGCGGGCCGGAGCCCTTCGCACCAGGCGTCACCGTCGCGGACCTGGCAACGGGCATGAACGCCTGCACCGCTATCCTGGCGGCGCTCTACGACCGCGAGAAAACTGGCGCCGGCCAGTTCATCAACGTCACCCTGATGGACAGCCAGCTGGCTTTCCTCGCGGAAGCCGCCGCGCCGGCCCTATCCGGGGAGCCGTTTGTCCCCTTTCGCCACGGCCTCCAGCGGACGAGCGATGGGTTCGTCGCGGTGAACGCCGGTTCGCCACGCAACTGGCGCCGGCTCGCCGAAACAGTGGGCGCGGACGAAGCGGCGACACGCGACGGCAAGGCGGTTGAACGCGCAGTGGGCGAGTGGACGGAGGGCCGCACCACCGCGGAAGCCGCTGCCGCGCTCGCGGCTGCCGGCGCTCCCTACGGCGTTGTCCACACCCTGCAGGAAGCGCTGGACCACCCGTACTTCACCGAACGCGGCATGGTGGCCGAACTTCCGGACCCGCTGCGCGGCACGACGCGCGTAATCGACTCGCCGATGCGGTTCTCGCAGGCGGAGGTGGGGCCGGTCAGCGGCGCCCCGCTCGCCGGAGAACACACGGCTACCATACTTGCTGAACTCGGACTCGACGCTGCTCAGATTGCCGAGCTCCTGCGTTCCGGCGCTGCGCAGGCTGCACCCGAGGAGCCTCGATGATCCTCGCCGCCACCTGTAGCCAGCTTGTGGAGCAGTTCGATGCGCAGGGAGCGCACCGGACCGGCACGGACACCGACTACGCTTCGGCGCGCTGGCTGGTCGAGGCCTTCCGCGCTCGCGGAGTGGAAGCCCAGCTCGACACGTACCCATTCACCCGAGTCGATCCTGGCCCCTGCTCAGTCAGTGGTCCTGACTGGGAGATCGCCGGCGAGCCGTTCAGCGATTCCCTCCTGCCTGCGCCCGGCAAAACGCTGTCAGGCAGAATTGCGAGCGCGCCCGGGCCCGGCACATTCGCCCTCGTCCGTGCCGATCCGCACGGCGTTGCATCACCCATCGACCCCCTTCGCGAGGAGGCCTGGACGGCAGTCATCGCCGCGATGGAAGGCCCCGGGCTGACGCTGCGGAACCAATGGCGTTACGGCGAACCGTTCGGGCCGCCGGTGATCCAGGTCCCGGCATCGGCAGCGGGCCAGCTGGAGGGGGCGCGAGACGCGAGCACACCGCTCACCGTCCGTTGCGGCGCCAGGCGCTCGCGCGTGGGGGCGTCTAACGTTCGCGCCCGCGTGGCCGGGCGGCATCCCGAGCTGGCTCCGGTGGTCGTCCTCACCCCGCGAAGCGGCTGGTGGAACTGCGCCGGCGAACGCGGCGGCGGCATTGCCGCACTGCTCGAAGTAGCCGGGGAAGTACGGCGGCTCGGCCTTTCCCGCAACGTCGACTTCGTCGCCAGCACAGGGCACGAACTTGGTTTCTGGGGCATCCGCCAGCACGTCGAGCGCTTCCCTCAAGCGGCCCGGGAGAGCCACTACTGGATCCATCTCGGGGCCAACATCGGCGCGAGCGGGACGACCCCGGCGGTACGGTCATCGACGGCTCGGCTGCTGGAAATGGCACAGGCTTCCGGCCACATTGTGGAGGGGCCGGCACGCTGGGAGCTGTGCGAGCGGGCTCCCGGCGGCGAGGCACAGGTAGTTGAGGCGGCGGGTGGCGCGTACATCAGCATCGTTGGCGCTGGTTTCGACTTGTTCCACTCCACCGAAGACCGCTGGCCCAGCGCGATCGACGCCGCAGCCATCGCACGAAACGCCGCCTTCGTCCTGGAGCTCCTGCTCCAGTCCGAACCGGGCTACCGAATCTAGAACGCGGCCATCGGCAGGGAGGGCACCATGGACTTTCGATTCACTCCCGAGGAGCAGGCATTCCGCGTCCGCGTGCGCGACTTCCTCGCCGGCTGGACAGATAGCGACGGGCGCGTGCCGCCTGACCGCCTGGATGAACTCGAGAAGACGATGGCCGCCCAGCGCTGGCTGACCATCGCCTGGCCGGTGGAGTACGGCGGTGGGGGCGCGAGCCCACTGCAACAACTCATCTTCAAGGAAGAATGCTGGGCCGCGGGGTTCAGCACCCAGTCACAGGGCGTGAACCTCGTGGGGCCCGCACTGATGGTCCATGGAACCGACGAACAAAAGGCCGAGCACCTCCCGCGCATCGCGCGTGGCGAGGTGCGCTGGGCGCAAGGGTTCTCCGAGCCTGGCGCGGGCAGCGACCTTGCGAGCCTGCAAACGCGCGCGGTGCGCGACGGCGACGAGTACATCATCAACGGGCAGAAAATCTGGACCTCGGAAGCGCACCACTCCGACTGGATCCACCTCCTCGCGCGCACGGACCCGGAAGCGCCCAAGCACCGCGGGATCAGCTACTTCATGATCGACCTGCGCACACCGGGCATTACCATCCGGCCGCTGATCCAGCTGACCGGCGTCCACGGCTTCAACGAAGTGTTCTTCGACGACGTGCGCGTACCCGCTCGAAACATGATCTCGCAGGAGAACCGCGGCTGGTACGCCGCCACCACGACGCTGGACTTCGAACGGTCCGGGATCGAACGAAACCTGGTCGCGCAGCGGGACTGGCGCCGGTTGGTGGACTATGCCCGGGCGAACCGGCCGGCAATCCAGGCCGGCCGCAGCGGCGTCTGGCGGCACAGGCTGTCCGATCTGGGGATTGAGGTGCAGGTAGGCCAGTGGATTGCCCGGCGCGTGGCGTGGATGCAGGGCCAGGGCCTCGTGCCCAACTACGAATCCTCGATGTCCAAGACGTACAACTCGGACGTGGGCCAGCGCATCGCCGCTTTCGGCGTCGAGTTGCTCGGCCTCCGCGGACAACTCCGCGAGGCAGCGCTCGAACCGGGCAACACAGTCGCGTTCAGGTACCTTGATGCCCGCCGTCTGACGATCGGCCAGGGGACGAGCGAGATCAACAGGAACGTGATCGCAACGCGCGGTCTCGGTCTACCGCGCTAGCCGAAAGGGGCGCATCAATGGACTGGCAAGATGCGGAACTCTCCGAGGTGCTCTGGGTGCAGGAAGCTGGAGCAGCGACGCTGACCCTGAATCGCCCCGAGCGCCGCAACGCAATCACCCGCACAATGCTGGCTGAATTGCTCTTCGCCGTGGAAGCATGCGCCCGGGACGAAACTGTGCGGGTCGTGGTGATTCGCGGGGCGGGCAAGGGCTTTTGCCCGGGCGACGAACTGCGAGGCATGGGCGAACTCCCGGGCGGCTTCGCCTTCACGCCGGAAGCTCCGGTGACCCATGCGGGCCTTCAATCCGCGTTGCGCGGCATGCCGAAGCCAGTGATCGCCGTCATCCATGGATTCGCCCTCGGGGTCGGGCTCGACCTGGCGATGGCCTGCGACTTCCGCATCGCCGCGGCCGACGCCCAGTTCCGGGATCAGCGCGTAATTGAGCGCGGCATGCATGCGGTGACCGGGTGCGCCTGGTTCCAGCCTCGGGCCATCGGCCTGACGCGCGCCCTCGAGTTCCTGATCCTCGGGCGGTCACTGACCGGAACCGAAGCGGCCGACCTGGGGATGGTAACCATGGCCGTCGCACCAGACGCGCTGGAAGCAACGGTCAACGAGATGTCCAGCCGCTTTGCCGCCGCGCCGACCAAGGCCATCGGCCTCATGAAGCGCCAGATCTACGAAGGGCTCGGCATGACGCATGGCGAATTCATGCAGTTTGCGGCGCCGCTCACCGCCCAGCTAGAAATCGAGGACAGGAAGGAAGGCATCCAGGCGTTCCTTGAGCGGCGGCCGCCCAGGTTCACCGGGCGGTGACCGCTCAGGCAGCTTCGCAAGCTGCAGGGCCAACGCTGGCGGCCGTCACAATCGCAGCTGATGATCCCCGCGCCGCAATCGCCACCTTCGAGACCCTCACCGGAGAGACCGCCGCGGTCGATGAGACTGACTACGTCCTGCGCCTGCGGAATACGAGCCTGCGCGTCACCCACGCTGGCTCGGGGCGGACGGGGCTCAGGAGGCTCTCGCTCGGGGTCGCTTCCGTCGTGGAACGTGCCGCGGAACTGGAACGCGCCGGGCTCGCCGCTGAGTGGTCCGGCGAGGAACTGGTCCTGAGTCGCGAGATGGCAGGCGGGATCGAGGTCTCGTTCCGCGAACTCCGTCCCGAAACGGGCGCCATCGCGCCGTCAGCGGCGCGCGTTGATCACGTTGCACTCGTCGTGGCCGACCTGGCGAGCGCGGCGGAGCGCTGGAGCCTCATCGCCGGAGATACTCCCGACGAGCTGGGGCCCCACCCGCTCGGAAACAGCGTCACTGCGCGCTTCTTGCTGGCTGACCAGATGATCGAGCTTATCTCGCCGCTACCGGGCGCGGACAGCGCCATCAGGCGCCGGCTGGATGCCGCTGGCGATGGCCCAATCGCGCTCGCCGTCATCCCTTCGGACGCTGGCCTGGCGAGGGCCCAACTTGAGGCTGCGGGACACCGGCTGCTGGACCAGCCGCCCCACGTCTTCCTCCATCCCGGGAGTACCGGAGGAGTACTGGTGCAACTCACTCCGCGCCTGGGGCACGCCCCTTCTTCGTGAATCAGACGCGAGCGGTGCCTTTCCCGGGTTGTCCGGCGTGCCATCCGAAGCCCTCGCGGAAGTAGGTCTCGGGGTCCTTCAGGCCCGGGAGACCGCGCATTGTCGCCTTTACCCCGCGTACCCCCGCGGTCTCGTACGAAGCGATGGACCTTGCCAGTTCGCGCGCACGCTCCAGGACGCGATCGTCTGGTACGACCTCGGTGGCGATGCCCAGGCGCAGGAGTTCGGGTCCGGCAACCTTGTCACCGGTGAGCGCCATTCTCGCGGCGACTGCTTCGCCGTGGCGCAGCAACAGCCAGGCAAGGTTCATCGCCGGAGAGGTGTTCTGGCGAATCTCACCGACCTGCAGGTACGCCGTCTCGCCGGCGATGAGCAGGTCGCAGCAGCTCGCGATAGGTCCGCCGCCGTTGATCGCGAACCGCTCCAGCGCACCGACGATGGGCACGGGGCATCGGTAAAACTTCACCTGCAGGTCGATCCACATGGGCCGGAAGCGCGGGAGCCACTCGGGAGGCGGGTCCGCGCCGAACTCGGTGAGGTCCACTCCTGCGCACAGCGCGCCCCCGGCGCCGTGGAGCAGCACCGAGTGGATGTCCGTCCGCTCGGAAACCTGGCCCATCGCCTCGTGCAGCCCTTCGAGCAGCGGTCCCGTGAGCGCGTTCCGGCGGTGCGGACGGTTGAGCACGATCTCCGCGACGTGGTCTTCGACGCTGAATAGCACTTCGTCGGTCACAGGTTCTCCTCCACGCGGCGCCGGAACCTTCCGGCGCGGCCCGCTGGGGGAGTCTAGAGTGCGGGCCGTTGTTCGGCACGTTCAGTGGAGCCGTGGCGCCGTCTGCCGAAGCCGTTCGCCGTACCGATCCTCGTGAATTCAGCCGCCGTGCTGGTTGCCATGCGGCAGGAGCAGTGGGCTTACCAGTTGGCACAACCCGCTGCTGGCCTGCGCATTCTCGATCGTCGAGACTTCCGCGGCGTTCAAGCGCGCAAGGAAGTCACTCCAGGCGGGATCTGAAGGGTCAGCCATGCGTGCCGCCGAGAGCACGAGCGAAGCCGCGTCCAGCAACGGCGCTTCAGAGTCACGCGCCGCAACCAGGCGAAGGGCGTTGCGAATCGCCTGGCCCGGATTCACTCCTATGATGCTGGAAATGACCATCGGCGAGAGTCTGCGGAAACGTCGTGCGGGATTGCAACCGGGTTCTGTAAAGTGTTGAACATCTTCACGTTTCGCAGCGGATACTGAGGTTATCAGGCGTCATCGGCCGGCGGCGCGGCTCAGCGTTCGTCGCTTTCTCGATGCCGGCGGTGTGCCCGGCTCGGACAGGTGGCGCGCCAGGGTCTGGAGTATGTCCTCGCGGTCGCCGGACCCGCGCGGGCTCGTGGGTTCGCCGAGACGCCACTGCTTCAGCGCCTGGATCACGCGCCCTACGACATCCATGTCATCGACCGTCAGCCCTTCGAGGACGCGGTCGAACGCGCCCGCGAATGACGCCCAGTCGTCAGGGCCAGCAATGCGGTCATACGCCTCGCAGGCGGTCCTGAACTCCGTCGCTTTCATATGGTCCCGCCCCCGCGGTCCCGTCAGCATACAACCGTCCGGCTCGCCGTATGTGCAGGTCTGAACAGAATTCGGATACTCGACGCAAATTGTCGAAATAGATTACGTCCATTGGCCGTTTCCGTTACGGGGCACGCCCGACTTTTCCTCGACGTAAACGCGAATCAGCCGACGTAGCATCAGCCTGACTCCTCGCGCCCCTCGCGCGTGGACGGGAGGCGCCGTGGAGAGCCCGGACACCGATCCACTGGTTGAGCTCGTGTTCCAGCCCCTGCGGGACCTCCTGGGGAGGTATCGCGGACTGGCGGCACGGCTGGAAACGGCTATCGCCGCCCTGTCTGGTTCTCTGGGGGACGACGCGCCGTCGGCCGCGCCGCGCGAACGTCCCGAGTTCGCCCGCGTGGAAACGCCAACCTCCGACCTGACGACGTTACTGGAGTTCCAGGAGCGTCTTGCAGAGCTGGACGGTGTCATGAAAGTAACGGTCGCCGGGTCCACGCCGGGTCGCTCCAGCTTTATCGTGGAACTGGCCCCAGAAGCCCGCTCAGCGAACCGCGTGGTTTGTTCCAATTGCGGCAAGGTGATCA
>CAYTBM010000015.1:0-12384 GCA_964436025.1 uncultured Anaerolineaceae bacterium
GTGCCCGTCAGCTGCATCCCGTCACCGGAGTCACCGGCGAAGCGAATCGTCACACGGTCGAGTTCCTCGACGACGTGCTCGGGGCGTGTTGGGGTTTCAGTGGTCATGGAGCTCTGCTATCCACCCTCTGGTCTCTCCATCACCTGGTGAGGGCGTGGAGGCAGGTTGAGTACATCTTCCGGGTATTCCTCGGCGAGGTGCCGGACAAGCTCACCGAGCCGGACGAGTCCCACCACCGAGCCCCCTTCCATAACAGGCAGCGTCCGGTAATGGTGCTGCTGCATCAGGAAAACGGCCTCGGCTATTGAACGGCTCGATGCGATCGTGCGCGGGTTGCGCGTCAGGACGGAGTCGCCGAGCGCCTGGTCCCAATCGAACCCGTCACCCATGCACCGCGTCAGTACGTCTCGCTCCGTGAAAATCCCCACCACTCGCCCCTCTTCAACGGCCACCACACACGAACGGGAACCCTCCTGCATCGTGGCAATCGCGGATCGGACAGTGGTAAACGGAGAGACGACGGCTGGCTCGTCGAGCGGCAGCTCACTGAGAGGCTGATTGACAAACCGGCTCAGCCGGGAGCGATCCATCTCTGTTCTATTTCGTCGCCTTGGAAGATTCACGCCGAATGCACTACGCGTGCGGCGCGCGGTGTCCTTCAGTGTAGCCGGTTTGTGAACGTCGTGCAGGCGGGGAACACCCTGCTTCCTCCCCGTTTCGCTTCGATTGTGTGAATGCACCCTACGACTCTTCCCTATTTCAATCGGCACTAACCAACTTCTCCCTATGGCCCTTCCCGGCCCCGGCCGATATTTCCGTTAGCGGCGTCTGGCCGCGGAGAACATGGGCTCATGGCTTCCAAAGCGCAGATCCAGACGGTCAAGGCAGAATTCCTCGACCCGTCGCTCTACGAAGATGCCGGCCTCTCAGGCCTGCCACGGCTCAGCCGCGGCACGCTCCTCGCGGCCCTCAGCCGCGCGCTCGATCTCGCCGAGGGCCGCCGCCCGGGCCACGCCCAGCGCGTTGCCTACATCGGCGTCTTTCTCGCCAGCGAGTTGAACCTGGAACCGCAGCGCATCGAAGAGGTGTTCTTCGGCTCTCTCCTGCATGACGTGGGCATGGCATCCAGCAGCCTCATGCCCCGCATCGACACGACCCGGGGCGCAAAGCTCATCGCAGGCGCCGCCCGCAGCACCGAGGTGCTCAACCAGGTGCCGCCCGGCGGATGGTCCGAGGTCGTCGAAGCGATCGCCCACCACTGCGAGGAGGGCGCGCGCATCGTCCGCAAGCTCGGCCTGAGCGAAGCCGTTGCCCGCGCCGTTTCCACCCATCACGACTGCTGGGACGGCTCCGGCACCCCGAACGCCGAACCGGGCGAACGCGTCCCGCTCATCTCGCGCATCGTCGCCCTCGCTGACCGCGTCGAATCTTTCATCGACGCCGAGACCTCGCCGCTCGTGATTCGGCGCAAGGGCCCCGCCATGGTCCGCGAGATGGCCGGAAGCGAAATCGACCCGGACCTCGCCAACCGCATGGCAGAAATCGCCACGCGCGACGATTTCTGGTTGGGCCTTTATGACAACGACCTCCCTTCCGCGCTCATGTCGCTCAACTACGGTGGAATCCTCGGACGCGACGAGATGTTCGACTTCCTTGGCGTCGTCAGCGATGTCGTCGACGCCCGGAGCGGCAGGGAACACGGCCGTGGCCGCCGTGTCGCCGACCTCGCTCGCCGCGTCGCCCTCCAGTGCGATATGACCGAGCGGCGCGCCGACCTCCTCAAGGTCGCTGCGCTCCTCCAGGACGTTGGCACCCTCGGAGTCCCGGTCCATTACCTGAGCAAGCCCGACATCCTCAGCGTAGACGAAATGTCTACCGTCCAACTCCACCCGGTGTACGCGCGGGACATCCTGAGCGAGATACCGGGGCTCGGGGCTGCCGCCTGGTGGGTCGGTTGTCACCACGAGCGCGTCGACGGCAAGGGGTATCCAGGCATGCTCGAAGGCGCCGAAGTCCCCGCCGAGGCCCAGATCATCGGCATGTGCGAAGCCTTCGATGCCCTCACTAGCGAACGCCCCTACCGCCGTGCCATGCCGCGGTCCGAAGCACTCGAAGTTATGCGGGGACTGTCCGGTACCCGCTTCGACCCCTACCTGCTGGCCCGTTTCGAAGACGTGGCAGCCCCCACCGAGGCCTGACGAGCGTCCGGATCGCTCTGGCAACCCGCTTCTCAGGAGAAGGCCCGGCGGAAAACGGGCCTTCTTCGCGTCTGCCATTCCCCGGACCTTTACCCTGACCCGAAGTTTGACGTGGGAGACTCTTGGTTCCCGACCAAACTGGGAGAACACTGTGAAGCGATGGCCGTCTCGGTCGCGCCCGCCTCACCTACCTCGCCCGCTGGACATTCCGTCCGGCTCGGATTCGGCGTCATCGCCGCCCTCCTCGGAGCGGCGTTCGTCTACCTCAACCGTTCCGAAGTAACTGCTGCCCTCCACGCTGCCGGAAACGCCCGTCCTGCCTACCTTCTGCTCGCGGCCGTCGGCAGCGTCCTCTACCTGGCAGCCTACTCAGGCCTGCTTCGATCGTCGCTTCGGGCCGTCGGCTACCGGCTCTCATGGAAGCGAGCGCTCCTCATGGGCCCCGCAATCCACTTCTCGAACATGGCGGTGGTCAACTCCGGCGGCCTCGGAGGCATGCCCGTGGTCATCGCCGAGGCCCGCCGCTCCGGCGAGCCAGTAGCTCCCGCGGTCATCGGCTATGTCGTGACAGCCCAATTGGGACATCTCGTGTTCGCCGTTTTCCTCGCAGGCGCGCTCGTCTTCGCGGCACTGGCCGGGCAGTTGAGCCGGCTCGAACTGGCGGCGGCGGGCATCTTCGGGTGCTACACGGCCGTCAGCATCGGCGTAATGGTCACGGCGATCCGCAGCGAGCGTGCCTTCTACTGGCTCCACGCCCTGCCAGGCCGTGCCTGGCGTCGCGTCCGGCCCGCCATCGGGCGCTCCGCCCCAGCAACCGCCTCCGAACCTCCCCGGGAGCTGTATGAGTCCATTCGCGCACTGTCGAAGGACCCGAGTGCGTTCATGACGCCGGTACTATTCGCGGTCCTCATTGAGGTTGTTGGCGTCCTTACTCTTTGGGCCACGCTCTGCGCCTTCACCGGTGGTGCTGGTCTCACCACACCGGTGCTCGCCTACGTCGCCGGCGTCCTCTTCTCTACCGTTGGGTTCCTTCCCGCAGGCCTCGGATTCGCCGAAGCCGGACTCGGCCTCGCCCTGGGTCACGCCGGCATCGCCACGGCGAACGTCGCCCTGGTCGTAATCGTGTACCGGCTTTTCGAAACATGGGTTCCCTTCGCCGTGGGGGCTACAACCGTCCATCTGCTGGGCGCCGGAGACGCCCGGCAAGCGCACCGCCGGCCCGGCATAGAGGGCGCAAACCGGCGCCGCCTTCTTGCCGCAGCCGCCGGATCCCTCGGCGCGCTGAACATCCTGCTCGCCGCCCGCAAGCATCCGCTCGTCCACATCGGCCGGTTGCACGAAGCCGTCCCCCACGCCGCCGTCACCTCGTCCCGCTATGCCCTGCTCGCCGCCGGCATAGCGCTCCTGGCGTCGGCGCCCGGGCTGCTCCACGGCAAACGCCAGGCGTGGCTGATCGCCACGCTCGCTATCGCCGCCGCACTGGTCGCTCATCCCTTCAAGCGGGTGGACTACGTTGGCATCGCCGCGAACGCTTCCGTCCTCGGCCTGCTCCTTACGTTCGCCGCAAGCTTCCCCGCCCGCAGCGACCCCGCGCGAGCGCGCCAGGGCGTCATCTGGCTCGTCGTCGGCGAGCTGGGCGTCCTGCTCTACGGTGTCTCCGGCCTCTACCTGCTCGATCGACACTTCGCAGGCTCAACCACCTTCCTGGATTCTCTCGAAGATGGAGTGCGCCTGCTCTTTGTGCTCCCCTCGACGACCATCGATCCGGTCACCCGTCACGGCGCCTGGTTCATCGATTCGGTCCGGGCCGGCGCCATCGCGATCTTCCTCATCAGCGCCTACCACCTCCTTCATCCGGTCATTCAGCGCCGTTCGGCCGGCGGCGAAGAACGCCGACGTGTGACATCGCTGCTCGAGCGCTACGCCGGGTCGGCCATCGCCTATTTCCACCTTCTCCCGGACAAGTCGTACTTCTTTGCATCCGAGGGCGAAGCGTTCATCGGCTATCGCGTGGTCGGGCATGCGGCCGTCGCCCTCGGCGAGCCCATCGGTGAGCCCGCCGCGAGGCGTCGTGTCGTCCGCGAGTTCGCCGAATTCTGCGACCTGAACGGCTGGGCGTTCTGCTTCCACCAGGTCACGGAGACCGGGGCCGTCGAGCTCCGCGGAGCCGGGCTCCAGGCCCTGAAAGTGGGCGAAGAGGCCGTTGTCCCGGTCCAAAGCTTCGCCCTCGCCGGAAAGTCGTTCAAGCACTTGCGGAATACGGTGAACCGTCTCCAGCGCGATGGCTTCACCTTCGAAGTCCTCCCTGCACCCATCGACGAAGCCACGACCGAGCAGCTTCAAGCTATCTCGGACGCCTGGTTGAGAGACGGCGGCCACCGCGAGCGTGCCTTCTCCCTGGGTTCGTTTACACGCGCCTACGTCCGCTCCTGCGATGTCGCCGTAGTCCGGGCGCCCGGCGGCAAGATCGAAGCATTCGCCAACCTCATCCCGGCCTACAACGGCAGCGATGGCAATTTCGACCTCATGCGCCGCCGCCCCACCGCGGAAGACGGGGCCATGGACTTCCTCTTCGTCGGGCTGATCGAGCACTTCCGTGCACAAGGCTTGCAGGGCTTGAACCTGGGCCTCGCGCCGCTCGCAAACATCGAAGCCACCGGCCTTACAGGCCTGGCCTTGCGACAGCTCTACGAACGCGGCGGGCGGACGTTCAATTTCCAGGGCCTCCGCGCCTTCAAGGAGAAGTGGAAGCCGGACTGGCAGCCCCGCTACCTCTGCTATCGAAGCGACGTGCAGTTGCCCGCGCTGGCCCTTGCCGTCGCGCGCGCCGGTGAAGTCTCCGGCAAACTGCCCCTCCACTTCAGGTTCCATCAACGTGCCGCCGGCCACGTTCAGCGCGAAGTCCCGGTCGGGGTATGACGCAGGCCCGGCACATCCCCTGGTTCGGACTGTCGCTCGCGGTCGTCACCATCGCTCTCGCAGTCGCGACGAACATCGACCACGCCCTCCATTCGCAGTTGCAGCATCACTTCGCGCTCGACTGGGATGCGATCGAGGACCTCGAGTTCTACCGCATCGCGCTGAGCCCGTTCGTGCAGACCAGCCCGGGGTTTTCGCCCACGGTGCTGGGCCTCACAGCGCTGGCCGTCCCGGTCTTCGAAGCATTTGCGGGCACCAGGCGGGCCGTAACCACGTTCTTCCTGGGAGATTGGCTAAGTACTCTCCCGATTCTCCTGATCCTCCAGGTTGCGGGCTGGCTCGGCAGCGCCACCGCCGGGAGGCTCTCCAGCGCGCCGGACTCTGGCTCGAGTTCCGGCGGCTTCGCCTGCATGACAGCATTCTGCTGCTCCCTTCCCACTCCCTGGCGCTTCACCGGGCTCGGTGCGCTCGCAGGCTTCTTCGCCGTGCGGATCGCGTTCTGGCACAGGCTGTTCGACTTCCAGCACGCGGCGGCCGCGCTCATCGGCGCAATCCTCTGGTTCGCCCTGGAAGCGCGCGGGCGCGCCCGGCGGGCGGCGCTGGGCTGCTAACCTCCATCGCCTACAATCCGCCCGGAATACAACCAGGGACGCCCCCTTATGAACACTCGCGTCGTCAGCATCTCTCGCCAGGTCGGCACCGCCGGCGAGGAAGTCGCGCAGGCACTCGCCAAGAAGCTCGACTTCCGCTACATCGACTACCAGGTCATCCAGAAAGCCGCCGAGGACGCGGGAGTCTCGCCCGAAACCGTTTCGGAGTCCGAACACACACCCTCGCTCATGACAAGACTCCTCGAAGCTCTCGCGCGAAACCCGAGCATGCCCGTCGCGGCCTGGGCCGATCCGCTTCCGCTCTCCACCAGTCCCCTCTTCACGTCTATCGACTACCGAAAGTTCGTCGAAGACGTCATTAGCCAGACCGCCGACCAGGGGACCTGCGTCATCGTCGGCCACGCCGCGCAGGTGATCCTTCGCGAGCGATTGGATACGGTACGGGTGCTGGTCACCGGTTCCAGCAGCTTCCGCGCCCGTCGAATCAAGGCCGGCATGGGCATCGACGAAAAGGAAGCCCTCAAAATCATTGAGCGTACCGACCACGAACGGCTGGAGTACTTCCGGCGCTTCTACGAGACAGGGTGGCTCACTCCATGCACCTACGACCTGTGCCTCAGCACGGACCACTTGAATCCCGATCAGGCGGCGGAACTCATTGCACGAGCGGCCGCCCTGCGCTAACTCTCCTCGCACTCCTGGCAATCTTCGCGGTCATGGCCGCGGTTGCTTGCGGAGGCGACGATGACGATGGAACAAACAACGGCTCGGCGGCCGGAAAGACCGCAGCCGACCTTACCCCTGACCTGAGTTCCAGGGGCCTGACCATCACGCAGTCTGGCAAGGCGGCCGGCTCGACGCAGAACCAGGATGCGTTCACCGCTCAATTCGCCGGTTCAACCGGATCCGGCAAGGTCGTCGCAGCCCGGACCGACATCAACCTCCATCCAACCATCGATGCGGCAACCCAGCAGTACGGTGCTATCTCCGAAGCGTTGCGCAACCCCCCTCCAGACCTCTTCGGCCCAAACGCTACCCAGAACGACAATGCGCCCGTGTTTCAGGCGGACCAGGCGAAGAGCTACAAGACGGCGAAGACCGACGCGAACGGCACACGCGTCTATACCGACGCCTACCGCATGGGCCGGGCTGTCGTAATCGTTTACGTCATCGGCCCTGATGGGGCCGAGACTGACGCGGTCCGCAAGCTCGCCGCGCAGAAAATCAACGAGAAAGCGCCCCGCTGAGGTCGCGAACGTGCTTCAGCGCCTTCCGCGCTGAAGCACACACTCCGGAGCGCATCCGGGCCTACAATCCACAATCCGGAATCGCCAACCCAAAACACCTGGAGCGTTCGCCATGTCGCATCCCACCGAAGAGCGCGCCCGGCGCCTCCCCTTCGCTTTCTCGTACCTCGACCCCGCGGTCCGCAAAGACGTTGTCTACCTCGACGCAAGTGATACCGCGCAGAGCTTCGGCATCCTCTACCGTCCGGCCAACCTGGAACCCAGGACATGCTTCTACCTCATGCACCCCCGCGGCGAGTTCACGCGGCATTACGTTGTCCCGCCGCTCACCGCCCGCGGCTATGCAGTCTTCGGCCAGAACAGCCGCTACATCAACAACGACACCGATATGGTCCACGAGCGCCTGCTCCTCGACATTGCGGCCGGCATGCGCCACCTCAAGGAGCGTGGCTTCGAGCGCATCGTCCTCCTCGGGAACAGCGGCGGCGGATCACTGCTCTCCTTCTACCAGTCGCAGGCCTCGAAGGCTCCCGCCGAGCGCCTCAGCTCCACCCCGGGCGGCGAACCGATCGACCTCACGAAAGAGGTCATGCCCGAAGGAGACCTCTACATCGCGGTAGCGGCGCACCTCGGCGAAGGCCGCTTCATGCTCAACGTCCTTGACCCCGCGGTGACCAACGAAACCGACCCAACAAGCACCGACCCTCAGTGGGACATGTACAACCCGGCCAACGGCTACCGCCCGTTCCCTCAGGCCAGTTCCTACGACCGAGCCTGGCTTGCCGCGTACCGCGAACTCCAACTCGAGCGGAGTCGCCGCCTCGACAACATCGCGCGTGACCACATCGCCGAGCACAGCTTCTTCCGCGGCCAACTTCGAGACTCCGGCCACGCCTCGCTACCAGTGGCGACGCAAACCATGATCGCGCGCCGGGGCCGGCTTGGCCGCTACATGATCATCTACCGCACCCTGGCGAATCCCGCTTACCTCGACCCGACAATCGACCCCAGTAACCGGCCGCTCGGCAGCATCTTCTCCCCGGGCGACCCCATCATCGGCAACTACGGCCCGGGTGGCCTGGCCCGCGTTATGACTCCCCGCGGCTGGCTCAGCACATGGAGCGGCACCAGCTCCCAGGCCGACCTCCCGGACACCATCCAGCACGTCAAAGTCCCCACACTCATCGTCTTCGCCGACGGCGATTGCGACATCTTCCCCGCCGAACAGCAGGAAATCCTCGCGAGGAGCGGCGCCGCGGACAAACAGATGATGGAACTCCCCTGGGCCGACCACTACCTCTATCCCGTCGGCGAAGAAGGCAAACAACTCGCCGACCCCAGGGAACGCCTCATCGACATGATCCTGCCGTGGGTCGAAGCTCGCCTCGGGAGTGCCTAGCGCTCGTCGCGTGGAACCGCGACTGGAAGGCAGCGAACGCCGCTGCACGAGGGGCTCAGGCGGGAGCCGGAGCGACTCCCAGGAGCCAACAGCTATGATCAGTCGATGGCCGCCACCGACAAGCAGAACCGCGAATGGGCCTGGGAAGAATCGAAGCGCAAGGCCCCGTATCACAGCATCGTCGAGGACCGGGCGGGTGAGTTCGAGATGTTCGCCAAGATCGCGAAGAAGCCGTCGATCATCGACGGACCTCGGCCCGAAGAACCACTAACTAATCTTCACACCGATTAGCGGCAAAACGACCGAAATGGTCGAACCCTCCCCTTCCGCCGTCGTCACCTCGATCCGCCCGCCGCTGCGTCTTGCGAATGCGTTGGCCGAAGCCAGCCCTAATCCGGTACCGTGCCCATCTTCCTTGGTCGTGAAGAACGGTTCGAAGATGCGTGGCAGGACCGCTTCCGCGATGCCGCTGCCTGTGTCCCGAACCGAGATACAGGCTTCGCCCCGCACCACCTGCGTGCTCACCGTCACGCTACCGGCCCCTTCGATCGCGTCCACTCCGTTCGCTACCAGGTTGAGGAGCGCCTGTTCCAGTTCAGCCACGTCCACGTCGACGACCGCCGCGTCCGCGCTCACCTCCACGGCTAACCGTACGCGCGACGGCACGAGGTGCCGCAGGGTGCCTTCCAGCGCGGCCACATGACTTCCGAGGTCAATTAGCCGTGAGTCCCTATCTGGAGACCGCATCCTTGAGATCGAAAGAAGCTTCTTGACCAGCAGCGTCGCCCGCTCGACCTCCGCCTGGATCCCATCCAGTTCATCCGCGCTGTCGCTCCCGGGCTTTGCATCCAGAGAAGCGAGCGACGCATAACCGCCGATGGCTGTCAGGATGTTGTTCAGGTCATGTGCCAGGCCAGCCGCCATCCGCCCTACCGACTCCATCCGGGCGGTTTGCTGCACCTGCAACTGGAGCCTGTCCTGTTCTGTGCGGTCCACCCCGAACGCATATGCGCCAGGCGGGTGTGACACCGGAAAGATCGTCCACTCCCAGCTTCGCCCCGGCCTCGAAACCGGCACCTGTGGTCGCGCCTCCCCCGAGGCAATGCAGTCACGCGCGATCGTCGCGTATTCGCTCGGCAACAAATCCACGATGTCTGCACCGCTTTCGCGCACCGCCATGCTCGCGGCCATATTCAGCGCCGTGATCGATCCGTCGGCCGCGAGCTCTACCACCGGGTTGGGGCTGAGTTGAGGAAACTGCGCGAGCCTTGCCGATTGCGCCCGCATTCCTTCCATGGAACGGGCGAATCGCCGCATCACCAGCCAGAGGACGACCGCGGTGACCCCAACAAACGCGAAGCCCTTGACCTGCTCGAGTACGCTTCGAAGCTCGCCGTCCCGACCGAATGCTCGGTCGAAAACCAGTCCGCTGGTAAGGATCCAGACTCCGGCCACCAGCGCATATCCGCCCGCGATTGTCCACGGCCGGATCCATTCCGAACTTGCGCCTTTGCTCGCCGATCTCAAACGCTCTGTTGCCCCGGCGCGTACTCTACGGCCTCACCCTCAGCACGCCATCGGAGAAACCCCCGTTTCTTCCCGTTTCCGGCAAGCAACGTCACGCTGCCAGGCGTTGCCTCACCAGGTCGAGCAGGTTCCGGATGTTGATTGGCTTGGTCACATACGCCGCCGCGCCCCCGGCGAGCACCCGCGATCGCGTCGAGTCCGTCGCGTCGGCGGTCAACGCGATCACGGGAATGTCCGCCGTCGCCGGCTCGCCTTTCAGTCGCCGGAGCACCTGCTCCCCCGAGAGGTCCGGCAGGTGCAGGTCGAGCAGCACCAGGTCCGGCATCACCGTCCGAGCCAGGTCCAGGCCCCGCGTACCCGATGCCGCGGTGATCAGGTGAAGACCCCCGGCAAGCCTGAATGCGTCCTCCATCAGCCGCAGACTGTACAGAGTGTCCTCGATGTAGAGGACTGTCGGCGTCCCGTCCGGCGCGTTCCCGGGATGCGGCAGACCTGCGACCCCGGCTCCCACCACTTCACCGTCCACAGCCAGCAGGTGACCGCTCTCATGGGCGCGTTCGCTCACGGTGTCGGAAGACGTCGAGCGCACCGTTACCTGGTAGTCCCGCCCCAGCACGAATTCCAACCGACGCCGAACTTCCTCTACCCGATGTGGCTCGCAATAGGTCGCCACCCCCAGGTCCCCACCAGGCAGTATCCCCACGGAGTCGTACCCGCGTACTGCCGCCCGCAGCAATGTCGCCTGCCCGATAATCGGTCCCGGCTTCCTTGCCATCACCTGCAACAGTTGGCGCGCGAAACCGTACCGCGGCGACGGGTCATCCAGCATTACCAGCCCTGAACTGTGCCGCGGCCCCTTCACGCCCGCAATCCTGTCGATGGCCCCCGCCACTCCCTGCGCAGTGAGCGGCGACGTCCGGAAGTCGCCGGCTCCGGCCCCCAGGCCCGACGCCAGGTCGGCCTGGGTGTCCCAGCGTGCTACGAGCACCACGCGCGACCGCAACGGATCAGGCAGCGACTCGACGAACCTCGTTGCACGGTCAGTACTCGAGCAGCCAACGAAGAATGCCACCGTGTTCGGGTTCAGGCCGGGGAAGTTGGGAGCGGCAATGGCCTGGAACCGCCCACCCATCGTCTGCACGCTGCGCCGGACGATTTCGGTGTCCTGTTCCGATAGTTCTGTCGCCATCGCATCCAGGACCGAGGTGAACAGCCACGAACCGCGCGTTGCATCGGGCCCGCGCGATGCAACGCCGCCGTCACGGCCATAGGCCTGCGCTCGCACCCAGCAAGCGCACATCCTGCAAAGCCGGAAACTGCCCATGCGCCCGCGTACCTTGAACCGCCAGCTCGCCACCCGCTCGCGTTCTATCGGCACCACTTCCACAACCACGGATTCCGGGCGCAAGGACCCGGCACAGAACTCGCACGATGACTGGTTGCGCAGCGATCGCGGCGCCGGATGCGGCATGGGCCGATTCGCGCCGGCCGCGGGGCTCGCCACTTCCCTCAGGCCCTGCTCCGACCGCTCGTAACACGGCTGGCATTGCAGGAACGTGGCGTATTCGCCAGTCTGGGACCATCCCGCTTCCTCCGTGTACCGCTCAGTCCGGAAAGATAGCTCCGCGGCCACCGCCATCGAGCCGCAGGTCACACAAACTTCCGATTGCGGGTTCATACCGCCTCCACCAGCGCGCCGCACGTCCGATGCGCCGCCATGAATGCATCGACCACATCCGGATCGAAGTGCGTCCCTCGGCCGCGGCCGATCTCAGCGAGCGCTTCGTCGTGCGGCCAGGCCCGCTTGTACGGCCGCACATGGGTCAGCGCGTCGAACACGTCAGCCACGGAAACGATTCGGGAGAACGCAGAAATGCTGTCCCCGCGCAGCCCGTGGTAGCCGCTTCCATCCCAACGCTCGTGATGATGCCGGGCGATGTCCTCCGCCACCCGCAAAATCGCGAAATTGCTGCCGGACAGCAGCCTGCCGCCCAGCTCAGTGTGCTTGCGCACCTCGCTGAACTCCTCGGGTGTCAAACGTCCGGGCTTGTGCAGGATGGCGTCGGCGATCCCGATCTTTCCCAGGTCGTGCAATGGCGCCGCCAGCCGGAGGACATCGACGTCGCTGCTCGAAAGCCCCAGCATCGAAGCCAGTTCCGCCGAGGCCGCACCCACGCGGCGCGCATGGTTGCCCGTGATGTCGTCACGGAAGTCCCCGGCGAGTGCCAGCCGTTCCAGGATTTCCAGTTGAGTCGCTTCCAATTCCCTGGTCCGCTCCTTCACTCGCACTTCGAGCTCCTGGTTGTGGACGGCCAGCTCGCGGTGCAGGCGCCGCGTCTCGAGCAGGTTCCTGCAGCGCAGGAGCACCTCGGTAGTGTCGAATGGCTTCCGCACGAAGTCACTTGCCCCGCCCGCAAGTGCCCGGTTGCGCGCCTCCGCGGTGATGTCGGCGGTCAAGACAAGGATGGGGAAGAACTCGTCCG
>CAYTBM010000015.1:12484-24278 GCA_964436025.1 uncultured Anaerolineaceae bacterium
CGTGGGTCTCGGATGCTCCACAGCGAGTGGTAGCCGCCCTCACGCAAGATGGCCTCGAGCAGCACCAGGTTCGCCTGCTGGTCGTCGACCAGCAGGATCCGCGGCTCGAACGGAGATGACGCGCTGCTGTCCATGCCTCCTCCTACGCGGCGCTCGAATCATCGAGCGCGTCCCTTCGGATTTTCGGCGGCATTGCCGGGCCCGTTGATCCGGGAATCCACCGATCGACGGTGGCCAGCACTTCCCGTACGTCCACGGGTTTCGGCAGGAAGCCGTTCGCCCCAAGCGCCTGCATGCGGTCAGCCAGGCCCGGTGTAGTGTCCGCCGTCGTCACGACCACCGGAATGCCCGCCGTTCGCGGGTCGTCCCGTAGTGACGCAAGGATGTCCTCCCCGTGCATGTCGGGCAGGTGCAGGTCAAGCAGGATGAGAGCCGGGCGCTGCTCCATGGCAATAGTCAGTCCCGCTCCGCCCTGCATGGCCGGCAACAGGCGCACACCCTTTCTGCGCTCAACCGCCTGCCGCACCAGCGTCAGGTTGGCAATGTTGTCCTCGATGTAGAGCACGTCGGCCGGCGCCTCTTCGGCGATGGGATACCCAGCCGCGGCCTGGCTCGCTTCGCCCAGTGGCAGCTCGAACCAGAACGTGCTTCCTTCGCCCACCACCGATTGCACGCCCATTGCTCCGCCCATCGCTTCAACCAGGGCTTTCGAAACGGCAAGGCCCAGCCCCGTACCCTGGATGTCTGTCCTCTCCGCACCCGCCCGTTCGAACGGGGTGAAAATCCGGTCCAGGTACTCTCTCGCGATGCCCGGGCCGGTATCACTCACCGTCACGCGGACTCGGCCCGCGGCCGCATCGGCGTGGGCGTTGACCCGCACGTAGCCGTTTTCGCGGTTGTACTTCACGGCGTTGCTCAGCAGGTTTATCAGGACCTGTTTCGTCCGTTGGAGGTCGGCGCGCGCATTCCCGAGTCCGGCCAGCTCCGGCGCCGCGATGCACACGACTCCTCGTTCCTCCGCCAATGGCCGGATCATGCGCAGCGCATCCTCAATGAGCGGCGTCAGGGCGATTTGTTCCGTCGAAATCGACAACCGGCCGCTCTCGATTCGCGAAATGTCCAACACCTCATCGATCAGCGAAAGGAGGTGGTTCCCCGCGCTCAGGATGTACCCCACTTGCTGGGCCTCGGCCTCGGGCAGATTCGCCATCTCCAGCAACTGCCCGAACCCAAGTACGGCATTCAGCGGCGTGCGTAACTCGTGGCTCATGCGCGAGAGGAACTCGCTTTTCGCCCGGTTTGCCGCGTGCGCTTCATCCCGAGCCGCGATGATCTGTTGCTCTGAGCGCTTGCGCTCCGTGATGTCCATGAGCGTACCGGCCGTCCCTGCGAGCTCTCCCGCTTCGTCGAACACCAATCGCGCGAACACCTCCATCCAGCGGAACCCTCCGTCCGCGGTGACGTAGCGGATTTCGTGCCGGCAATAATCCTTCTCGCCGCCCAGCAACCGCTCGAACTGTTCAACGTTCGCCGCGCGGTCGTCTGGATGGACATAGTCAAGGAAGAACGTGCCCAGCGTTTGTTCCACCGCGAATCCGGTTATCTCGGTCCAGGCCGGGTTCAGCAGTGTCCATACGCCGTCCGCGCTCGTGTTGAAGATCACTTCGCGTACGCTCTCAACAACCATCCGGTACTTCTGTTCCGAGCCGCGCAGGGCCGCTTCGCTTTCCTGCCGGTCGATGAACTGCCCGATACGCACGCCCACCTCTCGCAACAGGCGTGTCAGCGCGGGGTCCGCCGGCCGCGGCTTGGTCGAAAGCAGCTCCACCGCGCCAACCACCGACGCGCCCTTCCACACCGGCAGCACCACCGCAGAAGCGAACGATTCGTAGCGTTCGACCGGTCCGCCGTACCGCTCGACTTCGCCATGCAGGTCTTCCAGCCAGACGACGTCGTTCGCCCACCACGTGAAGCCCGGCAACTGCTCCCCCAGCCTGCAGGTTGTCTGGCGGGAGAGCGCGGTATACTCGGCAGCAGCGCCGTCGTCGCTCAAACTACCGGTCGCCACGCACGTCATCCACGCTGACTCAGGCTCAGCCTGCAACCAGGAAGAACCAGCATCCCACTGCATCTCACGGACGAGCGACGTGATCACCTGCTGTCGCGCCGACAGCCGGTCCGCAGCGGACGACAGGATCCGCGTGATTTCGTACTGCACCGTCAGGTATTGGGTCGCCCGCCGGGCCTCATTCCGCTGCTCCTCCAGCTCCTGGACCAGCCGCTGCGCGTCGCCGAGCATGTTTCGCTGGGTCTGGGCGACGGGCAAGAAGTCAACGCTCGGGTCGTGAAGGGCGAAGTCCTTCAGCGAAAGCCCCACCTCCGCAAGTTGCGCCCCGCTCGAAACCCACGGCGAGCCGAGGAACAGCAGCCGATCGCTCTCTTCCACATAGATGAATTGGCCCCGCAGCCGCACTCCGCCGTGCCAGTCCAGCACGCAGAGCTTGTTTGCGCGCTGCGCGAGTGCCTCGAAACTCAGTTCTAATCTTGGACGGACGACGTTAAACAGTTCTCCAAAGGCCGCGCCCTCCCGATCGAATGGCGTGCTCAGCTTCATCAAGCTCCGGCCGCGCTTCACCACGCGCAGGTCCCTTCCAACCAGGAAGTGGAACGGGAACGCGTCTTCGAACTGTGCGGGCGAGAGCGTGAATGGCCCAGACGTCACGCTGCCGCCTCCAGCGCAGCCCAGCTCAGGAAGAACAGGCCATGGCCGTCCGTGTTGTCGGCACTCGCGCTCACCTCAACCCGCTGGCCGAACAGCTCGCCGAGCCCCTCCAGCAGTCCTACGACCATCGGCGTGAGCCCTGGCCGGTGAGACCAGTACTCGATCCGGGCGGCGTTGGAGCCGTCGACCGATGTCGCGAATTCGGGTGGCGTCAAATTGGGGAAGGCGAGCAGCACCCGTGTGTGCAACCCGGGAAGGTTCTCAAGGAACTCCCCAAGAGTGCTCCCACACGCAGCGATGAGGTCCGCGTACCCTACTTTCCCCGTGTGCTCGATCCAGTATCGCCCAAACTCCTTCAGGACCACCTCGGGATCGAGCTCTAAAACTTCGCTGACGCCGGCAACCAGGTCGTAGGTGAGTCCGTCGGGGTATCCCTCATGGGAAAGAAACACCGGCTTATCCAGCCCGGCGCGCGTCAGAATTTGTGCCCACACCGCTTCGCCAAAGCGCTCGATAACGAGCTCCTGGATCGCTCGATTTACCAATCCGTACATACAGACTCCAGTGCGGCATCCTGATCATCGGCAACGAGCGATGTCCCTGTAGCGCTGTGTGGCCCACACCACTCCCGCCCCTCAACGCGCGCTGGTACCATTCAATCTTGGACATCGTCATCGAGCTTCCCGAGGACCCGGCCCGTCCGGCGTATCAGCGGCTGGCCGAAGCGATCCGCGAAAGCATCCTCGGCGGACGCTTCCGCCCGGGCGAACGCCTCCCGCCGACGCGGGTCCTCGCCACCAATCTCGCGCTCGCACGCAACACCGTCCTCGAAGCCTACGAACAACTCATCGCTGAAGGCTATCTCTCCGCGCGCCACGGCTCCGGCACCTACGTAGCGCCGGACCTTCCGGACCGCGCGTTTCGCGCGGATTCGCTCTCAAACTCCGTCCCCCGAGCCTCGTCCGGCGCGCCACCACGGCTCTCCGAGTTCGCCCAACGCCTCATTGCGGACGGCATCCCCACAACCATCGACGAAGAGACACAGCGCCCCTCCAACTTCGAGTTCCGCTACGGCACACCCTCGTTCGACGAATTTCCCATGGACGCCTGGCGCACACTGACCAAGCGGGTGTTGGACTATCCGCCAAAGGAACTTCTCGGCTATGGCCCTACCGAAGGCCTGCCTCAGCTGCGCGAAGCGCTCGCCCGTTATCTCCAGCGGTCTCGCGGCGTACGCTGCGACGCCGGCCAGGTCCTCGTGGTCAATGGCTCGCAGCAGGCGCTCGACGTCGCCGCCCGCGTCCTCGTCAACCCGGGTGACGTGGTCGCCACGGAGGACCCCGGTTACCGCGGCGCCCGCGCGGTCTTCCAGGCGATTGGCGGCCGCCTTCTCCCGGTCCCCTGCGACAACGAAGGCATCCGCGTCGACTGCATCCCGGACGAAGCGCGCGTCATTTATGTCACTCCTTCACACCAGTTCCCGACCGGTGCCGTGATGTCTGCTGCTCGCAGGCTCGAGTTGCTCGCACACGCCAACCGCACTGGCGCCGTCATCATCGAAGACGACTACGACAGCGAGTTTCGCTACGAGGGCCGGCCCCTCGCCGCCCTCCAGGGCCTCGACGAAGGCGGCCGTGTCATCTACACCGGCACCCTCTCGAAGGTCCTCCTGCCGGCGCTACGCCTCGGCTACATGGTTGCCCCACCCGGCCTCCAGCCTGCCATCACGGGCGCCAAGTGGCTCACGGACCGGCACGTCGCACTCCTCTACCAGGCTGTTCTCGCGCTCTTCATCGACGAAGGGCATTTCGAACGCCACCTTCGCCGCATGCGAAAAGTCTACGAGACTCGCCGCACCACCATGCTGGCCGCTTTCGCGGAGCATTTTGGCGACCGCGCAGCCATCACCGGCACCGAGAGCGGTATGCACGTCCTGGTCAACATTTCCGGCGTCACCGATGCGGACGAGTTCATCGAATCGGCACGCCGCGAGGGCGTCGGCATCTACTCGGCAGCGCCCTACTACGCCGGTGACCCCCCGCCCGGCGCGAGCTTCCTCATGGGCTATTCCAGCGTCAGCGAAGACGGCATCCGCCGCGGGATCGGCATCCTGGCGAGAGTAGCGCGCTAAACTGCCTTCGCGAACGCAATCAGGATCGTCGCCACCGTCCACCTTCGCCAGCCTCCCGGTTATCGCAGCCCGTTCCGCCACGCCCCGGGCGAGACCCCTGAGTCCCGCTTGAATGCCCGGCTGAACGCTTGCTCGGACTCGTAGCCGACACGGGCGGCAATTTCCGCGATCGGGAGTTCCGTGGTCCGCAGGAGGTGGCTCGCCACTTGTCTTCGCCACTGGCCCACGTATCGCATCGGTGATACGCCCAGCCGCTCCACGAACCGCGCGCCGAGTACCGAGCGCGACACAGAAAGCTCTTCTGCAAGCAGCGGCACGCTCCAGGCCCGGGCTGGATCGCTGTGGATCCTCAGCAACGCTCCCCCGATCAGCGGGTCCGCGAGCGCCGCCAGCCAGCCGCTCGTGTCCCGGTCGGTTTGCGCCAGGTACTGCCGCAGCGTCTCCACCAGAAGAAGCTCCGGTAGTCTGCTTCCAATCGGGTCATGCGCCATGCCGTCCGGCGAGAGTTGCGACGCGTACTGGAGTCCGGCTCGTAACCAGTCGGCTCCCGGGCCGGGCCTGGGCCGCACCACCATGAGCTTCGGCAACGCCTGCAACAGCGGATTGAACAGCACATCTCCGCAATCCAGGTAACTGCAGAGCACCCGGGTCCGCCGTCCGCGTGGGTTGTCGTCCTGCATCACGAGCATGTTTCCCCAGGGTGGCGGTGGCAAGAGATCTTCTACCCCTACGGTCTCTCTCACCCCTGGGCTCACGATCGAATGCTGATCGCCATAGGGGAGGACCACCGCGTCACCCGCTTCGGCGAACACCATGTCCCCGTCAGGCAGCAGCACCTCGCACTCCCCCTCGATCACCGCGTGGAAGATCACGAGCTGCCGCGCGTCAGGACACAGTGCCGCCCGCATGCCTTCCGGCCCAAGCGACTCCCAGCCGAACGGCTCCGCGAACTCGCCGCGCAGGTAGACGGCGCCACGCAGCCGCAGCATCCGTAGCGCCTCCGTCACGGCGAGTGTGCTGCTGGTCACATTGAGCGCCGAGCTCGGCGTTTCGGTCACAACGTTCGGTGTTTGAGTCATGTCGGAAGAACGTTTCCGCCTTCGATAGTAGTTGCACGGCGCCGGCGCCTACCACCAACTTTCGGAGGAACCGACCCCATGAATCGCAAACGAATAACGTGGACGAGCGTGCTCGCCGCCGCCGCGGTCTCCGGCGCTATTGCAGCCTTCGCCATCGCCCAGGCCCAGGGCGACGGAAACGACGACTTCGCCAAAGTGAAGGCGGCCACGGCCCGCTTCCACCGCACCGAAACCGCTCAGGCGGAGCAGTGGGATCTCCGCCCCGGCCTGGACAACTGTTTCGACAAGCCCGGCACGGGAGGCATGGGCTTCCACTACATCAACCTCACTGAGTTGCACGACCTCTCGGAAAACCCGCTCCGGCCCGAGGCCCTGGTCTACATCCCGGGCCCCAACGGCCAGCGCCAGCTCGGCGCCGTCGAATACATCGTCCCGACCGCTGAATGGGACGCCGCCGGCCACACGTCGCCGCCTGAACTCTTCGGCCAGACATTCGCCCAGGACATGACGTTGGGCGTCTACGAACTGCATGTCTGGCTCTTCAAGGACAACCCGTCCGGGCTCTTCGAGGACTTCAACCCGAAGGCGCCGCTCTGCCCGGCGAACTGACCAGGGAGACCCCATGGGCGGCCGGATGCTCCCCCGGCCGCCCCTCCCCTTCCTCGTCGAAACGGAGGACTTGATGACGGTACCGAACGCCACCCACGAGTTTGTCGGAGCGCTCTCCCGCCGTGAAACCGTTGCCCTGATCCGCTGCCAGTTCCCGGCCGAATGGCGTGCTATCGCAGCCACTGCCAGCCACACGGAAGCCCGTCGCTTCTTGCGCGCCATGCTCCAGCCGATCGCCGAGGAGAACTGCCGCTGCGCCGGGCGTCTGCACCGTCCCGCCTGTTGACTCGCGATTCAAGCCGTGCGTTCCTACCCGCCATGACCTTGGACGCACGAAGCATTGGCTTCATCGGCGCCGGCCGACTCGCGGCGTCGCTCGCCGCAGCGCTACGCGGGGCTGGTTACCCCGTTTCCGCGGTGGCCAGCCACCACGCCGAGTCCGCCAGGCAGCTCGCGGCCTCAGTCTCCTGCAACGCCACCACGCTGGGAGCGGTCGCGCAGTCCTGCGACCTCGTCTTTCTCACGGTCCCGGACGCTCACATCGCCCCTCTTGCCGCCTCCCTTCCCTGGCGGCCCGGCCAGGCAGTCACGCACTGCAGCGGCGCTCTGGCCCGTAGCGTGCTCGGCCCGGCGTCGGCTCGCGGCGCGCTCACATCCTGCATCCACCCCCTGCAGTCGTTCCCCTCACGGACTCCGGAGGCATCTCGTTTCCAGGGCATCCATTGCGGGATTGAGGCTCCGGATCCCCTCGGCCGCTACCTCCAAACACTCACCCGTGCCCTCGGCGCAACCCCCTTTTCACTCGAAGGCGTTGACCGCCGTCTCTACCACGCCGCCGCGGTCTTCATGAGCAATCACGTTGTAGCACTCGCGTCGGCAGCGACGCGCCTCTGGTCACTCGCTGGGCTTCCTGAAGATTCCGCACGCACCGCGCTCGCGCCGCTCCTCCTATCGGCTACGGCCAACGTGGCCAACCTGCCTTTGCGACACGCCCTCACCGGCCCCGTCGCCCGCGGTGACAGCCAAACCATCGAGGGCCACCTTCGCGCCCTCGAATCGAACCCGGACCTGCGCGCCCTCTACCGCGCGCTCTCGGCCGAACTGTTGCACCTCAACCTCGATCACGCACCCGAGGTCGCCCGCAAGCTCGCAGCGCTCCTCACAGACCTTGACTCCCCCTCTCCGCGCCGTGGAGAGGGGGTCGAGGGGTAAAGTCACCGGACTGCGGCAGCTACCCCGCCCAGGTACTTTTCCTTGTCTTCCGCACGTGCCGGCGCGTACTTCAGGTCTTCCGGCGTGCCAAGCACGCGCGTCCACGTCGCGAACTCCAGCAGGATGCCGTCCGGGTCCCGGAAGTAGAACGAGCGAACAAACGTGCCCGCGTGCACTTCCTTGCTGACCTGCCGGGGGCTGTCGTCGTGGTTCAGGATCGGCGTGACGTGCACACCCTTCGCCTGCAACTTCGCGTGGTACTCGTCGAATTTCTCCTGCGGCACATCGAACGCCACGTGGTTCATCGAGCCGTGCGCCGTCGCCAGCTCGCCCTCGCCCGGCATGCCGCTGGGCGACGCGATGCCCGGCGCCGCCTCGGGCGCGTTCGGGAACCAGAAGAATGCCAGCCCGTCGTTGTTCCCGATGTCGAAGAAGAAGTGCTGCCCCATGTTGTTCGGCAGTTCGATCGTCTTCGTCATCGGCATCCCGAGGACATTCGTGTAGAAGTCAACCGTCCGAGCCATGTCCTTGCAGACCAGCGCCAGGTGGTTGATGCCTCGCAGTTCGAACTCTTTGTTCTCTCGTTTCATGGCTCTCCTTCCTGTATGCACGCTCACTTCTCCCGGCAGCATACACCTTCACGCAAGAAAACTGGACGGTCAGCCAGTTCCCCTTAGGATTCGCCCAAATCCCTCCCCCGGAGACGCCAATGCCGCGCCTGCGCCAGGTCACCCGCGCCGAAGCCCCGCCAGAAGTCCTCGACATGTACAACCGCCTCTTCGGCGACCGTGACCCGGTAGCTCAGCCGGGCACAGCAACCGGCACACCCGGTAACTGGTGGACCGTTTTCGCGCTCGTCCCCGATATCTTCCAGTCTGCGGTGGCGCAATTCGGCATGTTCAACAGCAAGCGCCGGCAGCTCAGCCCCTACTTCCGCGAGCTCGCCCTTACCCGCGCAGGGTTCGCCGCCGGCAGCCAGTTCGTCTTCTCCCAGCACTCCAAAGCCGCTCGCTCGGCGGGTGTCCCCAACGAAAAAGTCGAAGCCCTCTCCTCGTGGGCCAGCGCACCCGTCTTCGATGAGGACGACCGCCTCATCCTCGGGTACACCGATGACCTTGTCCTCGGCGACGGTCGCGTCCAGGACGCGACATTCGAACGCCTCAAAGCCCTCCTCAGCGACGAAGCCATCCTCGAGCTCACGTATGCCGTCTGCACCTACCGCCTCCACGCCACCATGTGCCGCGCCCTTCGCCTCGAATACGACGACGTGCCCGAGCGCATCGTCGAAATCCCGGCCCCCGACGCAGCGGGTGGGGCTTCAACTGACGTGATGTCGCAAATCAGCCGCGCCGACGCCAATTAACCCTGGACCCGTCTGCCCTATACTCCGCCGAACCTTTCACGGAGACGCACATGTCTCTGCCTTCCGCCGCGCAGCTCCTCGCGAGCGCCCGTGATCTGTCGGCCCTCGCCCGCCAAAACGCCGCCAGGGGCGAGACCCGCGGCCAGCTCGAGCCTGCCCTGGTCGCCGAACTCAAGGCTTCGGGTCTCTTCGGCATGCTCGTGCCAGCCGAACTCGGAGGGCTCGAGACTGACATCGCCACCTTCGTCGAAGCCATCGAGACCGTGGCGCGCGGCGACGGCGCGGCCGGCTGGTGCGTCATGATCGCCGCGACCACCGGCGTGACCGCGGCGCAGCTACCACGCGAGGGCGCCGAAGAAATCTTCTCCGACCCCTTCGCGCCCACCGCGGGCGTACTCATGCCGAAGGGACGGGCGACCCACGCCGAGGGCGGCTGGCGAGTCAACGGCAGCTGGGCATTCGGCAGCGGCACGGGCCACGCGAAGTGGGTCCTGGGCGGAGCCGCGGTCTTCGGTCCGGACGGGCCGGAGCTCACCGGCGGGAAACTGCCGCATGCCCGCATGATGTTCTTCCCCCGCGACCAGGTAATCATCCACGACACGTGGCACGTCAGCGGCCTCCGCGGGACCGGCAGCAACGATTTCGAGGTCGTTGAGGCTTTCGTCCCGGATCGGCGCTCCGCGCCTATCGGAGGAGGGAAACTCTGGGCTCACGGCCCAACCTACGCCTTCCCAATCTATGGGCTCCTGGCCCTGGGTGTCGCAGCAGTGGGCCTCGGCATCGCTCGATCCGCCATCGAAGCCCTTCGCGAACTTGCGACCGCCAAGACCCCTACCGGGAGCCGGCGGGTACTCGCCGAGCGTGCGGCTGCACAGTCAGGCGTCGCGGAGGCCGAAGCCTTGCTCCGGTCCGGTCGCGCCTTCATGCACGAAGCGATCGCGGAGGCGTGGCAGCGCGCCGAGAACGGGGGCGAGGTGACGCTTGAAGCCCGCGCCATGCTTCGCCTCGCGGCCACCACCGCCGCAATGAACTCCGCCCGCGCAGTTGACCTCTGCTACAACCTTGGCGGCGCCAGTTCTATCTACGAATCCAACCCGCTCCAGCGGCACTTCCGCGATGTCCATACGATGACCCAGCACGTGATGGTCGGACAGCCAACCCTCGAAGTCGCCGGGCGCATCATGCTCGACGTCCCCACCGATACTTCCATGTTCTAGGAGACTTTGTGGACCTCTACGAAGGCATCATGACGCTCAAAGCCATCCGCCGGTTCACTGACGACGCAGTTACCGACGACGAGATCCAGAAATGCCTGCGCGCTGCCATCCAGGCGCCGAACGGCGGCAACATCCAGCCGTGGCAGTTCCTCGTCATCACCGATCCTGCAGTGAAGCAAGCCGTGGGCGACATCTATCGCCGAGCGTATGACCGGTACGAACCGAGGGTTGCCGAGGCCACGCCCCCGGCCCGCTCGGAAGACGCCGCGAAGAGCCAGGTCCAGGTCCGGGCTTCGTCCCGCTATCTCGCCAACCACCTCGCCGAAGCCCCCGCGATGGTTGCCTTTCTCATGCCCAACATCTCGATGACGCTGCACGATGACGAAGGCGACCTCGATGTCGGCACTCCGTTCGCATCGGTCTACCCGGCGGTCCAGAACTTCATGCTCGCAGCCCGAAGCATGGGCATCGGCACCACGCTCACCACGGTGTACCGGATTTACCAACAAGAGGTCCGGGACGTTCTCGCCATCCCCGAGCGCTACGAAGTCATCGCGCTGGTGCCCATGGGCCGCCCTCGCGGCCACTTTGGCGTGGCGCCCCGCCGCCCCGTCGAGTCCGTTACCCACTGGAACCGTTTCGGCGAACGGCGCTAACGCCGTCCACGCTAAAGGTGCAGCACCTGTTCCTTCATCGCGAAGAACGCAGCCAGGATCTCCATCTGCTCCTGCGGCCCAACGTTGTTTCGCTGCAAAACGCCCATCACGTCATCGGCCGCCGCCACGAACTCCTGTTCGTTGACGTTCATCCCGCGATGCGTCTCTACCAGTCCGCGGCCCTCGTAGACCTCGGGTCCACCCATCGCCGCGGCGAAGAACTGGAATGCCCCCGCGCTCAGTTGCTGCGCTTCGAAGCCACCAAAGCGGCTGCCTATCGCCGGGTTGCGCACGTGAGCATCCACGATTTGTTCCACCAGCGAGCGCAGCCGTTCAGCCCCTCCAAGACGTTCATAGAGGGTGGTGGTTGCGACCGTATCCGACTGCGACATGATGACTCTCCTTGGTTCTAAAGTACGTCTAACTTCTCTTATACTCCCTTCTTTTCCGGAAGCCAAGGGCATATCATTCCTGTGTGGCCGAACTCACAGCGCAACCAGCGAGCCCCGAGAACTCGACCTTCCTCGCCGACGTCCAGCGGACGCTCAGCGCGCTGGCCGAAGAATACGGAAGCCCTGAGGCCACCCTCGACCTCTTCTTTCTCGCCTACCTGCTCCGCACCTCGCGGTTCGGGTACTTCACGTACGGCCCGGTCACAATCGACGTGCGTCTCATTGAAGACCTCATCGCGCGGACCACGGAGCGCCGGGTGCAGCCAGGATCCGGCGTCAGGCCCGGCTACTCGGACGACGCCCTGCGCTTCTTCAAGGTGCTCTCCGCGGAAGTCGAGGCCTCCGGTCGCCAC
>CAYTBM010000016.1:0-7198 GCA_964436025.1 uncultured Anaerolineaceae bacterium
AGGGCCGCGCGGCGCGAGAGTCCGTTCGGCCCGGGCTTCGCATGGACCACCACCGCTGGAGCGTCAGCAACCGCGGCTGCTGCCGCATCCGCAACCCCGGACGATGTCTCCACACTGTCCAGCTCGGGCTCTTCTGCGTCCTCGCGCGGTCGCAGGTCCACACCGAATTCCCGCAGGTAGGCGTCGCGGTGCCGCGCGTGGAATTCGTCCTCGCTCATCGTCCCCCCGACCACCGCAAGGGCATCGCGCGCGGCCTGGATCGCCAGTTCGGCGTTCCACCCGGCGACATCGAGCGACTGGCGCGCGCGCTTCTCCCACGCTTTGTCGAACACGTCCTCGGACGACAGCGGCCGGTAGTCCGGGCCGCCGTCGAAGTCCCCGTTGTTCATGCCAGTTCCTCCTCGCGCTCGTCATCCGGGGCTGCCATGGGGCAGGTCAGCACTTCTTCCATCTCGCGTGACGCTCTCCGCACCATCGCCGGGCGCGGCCGCGCCCCAACGAGTTCAATCTCCGCCTGCATGAACGCATCGCAAAGGCAGGCCGCCGCGCCGTAGAAGGCGTCAACGTCTTCCAGGCTCACCAGCGTCCGGCAGAAAAGCGGCAGCCATTGGCCGGGGTGATCTTCGATGAACCCCTTCAGGGCCTCGCGCGTGACGGCCGCCCGCTCTTCCTCGCCCTCGGCTTCCGCCAACGCCAGCTTCAACGCCAGGTGGGACAGGAATTCCATCTCGGTCGCAACGAAGTCGGCCGGCGCGGCCGCATCATCGGCCGCCGCCTTCAGCCCGAACGCTCGGTAGAACCCCGCGATATCCGCGAGCTGCCGCGCCTTCGCAAACGCATCGAACTCGTACTCGGTCTCGTACGGCGAGCAGGCCACTTCGCCGTCGAACAAGTCGTGGTAGCGAGCTCCGAGGGTTGGTGCATCCGCTTCTCGGATCGCCTCGCGCAGTGCGGCCGTGGCAGCGAACAGCTTGCGCTCCGCGGTCAGCGGGTGCTCGATCAAATCGTCCAGATCGACTGCCAGCTGCTCGACGCTCGCTGCGTCGGGATAGCTGAGAGCAAGCGCGAGCGCGCGATACATCGCTCCCCGCCAGACAGGCGCCTCGGGCAGACTGGCAGCAATTGGTCCCGCGGCCGTAGTGCTCATGGCGCCAACTCCAGCCCGCTCCAGTACGCGAACTGCTTACGAGCGCCACGGTCACCCTTGCCGCCGTTCCAGACCGCCACCGCGACCGATGTATGGTCGCCCGGCTTGAGGGATGCCTGGTTCTCCTTGCCGGCCATCGGGATGACGAGCACGACCTCCCACCGGCTTCCGGAGAACACGCCGCTCCCTTCCGCCCGTTGCTCCGATTGGCTCGTTATCGTGCCGAAACCTTCCGCTACTAACTCTTCGATGGGCGACGTCCGCTGGCGCAGCGCCATCGCGTTCCCAGCCGCCTGCGCCGGGTAGTAGCCCCTGGCCAGCTCCGGTTTCATCAAGTCCTCGGGGCTCACGTCCGAAACCGCATTCGGGAACGCGTCCCGGATGGTGCCCGTGGACTTTTCCGGGCCACGTTGCCAGCTTGCCCGCCAATGGAGCAGGTGCACCGGCCGGCCCGGCTGCCCCATCACAGTGAACGAGGGCCCCGCGGGATGGACCGGCAACTGGATCGCGACGGAGTCGCGGAACCGGCCCGCAACCTCGAGGTCGCTCAGGTTGGGGTCCTCCCAGGTCACGTGGAAGCCGATCTCTTTGCCATTGTGTGCCGTCCGCAACTGGACCAGGGATAACCCGGCCTCGCGGCCCAGGCGCGGTTCGATCATCCGCTGCGGTTCCAGGCTGATGTCTGTGGCCGCGATGCTTTTCCACATCGCGGCCCCTGGCTCCCGCGGGATGGCATCGCCGATGCGTCCTGCCACCACCGTGCGGCTGAACTCGGCCGGCTCGCTCTCGTCCTCGCCGTGGTGCCGCGCCGCCGACCATCCAGTCAGGCCCGCGGCAAGCCCCGCCGCGGCGACGCCGATGGCTCCCTGCGTGAACACCCGCCGCCCCATGGATGATCGCGCCGGCTCTCCGCCGGCCGCGCCACCAGTAGGGTTCGGGATTGTCCCTTCAGTCATGGTGTACCTCCTCCCTTTTGCGGTCAGTGTTCCCGTCGCCTACGTGATGTTGTGCAGGTACACATCGCGCACATCGTCGAAGTACTTGCGAATGAAGCTCGGCTCCCGCAACGGGACCGAGACCAGTTCCTTGCCCTTGTCGTCGTAACCCTTGACGTGCTCACCTTCGACTTTGAACGCATGGATGATGTACGGCGTCGCGCCCATCAACATCTGCAGCCCGAGGAGCTCCGGGTCGTCCTTCGCCTTCGTGTACGTCTCGAGCGCCTCGTCCACTCCGGGCCCGAACATCTGCTTGAGGAACTGGCGCGGCGCGTGGATGGGCGGGACGTAGTACACGTTCGGCTCCGTGCCCGATTGCGGGTACAGCGGCAACGCTACCTTCCGCACCTTCACCAGGTAGTCAATCGGGTTGGCCGGGTCCACCTCGCCGGGAGGACTGATGAAGCCCGCGAAGCGGATGCGCCCGATGCATGACGTCACGCATTGGGTCTGGAGTCCCTGCTCGATCTTCGGGAAGCAGGCGATGCATTTCTCGCTGGTCCCGCTCACGGGGTTGAACATCACCTTCTTATACGGGCAGGCAGTGACGCACTCCTGGTACCCCCGGCAACGGCTCTGGTCCACCAACACAATCCCGTCTTCCGGCCGCTTGTAGATCGCCTGCCGGGGGCAGGCGGCCAGGCACGCCGGGTAGGTGCAGTGGTTGCAGATGCGCGCCAGGTAATAAAACCACACGTCGTGCGGGATCGAACCGACGTACGTCCCGCGGTCCGTCTCTCCGGCCGGTTCGTCCTCGCCCACGTTCGGGTGCGACCAGTCCTCCGGCTCCGGTTGCCACCCGAGGACGTTCAGGTCCTCCGGCGCCTTCTCGAAGACGGTCAGTCCTTCGTACACCCCGTCCTTCCACGAGGCGGGGCCGAGCATCTCCATCAGCTTCACGTCCCAGCCCGTCGGGAAGAACCCGTACGGCTTGGTCTCGACGTTGTTCCAGAGCATGTACTCCTGGCCGCGTCCCCACGTCCAGGTCTGCTTGCAGGCGATCGTGCATGTCTGGCAGGCGATGCACTTGTTCGTGTCGAAGACCCAGGCGACCTGCTTCTTCGGCCGCGGCGCCTCGTACGGGTATTGCATGTCGCGCCCGAGCTGCCAGTTGGGAACCTTTGCCATCATGTCCCTCCTTCCGAGGTGGACGTGGTCTTCGGCGGCGCGTCAGGCCTGCGCGAATCCGCCCTGGACGTACTTTTTGAGCAGGTCTGATTCGTAGCCTGGCCTCAGGCCGAGCCGCGCCGGCCGCCAGAGCTTCTCCCCGCCGTAACCGCCGTCTTCCGCCTTCAGCACGCGAACAAGTGACTCGCGCGGCGCCCCCACGACCCCGTGGACGTCGCCCTCAAACCCCTTGCCAATCGTCTGGCCGAAATACGGCTTGCGCGTCAGCGAATCGGTCATCAGCGTCGGCCGCAGCCAGGCCCGCGTGCCGCTCTGGTGGCTCCCGCTCCGGAAGAACGACTGGTAGTTGGTCTCGGGACTCTTCGCGAGCCCATCGGCCCTCGTCTTGATCCCCCGGACCGAGCCCTTCGTCGCGACGAACATGTTGAACCACATCCGCATGACGCCGGGCTGCATGGCCGAATTGATGCGCGCTCGAGCGAGCCCGCGCGCTACCTCGTAGTACGGGTCTGTCGGCTTCCAGCCACGATATGGGCGGTCCGACGGGTCCGCATCGAAATAGATGTAGTCGCCGTCCTCGATCTTCAGCTCGCGCGCGTCCTTCGGGTGGATCTCCACGTATCCCTCGCCCGCTGCCGGCTGCCGCTTATCGAAGCGATGCAGGTCGCCGAACGGCCCGAACAGGTACCCCATCCAGTCGATGTCCGTCGGCGTGGTGTGTGCGCCGTGGCGGTACTTCGGCGTCAGGAAGATGAAGCGATAGTTCGGGTCGCTCGCCATCAGCGGGTGCTTCGATGCTTTCATCTCGGACCACGGCATCACCACGTTCCGCACCTGGCGGACCTCCACGCTCTGGTCTTCCCGTTTCAACCCATACGCCTCAGGCCCAACTGGCGTGATGGACGGGTGCGGCTTGGCCAGGATGCTGTTCGGCTCCAGGAACGTGGAATCCACGGGCTCTCGCCAGACCGGCAGCTGCTCCCCGTGTTCGATGAATTCCTTCTCGTCCCGGTAGAACTCGAGCCGGCCCGTCCGGTTGTACCAGGGCTTGCTCTCCTGCCGCTGTTCCCACCCGCCGTGCCGCGGGTAGGTGCGGTAGTTCATCAACGCCGGGACGCCCTTCTTCGCCTTCTCGTGCAGGTCTTCGAACTTGTATCCCCGCGTGGTCGAACTCGCGTTCAGGATGCGCTGCAGGTAGACATCGAACTTGCCTTCGGTCACCCACTTCCAGTGGTCCGCGAAACGCGTGTCACCGGTCAGCGCCGCCAGCCGTGTCGCGATCCCCGCGAGTACCTGGGCGTCGCCGCGCGTGTCGTGGATGCGGTCCAGAGGGCTCTGCGGGAACACATGGAGGAATGGGTTCGTGCAGGACCCCGAAATGTCCGGCAGCCGGAATTCGGCCCAGCTGTCCACGCCGAAAACGATGTCCGCGTACTCGCAGCTCGCCGTCCACCACCACTCGTTGCAGAAGATCGCCTCGATCTTCGGCAGCGTGTTGTGGACGACGTCGTGGTGCCACTTCGCGTTCCCCAGCAGCGAGTTCGAGTTGCCGAAGTGCATCAGCTTCGTCGGGGTCGGCATATGCGTCGCCCCCGTGAACTGCTTGTTCCCGATGCGCAGCGGCCGGTCGCCGTAGTTGAAGTAGTGTGCCGATTCGGCCTTGTAGTACAGCTTCGTGCGCGTCGGGTTCGCCGGGTTCATCTCCTGGTCGAACGGGTTTTCGAGCACCCACTGCGGGATGCCGTTGAACACCGAGCCCCGGTAGTTCCCGGCGAACGAACCCGTGTTCCCGCCCATGTGACCGATGTTGTCCGTCACCGCGCCGAGGAGCAGCAACGCCCGATCCTTTAAGTCCGCGTTGAAGAACTGGTTCGGGCCCATGCCGTGTGCGAGAAGCGTCTTCCCTCGCGCCTTCGCCACCTGCTTCGCCAGGCTGACGATCGCCTCCTTCGGCGCCCACGTGATCTCTGAAGTCGTCTGCAGGTCGAAGTTGTCGTCGAGATACTTCTTTAGCAAGTCGTATACCGGCCGGACCGTCACCTCCGCGCCGTCGACCGTCTTCACGGTGAACGTCCCGGAGAGCGCCGCCTTCGCACCCACGGCGGCGAACTTGTCGCCGACATCGTCGCGAGTGACAACCTTGACGTTCTTCGTCGCCTCATCCCAGACCACGAAATCGCCCCACTCCGCGCGCAACGACGCCGGCACGTACTGCACCGCCTGCTTCGCGGGCACGGGAAGCGCCTGGCCGTCGGCCAGCAGCTCGATGTAGTTCGCCAGCGTCTTGGGCGCATAGTTCGCGACAACGTCTTTGGCAGACAGCAGCTTGTGCGTGTCCATGCGCACCAGCAGCGGCAGGTCCGTGAACTTCTTGAGGTGCTCCTCATCCGCCAGTTTGTTCTCGAGGATGTACTGCACGCAGCCGTACGCCAGCGCCGCGTCCGTCCCGGGCCGGATGAGGATGACCTCGTCTGCCTTGTTCGAGCTGGACTGGTAGTCCGTGCTGACGGTGATGACCTTCGTGCCCTTCGCCCGCGCCTCCGACAGCCAGTGGCCGTCGGGCATCTTGGTCGAAATCCAGTTCATGCCGAGCATGACCACGAGGTCTGAGTGCTCGGCCGCGAACAGGTCGTGGTCGATCGTCTGTTGACCGGTCACCATCGGATGTCCCGGCGGCAGGTCGGTGTGCCACGCGTAGTTGTCCCACGCTCGCGAGCCCTTCGCCTTGTCCGCGCCCACCTGGCGGTTGTACGCATCGAGCAGCGCCAGCATGTTCGCGTATCGGTAGAACCCGAAGATCCTCCCGATGCCCAGCAGAGGCATGCCTCCGCGCATCTTCACCGTCCGGGTTCCGGCCTCTTCCAGGGTCGTGACCATGTCCGGGTCGTATCCCTGCTTGCGAAGGCGTTCCGAGCCGGCGGGCCCCGAGTAATTCGCCGTGATATTCATGTAAGCCTTCGCCGCCAGGTCGAATGCCTCGTCCCACGGCACCTTCAGCCAGGTGTCTTCGCCGCGCTTGTTGGTGTCCATGCGCGCGGCGCCGGTCTCCGGATCTCGCGGGAAGCCCGCGTCGGCCCACTCCTTAAAGCCCTTGCGCACCATCGCGCCCTTCACCCGCCGGTCGCCATAGAAGCGCCGCGCCAGCGCCAGGCCCTTCTGGCAGCAGCGGGGATCCCAACGGTGCGACGCCTTGTTGCCGTGCAGGTCTTCCGCTTCGCCGTACCCGTAGGTGGGGTTGATGTTGACGATGACGCCGTTCTTCACGCTCGCCTGCAAAATGCAGTCGTGTGTGTCGTTCGGCGCGCACGTGAAGGTGAACGTGCTGTCGACCGCGAACAGGTCGCGGTACGCCTTCTCCCAACCTCGGTCCGGGTAGATCTTGAACGGGTCGCCGACGGCGACGGGCTCGGTCGCTTCCAGGCGCCGTGGCGCCAGCAACTCCGGTGCTGACGCAGCCGCCGCGCCAGCGCTCAAGCCGGCAGCGAGTTTCAGAAAGGATCGCCGCTTGATTCCAGGACTGTCAGACACGTCGGCCTCCAGGTTGGAGTGCCACGCCCCCGAGTTACTCTGCTGCGAGTAAACTGACGGGACAGTAACAGCACCCGTCCACCGCACACGTGACTTTAGTCACGTCTCACATCGACGAAACGAATAGCTCACATCACCTCCTGCGCACCCCGCGCCGTGATGTTCGGCGTGACATCCTGTGCCGCTCCCGCCAGTCCACCGCGACGAAACTGCAACGAATCCGCCCACGATGCCAGCGCCTTCACGTCGCCGCCTCCCGTAATTTCGGGGAAAGGAGGATTCCCCACATGGGCATTCTGGCGTGGATAGTCTTTGGTCTGATCGCTGGCGCGATCGCACAGGTCTTGCTTCCGGGCGACGACCCCGGCGGCAGTGGCGCCGGCGGTTGGTTGATCAC
>CAYTBM010000016.1:7298-24040 GCA_964436025.1 uncultured Anaerolineaceae bacterium
CTCGTCCTGGTTCAGTCCAATCCCACCAGTGCCGATCCCCTCATCCGGGCCCTCACCATCCGCGGCATCCATGTCACCACTGTCCCCGCCACCGCCCTCCCACCCCACTCCCCGGCGGCCAACGCCCAGATCGTGTTGCTCGACTTCCGGCTCCAACCAGGCGCAACTCGTGAATGCGTGACCCACGTCAGTGGCTGGGGCATGCCCACCATGCTGCTGATGAACCAGGCCAACGTCGGCGCAATCCTCGATGGGCTCGATGCCGGGGCGGATGACTTCATCGTCGCCCCATTTAGTCCCGACGGTCTGACTGTCCGCATGGCCGTGCTGGTCAAGAAGCGCCACAGCGGCCCCCTCCACATCCTCCAGGCGATGGACCTGACGATGGACCTTCAACGGCGGTCAGTTCATCGCGGCACCCGCGAGCTCCAGTTGTCACGCCGCGAATTCGATGTTTTGAAGTGCCTTCTGCGAAACAAGGGCGTGTGCATCAGCAGGGACATTCTCGCCGAAGGAGCCGGTCTCAGCGGCGAGAGAGCAGCTGAAAGTGCCATCAAGGTCTACATCTGCAACCTGCGCTCAAAGCTCTGCGCAAAGGGTGAAGCCGACATCATCGAAAGCCGCCGCGGTTACGGGTACCTGCTGCACGCGGGCTAACAGCGATGTCTGCGCAACCTGATCCGCCAACCTCGCAACGTCGCCGAGACCTTTCGCAACCGTTTCCGAACGATCGAGGAGAAGGCTGGAATGAGTGGAAAGCCTCTTCTCCGGTCTGGTTTTGACAGCCATCGCGCTGTTCCTTGCTAGCGCAATCGCCTTCTCTGTCGCGCTCGTAACTCAGTCGACTAACCTCCGATTCGCGTCAACGCTCGGCTCGCTTGATGCTGGAGTTCCGTCGGGTATCCCGCGGGCCGCTCACCTCCTGGGCATCGCCGGCTGCGCTGCCCTCGCGTTCGCAATTGCCGACCGCGCGGCGGTATCCCACCGCCCGCCATACGGAGACCTGTTCGAGTACCTCGTCGTCATGTCCTTCGGCATCGCCGCCGTTTACCTCTGGCTCACCCGCCATGGGTCCGGTCGCAGGGTCGGCCCACTCGTCATGCTCCTGGCCGCCCTCACCTCCGCCGCCGCGACCACGCTCCTTCCGTCGCGCGCCGAACCGCTGACTCCTGCGCTGCAGAACAACCGCCTGCTTGCCATCCACGTCGCCTGCATGATCGCCGCATACAGTGCGCTCGCCGTCGCCTTCGCCGCCTCCCTGGTCTCGCTGGCGGGCGCCGTTGACCGCCCGGCCTGGCTACCTGCCCAGGCCGACGCGGAGTGGCTGGAGCACCAGGCCATCCTCATCGGTTTCCCGTTACTCGGGCTCGGCATCGCTCTTGGTGCCTACTGGGGCAACATCGCCTGGGGCCGGTACTGGGGCTGGGACCCTAAAGAGACCACGGCACTCGCCTCCTGGCTCGTCTACGCCGGCTACATGCACGCCCGGGTCCTCGGCGGCTGGAAAGGGCGGCGTGCCTCGCTCCTCTCCGTCGCCGGCTTCGCAGTCATCCTCTTCAACGTCTTCGTCGTGAATTTTGCTCTCGCGGGGTTGCACAGCTATGCCGGGGCGTAGGCGCCGCGGGCATCTCGCCCGACTCTTGCTGCTGGGCTCGCTGGCACTCAGCTCCCTCTTCGGGACGGCCTGCGATTCACCATCGATCCTCGATCCGCACGGGCCCCGCGCGGACAAAGTAGCCGACCTCTGGTGGGTCACCCTGGTCATCGGCGCCATCGTCTGGTTGCTCGTCGTCTTCGCGCTCGTCCTCGGCGCGGCCATCCGCCGCCGCGCGACAGTGAGCCGCGCGCACGACCCGGTGTGGTGGGTGGTGGCCATCGGAGCGATCGTCCCGATGCTGATCCTCGGCGCGGTGACCGTGTACACGCTTCGCGCGGTCACCGTCGTAGCGAAAAAGGGCGACGACTCGGCTCTGACCGTGGAAGTCACCGCGCATCAGTGGTGGTGGGAAATCCGTTACCCGCAGCAGGGCGTTTCGACGGCCAACGAAGTGCACATCCCGGTGGACGAGCCGGTCAGAGTGCGCCTGTCTTCGGACGATGTGATCCACAGCTTCTGGGTCCCTCAACTGCAGGGCAAGATGGACGCCATCCCCGGCCGCGACAACGAACTCTGGATCGAAGCCGACACCCCGGGCGAGTACCGCGGTGAATGCGCCGAATTCTGCGGCCTTCAGCACGCGAACATGGCCTTCGTCGTTGTCGCCCAGTCACGCGCGGACTTCGACGCATGGGCGCAACAGGAGTCGCATGCTGCGCCGCAACCAACGGACCCGAACGTAGTCAAGGGGCAACAGGTCTTCCTCGGCTCGGCCTGCGCCTATTGCCACACCGTCAGGGGCACGACGGCCACCGGCAACGTCGGCCCGGACCTCACCCACGTCGGCAGCCGCAGCGCGCTTGCATCCGGCGCTCTCCCCAACACGCGAGGCGCCCTCGCCGGCTGGATCCTTGACCCTCAATCCTCGAAGCCGAACACCCAGATGCCGCCAACACAGATGAGCGGTTCAGACCTTCAAGCCCTCCTGGATTATCTGGAGTCTCTGAAATGACGACAGCCACCGAACGTTTGCGCCAGACCTGGGAGACCCCGTTCTCGCTCTCAAAAGTCTTCGCGACCGTCGATCACAAGCAAATTGGCGCGCGCTACCTGGTGACCACGGCCGTCTTCTTCCTCATCGGCGGGCTCGAGGCCGGAGCGATGCGCATGCAGCTCGCTCGGCCGGAAAACAACCTGCTGTCGCCTGAGCAGTACAACCAGGTCTTCACCATGCACGGCACGACGATGATCTTCCTCGTCGTCATGCCGATGTTGACCGGCGGCTTCGGCAACTACCTCGTGCCTCTCATGATTGGCGCCCGCGACATGGCGTTCCCGCGCCTCAACGCACTGAGTTTCTGGGTGTTCCTCTGTTCCGGCAGTTTCATGTACTGGAGTTTCGTCACTGGCAACATGCCGGACGCCGGCTGGTTCGCTTACGTGCCTCTCAGCGGCCCGGGCTACAGCCAGGGCGCCGGACAGGATTATTGGGCGGTCGGACTCATCTTCCTCAGCGTCTCGACCACCGTCGGCGCCATCAATTTCATCGTCACCATCCTCACCATGCGCGCGCCCGGCATGTCGCTCAATCGCATGCCGCTCTTCGTCTGGACCATGCTCGCTACCGCCTTCGCTATCGTCTTCGCCCTCCCGGCGCTCACCCTCGACGCCGCGCTCCTCCTCTTCGACCGCCACTTCCACACCAACTTCTTCGACGTCGGCGCAGGTGGAAGTGCGCTCCTCTGGCAGCACCTCTTCTGGGGTTTCGGCCACCCGGACGTCTACATCATGTTCCTGCCGGCGGTCGGCATCGTCTCCACCATCATTCCGGTGTTCAGCCGGCGGCCGATGGTCGCCTACTCCCTCATGGCGCTGGCCGCCGTCGTCATCGCCTTCATTGGCTTCGGAGTTTGGGTCCACCACATGTTCGCCACCGGCCTGCCGGTGCTTCCCCTGAGCTTCTTCTCCGCGGCCAGCATCCTCATCGTCGTGCCCTCCGGGCTCCAGGTCGTTGCCTGGATCGCTACCGTCTGGACCGGCCGTCCCCGCCTCGAACTTCCGCTGCTCTTCGCCCTGGCCTTCATCGCCGTCTTCGTGATGGGCGGGATCACCGGCGTCATGGTGTCGCTCATCCCGCTCGACTGGCAGGTCCACGACAGCTACTTCGTGGTCGCTCACTTCCACTACGTGCTCGTGGGGAGCGCCATGTTCGCGATCCTCGGCGGGCTGAGCTACTGGTTGCCGAAAATGACTGGCCACATGCCGGAGCGGGTCACTGGCCACGTCAGCTTCTGGCTCGTCTTCATCGGGTTCAACCTCACCTTCTTCCCGATGCACATCCTGGGGCTGCTTGGCATGCCCCGGCGCGTCTACACCTACCCCGATGGGTTGGGCTGGAACGGACTGAACGCGCTTATCAGCGTCGGTGCCGTCACCCTCATCGTCGGCCTGGTCCTCTATACGATTCATGTGATTACCGCGCTCGCCGGGCGGAACCACGCCGGGAACAACCCCTGGGACGCCAACACGCTCGAATGGGCGACAACCTCTCCGCCGCCAGAGATCAACTTCGTCGATCTCCCAATCGTGCGCTCCGCAGACCCCCTCTGGGACCCCGCGGAAGAATCCGAAGCTGCCCCGGACGACATTGCCGCCGAGCGGTACCTCAACGAGCCCCACGGGTCGGCCCGCGAACAACTCTTGACCTCCGCCCTCGACGCCGAAACCAGCCGCGTGGTGCGCATGCCGAAAGAGTCGTACTGGCCGCTTGCCCTCGCGCTCTCCATGACCATCGGGTTCGCCGGCCTCCTGAACGACCTGGTGCCGGTCGAGGTCGCCGGCGTCGCGCTCGTGGCACTCTGCCTTGGCGGCTGGTTCTGGCCAGCCGAGGAGATGCGGCTATGACCATCTCCGCCCACCCGAAAACGGGCCTCCCTCCCTCATTCCGAGAGGTCCCCGAGCAGGGCTTCTGGGGGATGGTCGGCTTCCTCACCACCGAAGCCACCTTCTTCGTCCTGCTGATCGCCGCCTACTTCTACCTCGCCGGGGAATCGTCCAGTTGGCCGCCGGCCGGAATCTCCAAACCAGAGCTGGCCGTTCCAGTCGTCAACACGCTGATCCTCCTCGCCAGCAGCCTGCCGATGTACTTCGCCACGCGCAGGTTGAAGCAAGGCAGGCAACGGGATGCCATCGTCGCGATGCTCGCGAGCGCAGTGCTCGGCGGCCTCTTCATCGCCATCCAGGCCTACGAACTGGACCACTTGGAGTTCTCCGCGCGGACAAATGCCTACGGCTCCGTGTTCATCACGCTCACCGGCTTCCACCTCGCCCACCTCATGGTTGGCATCGCGCTCGTGCTCTTCGCGGTCCTGAGGACGCTTGCGGGCCACTTCGACGCGACACATCGGCTCGGCTTCGAAAACACAGCCCTCTACTGGCACTTCGTCGATGCCGTGTGGATTGCCGTATTCCTCACGCTCCACGTTTCGCCCTGGTTGCTGGGAAGGAGTTGACGAATGACCGCTGAACAGACCACCGACCCGCGCCATCCGGCACTCTCGCGCCCGCGGCTGTGGCTGGAGTTCGTTGCCGGTCCGGGCTCGTGGGGCGCCCTCCTCCTCGTGATGTACTTCTCCGTTAGCGTTTTCCGCTCCCAGGGTGACGGCTTCGTCCGTGGGCTCCTGCTGGTGCTGGGTGCCGTCGCCGCTGTCGCGGCCCTCGCCGGCCTGGCCGGTTCGCTCCGCTCGCGGCGAGCGATCGCCAGCACCGACGCCCGTGTTGCCCGAACCGACAGCCGGCAGGCGTTCATGGCTACAACCGCCGCCTTCGCAGCGGCCCTCTTCCTCTTCGGCGTGGCCTTGCTCGTCGTGCCCGTTTTCATGCTCGGGGTCAATCGATGAGGACCGTCGTGATGCCGGCGTTCGCAGTCGCGCTTATTGCAGTCGGCCTGGGAACGGCCTTCGGCCGGACCGCGGCCTTGACCGCCGGCACCCTGACCGCCACGGAACTCTGGTACCTCGCCGCCGTACACCGGCAGCGCTGGGCGCTCGGACCCCGGCCCGCCGCCGCGTTTAGCGCGGGAGTCGCCACGGCCGCGATGGTCCTCCTCCCACCGTTCGACGGCCTGGCGGACCGGGCGTTCGCGGCACACATGCTCCAACACCTGGTGCTGATCTTCGTCACGGCTCCCCTGCTCATGCTCGGCAACCCCGGTCTTGCCATCGGCCGCTCGGTCCCGCCCCGGATGCGGCGGACCGCCCGGCCGGTGCTGCGCGCCGCGTTCCGCTGCGAGCACCGCCTGGCCGATCCACGCGCCGCCTTCGCCGTGTTCTCGCTGGGCCTGTGGTTGTGGCACATCCCCGCTCTCTTCGAGCTCGCGGGACGCCTGCCCGCCGTTCATGTCGCCGAGCACGCCACCTTTGTCCTCGTCGGAGCGGCGTTCACCGCTCCGCTCTTCGCCAGGCGCCCGAGCCTCTGGGTACTGCCGTTCCTCTTTGCCACTGCCATGGAAGGCACCTTGCTTGGCGCGCTTCTGACCTTCAGCGGTCAGAGCTGGTACGCGTCCGGTGGCCCGGGATTCGCAGGGCTCACCGCACTTCAGGACCAGCAGATCGGAGGGGCGCTCATGTGTCTCGCAGGCGGAGTCGTCACCCTCGCTTATGGCAGCTGGGCGTTCCTCGCCTGGGCGGCCCGCCAGCCGATTCCCGAAGCCCCGGCCCCCGCTGACCACGCCCGCCCGGAGTTCGCCCGATGAGCCCCGCAAGGCTTCGCGCCGCCGCTCTGCTCTGCTTGCTGGCGCTGGCCGCCGCCCTGGGCAGCTGCGGGCACTCAGACCCGCGCGAAGTCCCGGGCGGCGATGACTCCAGCGGCAACCACCTGCTCCAAACCTACGGCTGTGGGTCGTGCCATGCGATTCCGGGTGTCTCTGGCGCCAATGGCCGGGTCGGCCCCCCGCTCAATGACTTCGCCGAGCGCCAGTACATCGCCGGCAAGTACCCCAACACCGCGGAAAACCTCATCGCCTGGATCATGCATCCCCAGCAACTCGACCCCGGCGTCGCCATGCCTGAGATGAACGTCACCGACCAGGATGCCACTGACATGGCGGCATACCTGTACACCCTGAACTAGGAGACGACGATGCCCAACGATTCCGGGAAATGGCGTCCCTTGCGGCGCAGGTTCGGCCGCCGCGACTTCCTGAAAACCGCCGGCGCGACAGCCTCCATCGCCGCGCTCGGCACGGTCGCTGCCTGCGACGACTCTCCTTCGAAGCAGGACACGGGGCTGGCGCGGCTGGACGCTCTGCGAGAGGCCCCCATCAGTTACGCCGACAACGTACCTGTCCCACCCGCCGACATCCGCCCCGATGTCCTGAACTTCTTCTCGCCTGACGAAGCCAAAACGGTGAGCGCCTTCATCGGCCGCCTCCTCCCCGGCACCCCGGACGACCCCGGAGCGGTCGACGCCGGCGTTTTGACCTTCATCGATGTAAAGCTCGCGGCGTACGAAGGCTTCTGGGAGCCCACGTACCGCGAACCACCCTTCGCGGAGATCGTGGACCAACCACCAGAGGCGATAGCCCAGGATTCAGGCTCGGGCACTGTCCGAATCGCGAAAAGCGAAGCCGGCCGCTACGGCTTCCAGTCCATGCTCTCGCCGCGTGAAGCCTATCGCGGAGGCATCGCGAACCTGGACCGCTATGCACAGGCGGCGGCGGGCGCGAAGTTCGCGGACCTCTCCCCAGCCGCCCAGGATGGCATCGTCGGCAAGCTGAAGGACGGCGATATCGACGGCTTTGACAAGCCCGACGCCAAGGCCTTTTTCAAAATGGTGCGCCAGGATGTCATCGAAGGCATGTTCGGTGACCCGGCTTATGGCGGTAACCGCGGCAAGGCGGGCTGGAAGCTCATCAATTATCCCGGCGCCCAGCGCGGCTACACCGTCGATGACATGCACAACGAGCGCAGCAACCGCGAACCCCAGAGCCTCGCCGAGCTCCATGGCTACATCGAGGGCAGCCACGGCGCGGATGACGCGATCCTCCCGGTCAGCTCGGCGCACCAGCACTAGAAGGAGGGTGAAATGGCGAACAAGCGCGTGGATGTCGTCTCGATCGGCGCCGGCTGGACCGCCGCGATCATCGGCTGGAAGTTGTGCCAGGCGGGCCTCAACTGGGTGGCCATCGAGCAGGGGCCGGCGCGCTGGGCCAACCCCGGTTTCCAGCACAACCATGACCCGCTCCGCTTCCACGGCCGGCACGCCATGATGGTCAACCTGCGCAAGGAAACCTGGACCTGGCGCCCCAACCCCAATGCGCCCACCTTGCCCATGCGCCAGTACGGCAGCTTCAACCCCGGCCAGGGCGTCGGTGGCGCCGCCGTCCACTGGACGGCCCAGCTCTGGCGCTTCAATCCCACCGACTTTCGCTATCGCACCCACCACATCGAGCGCTACGGCGAAGCCAGGCTGCCAGCCGGCAACCGCATCCAGGATTGGCCGCTCACCTACGAGGAACTGGAGCCCTACTACGACCAGTTCGAATGGGACATCGGCGCCTCCGGCACCGCAGGAAATGTGAAAGGCGAAATCTTGCCAGGCGGCAACCCCTTCGAAGGTCCGCGAAGCCGGCCCTACCGCCACCCGCCGCTGCCAACCACCATCCCCTCGGAGATGTGGATGGAAACCGTCAAGAAGATGGGCCTCCACCCGTTTCCTTACCCCTCCGGCATCACCACCCGCGCGTTCCAGGATGACTTCGGCAACCGCCGCGCGGCCTGCATCCTTTGCGGCTTCTGCACCCGCTATGGCTGCGAAATGGATGCCAAGACCAGTCCCCAGACCACGCACCTCCCCGCCGCCCTGAAGACCGGCCGGTTCGAGATCCGCACCGGCTCAAAGGTGACGAAGATCAATCTCGACAAGGACGGGCGCGCCACCGGCGTCACTTACATCGACGAGCACGGGAACGAGCAGGTCCAGGAGGCGGCGATCGTCATGGTCACCGGCTTCACGCTGACAAACTCTCGAATGCTCCTCCTGAGCCGTAACGAGGCCCACCCCGGCGGGATCGGCAACGACCGCGGGCTCGTCGGCAAGAGCTACACCTATCAGCAGTTCGGCTCACCCGTGAAAGGCTACTTCCCTGGCCGTGGCTTCAACCGCTACATGGGCAACGGGACCACCGCCTACTGCATCCATGACTTCTACGGCGATGTTTTCGACCACTCCAACCTGGACTTCATTGGCGGCGCAATGATGTGGTCCAGCCTCGGCGAAGAGGACCCCGTGACCACCGCCAGCGGGTTCCCGCTCGACAAAGACCTGGCCTGGGGACAGGAGTGGAAAGACGGCCTTCGCGACCAGTGGAACGCCACCGCCGACGTCGGGTTCGAAGGAGAAAGCCTCCCCTACGAAGACCAGTTCCTGGACCTGGACCCAACCTACCGCGCCGCCGACGGCCAGCCGCTGCTCCGGCTGACCTTCGACTGGCACGACAACGACAAGAAGCTCTACGCCTTCATCGCCGCCCGCGCCAAAGAACAGATGCAGGGAATGGGTCCGAAGACGCTCAGTTCCAAAGATGAACGCGGCGACTACAACATCCACGACTACCAGAGCACGCACCCCACCGGGGGCCTGATCATGGGCACGGATCCGGGCAACTCGGTCACCAACAGCTACGGGCAGGTCTGGGACACCCCGAACGTGTTTGTGACCGGCGCCGCGCTCTTCCCGCAGAATCCAGGCGCCAACCCCACCGACACGGTCTGCGCACTCGCCTACCGGACAGGTGACGCCATCCGCGATCACTATCTGAAAAACGAAGGGAAGCTGTTCGCGTGACGCAGGTGGCTGCGTGACCGCGCTGCCTTCCGCCGTACGCACGCCGGCGCTGAGGCGCTGGAGCCCCGGCCGCGCGGTCTTCCGTACCCTCACCTCGGTCCGGTTCGCGCTGCTGGTCATAGGGATGGTGGTCGTCGCGTCGCTCGCCGGCGTGATCATTCCCCAGGAGCCGCCTGAAGCCGCCGACTTCCCGATGGTGCGCTCCGGGTTCCTCGCTGAGCAGGACCGCCGCTTCGGCGTGCTCTCCCGGCCACTGGAACGTCTTGGCCTGTTCGACATCTTCCACAGCGCCTGGTTCATCACCATCCTCGTCGTCCTCGTCGCGGCAATTGCCGTCTGCAGCTGGAGCCGGTTCCGCCCCGCCTGGCGGCAGCTCATGCATCCCCAGGTACGGGTCGGCGACCGCTATTTCGACCAGGCCCGCCACCGCGCGAACTCTCCAGTGCGCGACCCCGCACTCGTCGCCGCCTCACTTCGCAGGCAGCACTACCGCGTGACCGTCGTGGAACACCGGGACGCCAGGACCATGCTCTATGCGGAGCGCTTTCGCTGGTCGCTGCTTGGCACGTTCGTCAGCCACCTCAGCCTCGTCATGTTCCTCGTCGGCGGCCTCATCTCCGCGATCTTCAACGAGAGCACCCGCGTCGTCGCGGCCGAAGGCACCACCGCTCCCGTGTTCGCGCCGGACTCCTCGCACCACATGCAGTTGCAGCTCCTGGACTTCCAGCGCGAACTCGACGCCTCCGGTCGAGAGCGTCAGTTGTTCTCCGATGTCGTCGTCAGCCGCCACGGCGAGGAAATCGCTCGCGGGAGGGTGTCAATCAACCGGCCGCTTTCCGTCGGCGGCTACGCGTTCCACCAGGCCGCCTTCGCGGACGGCGGAGCCGCAGTCGAAGTGCGCGACGACGCCGGTCGTCTGGTGTTCTCCGAGGTCCTGCCGCTCACCGAGCAGGTGGCCGTGCCCGACGTCACGCTCCGTAAAGCCGGCGCCGTCATCTTCGAAGGTCCGGCCCCACCGACGCTCTTCACCGGGGACGGCACTGGAGTCTCGATGGTGTCCACAAGCCTCGGGCCGGATCCTGTCGCCATGGCTGCCCGCTGGCGAAGCGGTGGCGCAGGCGGGGGTCACTGGCTGCTGGCGGTATCCGGCGCTTGCGACGGGGTCGTCGAGTTGGACTCCGGCCAAACGCGCTCCTGCGGCGATGTCGAACTTGCGCTGCACAGCGTCTCCCTCGCCTTCGCGGGCCGCCCGGGAGGACTCCCCGGTGCGCTCGCCGGGTCCCTGGTCGAGCTCGTCAGGCAGCCGGACGGTCAAGACAACCTGATACTCGTCACCGCTCAGGGCGTCACGCGGCGCATCGAACTGGGGGAAGCCACCAGCGTCCAGTCCGTATCCCTCTCTTTCATGGGCCGGCGGCTCTACTCCGGGTTCACCGTCCGGCGCGACCCCGGGACCCGTTTCATCTGGATTGCAACCGCCCTCCTGGTCGCCGGCCTCGCCGCGACCTTCTACTTCCCCTACCGCAGGATGTGGATACGCGTTACCGGGACCGGGACATCGGTGGCGGGCGTCGGCCCCGCGGGCTGGGACATCTCGGAAGCACTCCCCGCCGGCAAGCGCTGAGTTCCCGGGATGCCGCCTCTCGCGCCATCCTCGGTCTGCCCGCGATCGCGCCAGATCTTGCGCCGCCACCGCCACACGCAGCACTCTTTGCTCCAATGAAATCCGTCCTCGCTGACGGCGAAGTGCTGGTCGCGGATCTGCGTGTGGCCAACAGCGTGTTCGCGCGCACCCGCGGGCTCATGCTTGCCCGGCCCCTGCGCGCCGGCGAGGCCCTCGAGATTCGGCCCTGCAACTCCATCCACATGATGTTCATGCGCTCCCGCATCGACGCCGTGTTCTTCGACGCCAACGGTGTCGTGCTCAAAGTGGCTCACAACCTCCCAACCTGGTTCGGCCTCGCGTTTGGTGGGCGCAAGGCGAAAGGCGTCCTCGAGTTGCCCCCCGGCGCAGCGCTGTCGCTTAAGCCCGGTGCTCGGCTGTCATGGGTCGACCGGACGGGCGAGGAGTAGCCAATGCCCAACGCCGCGGAACGCGCCGCCCGCGCCCGGAAGGCGCACTCCTCCGGGGCCTCGCGCCGGCGCGCCTCGCTCCTGCTTGGTGGGGCGTTCGGCCTCGTCGCGCTGATCGGTGTCGGCGGCTTCCTCGTCGCGAGCGGCGGCAACACTGCCGACAACGGCGACGACGAGGTCGCAGCCCGCAAAGGCGCCACCGCGACACCCACCGTTGACCTCGCCCGCCGGCCCGGCGGTCTGCTCGAAGGTGCGGCCACGCTCCCCGAACCACCAGCCGAACCGCCCGCCGGTGAGCTTCGCTCCAACGGAGGCCGCCGCTTCGCCGTCCCCGTCAAAAGCTACGCCGGCATCGAGGACTACTTCGGCACACCCCGCCTCTACGGCCAGCGCCACGCCGGGATCGACTTCTCATTCGCGGGCATGAACAACATCGTGGTCGGCATTTCCTGTCCCGGGACAGTCACGAAGACGGGCGACTCCGACGAGCTCGGCGCCTTCGCCATCATCGACTGCGGCGACGGCTGGAGCACCGTCTACGGCTTCCTCCAGAGTCGCTCGGCACAACAGGGAGACGCCGCAAAGGCCGGCTTCGAAGTGGGGCAGGGCGCAGCCGGCGAACACCTCCACTTCGAAATTCGCTACAACGGCCTACCCGTAGACCCCGTGCCATACCTGGACGTCCCGCCCCGCTTCCTCCCGACCCCAACGCCGACGGCGACGTTCACACCAACCATCACGCCGACCCGGGCGCCTGGCGGCGCCGCCCCGAACACGCCCAGCGCGCCGCCCACCGCAACCCCAACCCTCGCGCCCGGCCAACCAAGCCCAACGCCAACCGATACTCCGACCATCACGCCCACTCCGACCATCACACCCACCCCGACGCGGACCCCCACGCCGACGCGCACTCCCGTCCGCGCCGCAACGCCCACCCCAACACTTCCGGTGCTCCGCTGATGCACGCCAACCGCGCCCACCGCAGCCTCGAACGCGGATTCGTCTGCGTCGCCCTCGCCGCGGCTCTGGCTCTGACCGCTCTCCTCCCCGCCACCGCCCAGACGCCGTCCCGGCTGGACATCACGGGCGTCTCCGTGGGCACTGACCGCGTCGTGGCCGCCGTCGCGGTACTCGATGCCGGAGGCAACCCCGTCCGGGGCCTCGCGCCGAACAGTTTCACCGCCCAGGTCGACGGCTCGCGCGCCGAAGTCCGCGGCGTCGAGTCCTCCACCGATTCCGCCCTCCCTCTCGGCATCGTCCTCACCGTCGATACCAGCGGCAGCATGGCGGGCGCCTCTATCACGGCGGCGAAAAGTGCTCTCGCCGCCACCGTCAACGCGCTTGGACCGAATGACCAGGCCGCGCTCATCACATTCGCCCAGTCCGTCAATCGCGCCGTCGAGCCCACCAACGACCGCAACGCGCTCGCCGCCGCGATCAACACCATGCAGGCAACCGGCAACACCGCGCTTTTCGCCGGGGTGTCGAGCGCCGCCGCGGCCGCTGCGCCGCTCACCCAGCCCCGAAAGGCCGTCCTCCTGCTCTCCGACGGCGAGGACTTCGGTGCCGCATCCGGCGGCGTCACGCGCGAACAGGCCCTCGCCGCCGCCCAGGCTGCCCACGCGCCATTCTTCGTTGTCGGCCTCGGCGCAGAAGTCGACCAGCAGTTCCTCTCCTCCCTCGCCGAATCCACCGGCGGCCAGTACTTCGCCGCCGCGACCCCTACCGAGCTCTCGCAGCTCTATGCCCGCATCTCGGACCGGCTGCGCCAGCAGTACACCCTCAGCGTGGCCCTGCCGGCCGGACTCGCCCCGGGGACCCACCAGCTATCCGTCGCATCCGGGCCCGCCACCGCCCGGGTGCCCTTCGAACTGGCAGCCGCCGCGGCTCCGGCGAAATCTAGCTTCAGCGCCATCCCCGCTGGCATCATCGAACCCATCGTGGTCAGCGTTACCGGCGCGCCGGCCGGCGTCAGCCCGCGCTTCACCATCGATGGCGCCGCCGTCAGGGCCGAGAGCAACGGGCACTCCGTTCGAATCGACCCGTACGACTGGGCGCCCGCCACCCCGCACACGCTCGCCGTCGTGTTCCCCCCGGACCCCAACCCTGCCGCCACCACTACTTTCACCGCCGCCGCGCTCCCGCCGCAGGTTATCCAGCCCACCACGCTTCCGAACCTGCAGCCCGGCGAACTGGTCCGCCTCACCCTTCGCGCACAGCCCCCCGGCGCGTCAGTCCGCTACCTCGTCGATGGCGTCGAACGCGGCCGAAACGACGCCGCCCCGTACGAATTCGTCGTCCCCGGCGGCGACTACAAAGACGGCGTCCACGAACTGCGCGTCATCGCCGCATCAGCCGGCGGCGAAACCGAAACCCGCTTCCCCTTCGAAGTCGTCCTGGCCAGCGAGAGCGGCTCAAACCTCCCGCTGATCCTCCTCGGAGCGGTCGCGGCGGTCATCGCCTTGGCCCTCCTCGTCTTCCTCGTGCTGCGGCTCCTGCGCCGCCGCTCCGAAGCCCGCAACGCCGAAGAAGCCGCCCGCGAAGTCGCCCGTCTCAGCGGCGCCTTGGTAGCCGCTCCCGCAACCGCATCCGTCCCGCCCTGGGGCATGCTCCGGATAACCGAAGGCCCCGATGCCGGCAGAGTGTTCAAACTCCACGCCGACACCGAGCTCATCGGGCGAGGCCGCCACTGCACCGTCCGCCTGACCGACAAATCCCTCGCCGAAGAGCACTTCATCCTCACCCGCGACGGTCGAATCGCCGCCTCTAGCCCCGCGAACGTCGTTTCAGTCGATTCACGCGCCGTGAGGACCGAACAGCTTTCCGCCTCCGCAATCATTTCCGCCGCTGGCACGAGGGCGGAATTCGTCCGCCTTGCATCACCGACCCCGTAACGGATTGCAGTTTTCGGCTGTCTAACTCCTGAGCCGAACCATTCGGCATCAGTGAGAGAGCCCGCCGTTGCCTTTTTGGAACGAGAAGCGCCGCCGTGTCTATCCGCGACTGATCGTCGCGGCAGTCGTCATCTGGACCGTGGCCGGCTTCGCCTTCCTCTGGGCGAGGGCAGCGTCCCGCGATGACCGTTACGGCGGAGACTTCGTGGTGTTTTGGTCAGCGGCGACCATCGCGCGAGAAGGCCACCCCGCGCAGGTGTTTGATTACGGGACGCTTCTTGAACAGGAACGCAAGACGGTGCCGAGTACTGACTTATATCCCTGGCATTATCCGCCGCAGTTCCTCCTCGTCGTGAGACCTTTCGCCGAGGTGCCGTATCCCGCCGCCCTGATCGTGTGGACTGCAGCAGGGCTATTCATGCTAGTGTTCGCCGTCCAGCGGATCGTCGGGCTGTCGCCGGGGAGCGTTGGCCTTCCGTTAGCAGGCGTAGTCATTAATGCGGCGTTCGGCCAAAACGGAGCGCTTACGGGCGCGATCCTCGGCATAGGACTCCCACTCGCTACAAGTCGTCCGTTCGTCGGAGGGACCGTCCTGGGACTCCTCACGTATAAACCCCACTTCGCCCCGGTTGCGCTCTTGGCCCTTGTCGTCACTCGGAATTGGCGAGCGTGCGCCGGCGCGGCACTGAGCGCCGGTGCGCTGGCGATTTGCAGCTTCGTGATTTTCGGGCCGGACACCTGGCGCGCCTTCTTTGACAATGGCTCCACGGCCACCCACAGCCTCTTTGAGGACGGAGCGTGGCAACAGATGCCATCGCCAGTCGCCGCCGTGCAACTGGCCGGCGGCACCTCGACGTTGGCGGTCGTTGTTCAGGCAATGTGGTCCGTGGGTTTCCTCGCCGTCGCGCTCATGCTTGTGCATAAACACGGGCTGTCCGGCCCGCCTACCGCAGGAATTGTCATAGCCACACTGGCCGTTTCCCCGTACGTGTACTTCTACGATACGGCGGCACTGGGCGTGGTCGTCGCCGTATTGCTGGCTCACGAACGGAGCGCTCGACTGCAGAACTTCGAACGCATTGCGTTCGCGATCCTTGCTTTGGGAGTCCCGTTCGCGTGGATGACGGCCAGCGCGATCGGGATCCAAGTTGGGCCCCTGGTGTTCCTGCTCGCCATGGCCATCGTAGTCATCCGCCTGAGGCGCGGTGAACGCGCGGAACGACCAGTTCGCGGCACAACTCCAACCGTAGGAATCCCGTATAAGTCAGGGTTTCCCGTTACAAAATAGGGGATAACCCGTAACAAACCGGTGGACATCGCGTCTAACCCACACACAGGACACAGCGGGTCGAGTCGCTGGGCTCTCGTGGCGGGGGAGACGACTATGGCGGGACTTGCGGCGTTAGCATCGCCGATCACTGCGAAGCGGCAGGCCGAGCGTTCGGCCGTCCGAGACACGGCCTGGTTCAGCAGGCTCTACGAGACCACCATCGATAGCGTTTACCGCTACGCCTGCGTCCTCGTCCGCGATGCCGACCGGGCCGAGGACGTCGCCGCCGATGTCTACCTCCGCGCCTGGCGCGGACGCGACGGGCTGCGCGACGACCAGAGCGCCGTCCAGTGGCTCCTTTCCATCACCCACAACTCCGCCATGTCCATGCTCCGCGCAAACCGCGACGTCGCCGGCATCGATGGGCTTGAAGAGACCGAAGACCTCTCCGCGGACCCCTCCCAGGGGCTCTGGGCGCAATACGAAACCAGCCGCGTCCACGACGCCATCCGTCGCCTCACGCCCGAGCAGCAGCAGGTCGTGTTCCTTCGCTTCTTTGAGGGGCTCCCCCATGAAGAAGTCGCTCGCAGGCTCGAAAGCAACGCGAACGCCATCCGCGCTATCCAGTTCCGCGCGCTCGGCCGGCTCCGAAAGCTCCTCCAGGGGGAATCCGTTGCGATCTCAAGCTGACTCCGCGGCCACCCTCCTGGACCACTGCATCGACGACCTCCTGGATGGGCGCGACTGGAGCCGCAGGCTCCCCGGCGACGCGAATCAGCGCACGCACATGGCCCAGCTCATGGAAGTCGCGGTCATCATCCGCAAGGCCGCCGAACGGACGCCGCGGGTCGAATCCGCCCGCCGCCTCAAGCTCTGGAGCCGCATCGCCCAGGACTCAAGGCCCTCCAGCCGGTTGCGCGCCATTGCGCTCTACCGGCTGCCCTATCTGCCCCCGCTCTGGATCAGACCGGAGGCCTGTTAAGCCCGTCAACGCGCAGAGTCCGCTGGCGCGTTTGCCGGGAGGCAAATCGTGCGGACACCAAGCTCGTTCCCGCGGAACAGC
>CAYTBM010000017.1:0-23958 GCA_964436025.1 uncultured Anaerolineaceae bacterium
GCTTCGAGACCATGATCATGTCGTCGTCGATGTCCGTGACGTTCTGGACGTAGCGGACCTGGTTGCCCTTCGAAAGGAAGTAGCGGCGGAGCGTATCGAACTGCACGTAGGAGAAGGCGTGGCCGAGGTGAGTGACGTCATAGGGCGTCACGCCGCAAACATACATCTTGACCTGGCCGGGCGTGACGGGTTCGAACTCGCGGACCTCGCGGCCGAGCGAGGAATAGAGGCGCAGGGACACTGCATGCTCCGAAAAAGTGTGCTTGGAAGCGTAGCAGAGCCTTCGCCGGACCGCGCAATCAGCTCAACGCGCCGCCGCCGGCGAGCTCTGCGAAAACGTCGTCGTCGAGACCCAACAGACCCGTGACTACGTCGTAGGTGTCCTCACCGATGGCGTGCACACCGGCGTAGCGCGGGGGACGTTCGCCGTTAAACCGCGCCGGAAACTGGTCGATCCCGTGCTGTCCCCAATTGCCAGTGACCGCCGACCCGAAGAAGCCGCGCGCGGCCAGCTGGGGGTCACGCTCGGCGAGGTCACGGGCGTTCTGCACCGGCCCGGCCGCGATGCCCGCCTGCTGGCACCGTTCAGCGAGCTCCTGCGCGTCCTGAGCGCGCGTCCAGGCCGAGATGGCCGCGTCGAGGGCGTCCTGGTGCTCGATCCGGCCGGTGTGCGTGGTATAGCGCCCGTCATCGACGCCAGCGAGCGCGCTGAACCGCCGCCATTCGTCGTCGCCTCGCACCGCGATAGCGATCCAGCGGTCGTTTCCCGCGCAGGGGTAAATGCCATGGGGCGCGTACATCCCGAACGGGTGCCGGTTTCCCACCGGCTCAGGGTTCGTGCCGCTCGCCAGGTAGTCGATGAGTGCCGGTGCCATGAGCCCCAGCCCCAACTCATATTGCGACAGGTCGACCTCGATGCCTTCGCCCGTACGCCCCCTGTGGACGATCCCTTCGAGTGCCGCCAGGGCTCCGGCGAGTCCGCTCAGGTGATCGGTGAGCGAGAATCCGTAGCCAAGGGAATGTTCTCCTGGTGGATTCGTAAGGTAGGTCAGCCCGGTGAGGGCGTGGATCGTGGGCGCGAACGTGACGAAGTCCTTCCACGGCCCGTCCTGCCCCATCCCGCCCATGGAAATCACCGTGACGCCGGGGTTCGTTTCGTGAAGTCCTGCGCGGTCCAGCCCCCAGCGCTTGAGCACGCCGGCACTGAAGTTCTCGATGATCACGTCGCTCTTCGCTGCCAGCTTTCGAGCGGCCTCGCGGCCCGCTTCCGTGCCCATGTTGATGGTGACGTGGCGCTTGTTGCGGTTCCACATCACGTAGTACGGATGGTCGGGGGAGTTTGCCCCGCCACTTCGTGCGGCCGTACCTACTTTAATCACGTCCGCACCGAGGTCGCCAAGCACGCGCGTGCCGAATGGCCCTGCCAGCACGTGCGTGAAGTCCAGGATGCGGATGCCCTCAAGCGGCCGAGCGGAGGGCGGGGCTTCCCGCTTTGGTGAGGGACGGCGGATGTCCCAGTTAACCGCCGCCGCCTCGCCCGCAGGCTGCGGGTGGGGTCCATCCGCGCTCGTTCGAAACAAGCGACCCGGAAATCCGACTGGTCCAACACCCGCGATGTCCACAGGCTGGATGTAATTGCGTGCCGTGATCTGGGGACTCCTGGTCAGGGTCTCTTCGATGTTCCAGACCACACCGAAGGGCTGGTGGCGCTTTTGTCCTTCGTAGTACAGGTCTTCGCCGTCGTAGGTTGCCACCCATTCCTTCATGACCTTCATCACGTAGGGCAGGTCGCGGATCATCGCTACAACATTGGGGTACTTCTCGGTGTTCGACAGGTCCTGGGCGGCGCCGTCTTCCATGAGCCAGGGGAGAAGTACGTTGGCGAACCCGAGCGCGGCCGTGACCATGACGCCGTGGCCATCCTTGCCTGGATAGACCTCGTAGGCGTTGCTCCAGTGGAGGCTGCCCTGCCGTGGGGCAATCGCGGTGTTCCATGTGCCGTTCGGAAAGAACCACTCCATGAGGACCTGCTCCGTGCAGGAGACGAGTGCTTCGTGGCCTGAGAGGTCAACGCGCTGGTATTCCCCGGTGGCCGTGGCTGTCCGGTGGGCTGCGAGCGCGCAGATCGCCGTGTAGAAACCCACCGTGTGCGCGGTCTGGTTGCCGTAGCCGTTGATTGGCCCGGAGGCCTCGTCCCCGGTGACCGACGCGGGCCCCGACATCGCGTTCGCGACGATGTCAGGAACGCTCCAGGACGCCCTGGGGCCGTCCTGACCCATGGGGGTCACAGAAATGTGGACGAGCGCTTCATTCGCCGCCGAGAGAGCGTCCAAACCGAGTGGAGCGGCGCCCGGCGTCCAGTCCTCCAGCAGGATGTCGGCGCCGCGGATAAGCGACAGGAGTTCCTGCCTTCCCTCCGCTCCGCTCACGTCCATGGAGAGCTTCGTCTTGCCCGCGTTGTACCACAGCTCCTGGACGGACTGGCCCGACGACAGGAACGGCCCTTCGACCTCGAGCGCGTCACCCGCTGCATCGCTGACGCGGACCACTTCGGCTCCGGCGTCAGCCAGCAGGCGTCCCGCAAACGCCACAGCGAATCCGCCTGATTCAACAACTCGAAGGCCCGCAAGGGGGCCGCTTTGCACCATGCGGCGGGATTTTACGGGAAGGTAACAAATTGCGAACTTGACACCTTTATGTCGCGCCGGTCATCGGGGAAGTCCCGGCTGGAGCCTGGAACAACACCCGAATGTGACCCGGTTCATTGCAAAACCGTGCAGAAATCGGGTTGTGCATGCCAAAAACGTGGGTTAGGGTGCCGAAAGCCCTCAGGGGAACTGAAGCAGGTGAACTGATGCCGTTGTCCCAACACCGGCCGGCCCTGGCAGCCATCCTGGTCGCCGTCGTAGCCGTCCTTTCCGTCGTCTCGGACTCCCGTCCCGCAGATGCGGCTCCCCCAACCACAAGCCCGATCGCGACTCGCGCTCTCCAGGATCTTGGTACCTGGCAGGGCGAGTGCTGGATCTGGATGAAGAAGGTCGTCTTCGAAGCCACCGGGAAGACGGTCGGATACGACTATCGCGCGGGATTCCTGGAAGCGGGCGCCGTCGAGGTTTCCCTCTCAGAAGCCGGCGCGGGCGACATCATCCAGGTTGCGAACGACGCATGGACGACCCCCGACGCGGATTACCCCGGACTCCACACCGCAATCATTCTGTCGGCCAATGGTGACGGCACGTTCGAAGCCATCGACTCGAACCAGAACTTCGACGGCATGGTCGCCTTGCGCCACGGGTATGACCCCTCCAGCATCGCGACGGCCCGCGGCTTGAACTTCCACATCTACCGGCTCTCCGGTTCGGCCCCCGCGATCACGGCGCCGGCTCCTCCGGTGCAGACAGTCGCCGGCCCGCTGGGCGCCGGCGATAAGGCCCGGGTGAACACGCCCGGCGACTGCCTCCGGCTCCGTGCCGCACCTGGCGGAAGCGTCATCTCGTGCCTGTCCCACGGCATCCAGGTGACGGTGACCGGCGCACCGCAAACCGTTGACGGAATCGCATGGGTGCCGGTGAGCTCATTGCTCGGACCGGGTTGGATGGCGTCTCAGTACCTGCTGAAGGAAGCACCGGCAGCCGCATCGCCGTCAGGGAGCGGGTCCGTGAAGCCCGTGCTTCCGTTCCGCGCCGTCGTCTCGATCGCTGCGGACTAAAGCGCATGACGCATCGTGGGGGCTGTCAGCACTGACACGTGCCCGCCAAACCGCTAACCTGACTTACCAGATTCCAAACGTGGAGCCAGGTTGAGCGCCTCACTCGCTGCGCCGCCGCGTCTTCGTCCCGGCCAGGCTGAAGCGCTGAAACGCTTCGCTGATGCGCTGCGGGGCGGTTCGACCTCCGAACTGGTTGTCGTACCCGTAGGTTATGGAAAGACGGTGATCGGCGTTGGGTCGTTCGAGGTTGCAGCCGGCGCAACGCGGGCGGATACCTGCCTCTACTTGACCCCGACCGACGTGCTGCGCACACAGGTGTACAACGGCGTGGAGCGCGCGCTGAGCGTCATCGGCAGCACGCGGCCAATTCGCAAAATCATGGCGGACAACGCAGCACTGGAGCGCGTCGCCGCTTCCGCGGCCAATTTCGTGGTCGCCAGCTACCAGCAGGTCGCCGCCGCGCCTGAGCGCTACCGGCGGCTCTGCGCGGGGCGCCGGGTCCACCTGGTTTGCGATGAGGCACACCACCTTGGCGAACGCGGCACCTGGGCGAAGGCGCTCGCACAGCTTCCCGTCCGCAGCATGCTCCTGCTCTCCGCCACGCCGCTTCGACTCGACAGGGACGCTATCGCCGGCGCGCGCTACGTGGAGGATGCAGAGGCGGAAGGCGTGGTCATCGACCCACTGATCCACGTCACCATGCGCCAGGCCTGGAAAGAGGGCCGCATCCTCAAGCGCCTCAACATGCAGATGAAGGACTACGCGGTCGAACTGCAATCCGCGGACGGCGAGATCTACGAGTTCACCGCGTCGGAGATGGCCGAGTTGCCCGACTTCGATCAGCGGTGCGTCCGGGAACAGCTGCGCTGGAACGAAGACTATGTGCAGCCCCTCGTCCGTGAGTTCGCCCTCACGCTCCAGGCGAAGAACGCAGTCGCGCCGGGCAAGCACCAGGGACTCGTGTTTGCAGCCACCACGGAACACGCGAATCACCTGATGCGCGTGTTCGGCAAATGGCACCCTTCGCTGCGCTGCACGGTTGTCCACAGCGGCGAAGGCTTCAGTGACGCGGAGAACGAGCGGCGCATGCGGGAGTTTCACGAGGGCCGCGTCGATGTGCTCATCCAGGTGAAGAAGGCGAGCGAAGGTTTCGACGCGCCCGCTGTCAGCGTCCTCCTGAAACTCGACGCCGTTTTCAGCCGTGAGCCGGTAATCCAGCAACTGGGCCGGGGATTGCGCTTCAACCACGCTCTGCCGGTCTCCCAGAACGTGTTGAACGTGCTCATCGGCCGAGACCCGCGACTTGGCTCGATCATTGAGCATCTTGAGCGCGAATCTCCCCCGGTGGCCCTCAAACTCAACGGCGAGGCGCTGCCAATCGAACTCGCAGAACAACCGGACGAGGCGGAGTCCGGCGACGAGGACGAGCCGCAGGCGCGGCCGGAAATCCTCGACGTCGTGGAGGCCGGAGATGCATTCCTCGACGAGACCGGCAGGTTCGTCGATGGCCAGCAGCTCACGATGTTCGGAGTGACCGCACCGCAAGCCCGGAGCGACGCGGTGATCGAGGCTCCCGCGACGGTGGAAGTGGTGGACATCCACGCTGAGCTGACGGAGGCCATCGAGTACTGCCGCACGTGGACGAACCGCGCCGCGCGGGAACGGTCCCGGCGTGCACCGCAGGGCGAGAACCAGCACGCGGCGCTCAACCTTGCCTACAGCCGCGAGGCTGGCAAGAAGGGGGCGCTTTCGACTGCCGCCGAGTACCGCGCGAAGGGCGACTGGATGAAGCGGAAGTACCTGGAGTTCCTTCGCTAAAGCCGGCCCACGAAGTCGAGTACGAGCCGGGCGACCGCTTCCGGTTTCTCCAGCATCGGCAAATGACCGCACTGCGGGATGAGTTCCAGCTGCGCACCGGGAATCTGCGAGGCAACTTGGCGGCTGTTCTCTGGCGGAACCATGCCATCATCGGCGCCGCAGAGGACGAGCGTGGGACAGGCGATTCCCACTAACCGCCCATCGCTGCTCCAGTTTGCCACCGACTCCTGCTGCCGCACGACTGCGAAACGCCTCGGTGGCGCCTCGAGGTCCGTCGCGAGCAATGATGCAAACGCGCCAGGGTCGCGATTCTTCCAGCCCGGCGAAGCCATGGCTTCGTTCTGTCCGGCGAAAATCTGTTCGCGGGTCATGTCCGGGGTGAAGTTCATAGAGCGGTTCACCGCCTCAGTCGAGCCGACGGCGGTAGGACCTCGGTGACTGGTGCCGCTGAGCACCAGTGCGCGCGTCCGCTGCGGGAACCGCAAGGCGAACTCCTGGGCCAGCATGCCTCCGCGGGAGCGCCCGTAGATAATCGCGCGATCAACCCCGGCCGCGTCGAGGACGGCTGCCATGTCGCCTGCCTCATCCTCGATCCCGAACGGTTCGTCGCGGCGCTCGCTGGCTCCCATTCCGCGGCAGTCAAAGGTGATGACGCGAAGCCGGTCGGCGAGGAGCGAAGGCAGCCGGCCCCAGTGCGCAAGCCGGTGTGACAGCCCAAGGACCATCAGCAGCGGCGGGGCAGCAGGGCTGCCGGCCGCCTCCCAGTGAATCGTCCAGCCATTCGAAACGACTTCCGCCACGGCGTACCTCCGGTGCCTCATGCTACGCCGTGATGTGAGACTCCGGGGGCATATACTTCTGGCCTCGTGCACCTCAAGTCTCTCGCGGCAGTAGTCCCGGCACGCCTCCAGGTCGCCCTCGGGATGTTCGCACTCGTCATCCTGCTCGGGACCATCGGCTATCACCTCCTGACCGACATGTCGGTTGTCGACGCGCTCTATCAAACGGTCACTACACTGAGCACGGTCGGGTTCCGGGAGGTTGCGCCGTTCGACACAAAGACCAAGCTCTTCACGATCGCGCTCATTCTCGTGGGCGTGGGCACCGTGCTGTACACGCTGACTCTGATCATCGAACAGGCACTGGAGGGCGACATCCGGAGCCGGTTCCACCAGCGGAGGATCAAATTGCAAATCGCCGAGCTCGAAAAGCATTACATCCTTTGTGGCTTCGGCCGGGTGGGCCAGGAGATTGCGCGTGAACTGAAGGAGCGCAGCGTCCCGTTCGTCGTCGTCGAACAGACGCACGATCAGGTGGAACTGGCAACCGCCTTCGGTTACCTCGTTGTGGAAGGCGACGCGGCCGACGAGCGAGTCCTGAATCAGGTAAACATCCGCGCCGCGGTGTGCCTGCTCGCCGCCAGCGATAGCGATTCGGGGAATACCTACATCACCCTGACGAGCAAGTCGATGAACCCGGGTTGCTTTGTAGTTGCCCGCTGCGGGCGGCCCCACAACGAAGAAAAGCTCCGCCTGGCCGGCGCCGACCGCGTGCTTTCGCTCTACAGCATGGGAGGCCGGCGCATGGTCCTCGCCGCGTTGCAGCCGCTCGCCGCGGATTTCATGGACACGCTGGCGAGCGGACGCCACGGCGACCTGGTGCTGGCAGAATTCGAGGTGAACCGGCAGAGTGGACTCTCCGGGTCTTGCTGCGGCGAATTGTTCGCCAAAGGCTCGAGCGCGACGCTGCTCGGGGTCCGGAGGACCGACGGGAACCTGGAGGTCGGCCCGCGTTCGGAATCCGTGCTGCACGACGGCGATATCGTGATCGTCCTCGCTGAGGAGCGGGATATCGCGGCGCTGCGCGCTGCGGCGCCACGCCGTTAGCAGGCGCGAACAGGTTGGGCCCCAGTGAGGGCGAGCAGGTCACTGAGTGATAAGCGCACGTCGTAGCCACGCTGTCCGGCACTGACGAGGACGTCGTCGAAGAGCGTCGCCGTCTCTTCAATGAGCACTTCGAAGCCCTTGCCGATCAGCGCCAGGGCGCTGATCCCGCCCACCTGCAGCCCGGTCTGCCGCTCGGCATCCCGATGGGTGGCCATCGCCAGTTTCTTCACGCCCAGACTCGCCGCCAGCACCTTGAGGTCGATCTCCAGGGACGATGGCATCATCACCAGGTACGGCTTCGCCCTCGGCGGCTCTTGTTCGACGACAAGCGTCTTCAGCACCTGTTCAGCCGGCATTCCGGTCACATTCGCCACTTCACGGGCGGAGCGGATCGAATCGTCGAACGCAAACACCGTGTGCGGGACTCTCTTCTGTTCCAGCATCCGGATGGCCATCGGCTTTTGAGTCGACACTCCGGGACCTACAGGTGCTGGCTGACGCCACCGTCGGCATGGAAGACCTGGCCGTTCAGATAGCCGGCGGCATCGGAGCTGAGCAGGACGGCGAGGGCCGCCAACTCCTCGCCTCTGCCGAAGCGCCGCATCGGAATGAAGCGGAGCAGCAGGTTCTGCCCGATTTCGTCTGGCCCGCGCCCCGGCGTCCAGTCCATCCACCCCGTCGAGATGCAGTTCGAGGTGACTCCGCGTGCCGCCGCCTCCTGGCTGAGCGCCGCGCTGAGCCCAATGACGCCTGCTTTCGCGGTTGCGTAAGCGCTGAGGTTATCCACACCACGCTCGCCGAAGATCGATGTGATGAAGATCAACCGGCCGCTGCTCCCCTCCGGAAGTTCTCGCAGAAACGTGCGGGCTGCGTAGAACGCGCCGCTCTGGTTCACCGCCTGGACGCGGGCGAACTCAGAGTCCGATACCTTCTCAATGGGCTTGGCCAGTGCGATGTCGGCGTTGTAAACGAGGATGGAGGGCGCGCCGAACTCCTTGCCGATCTGCTTGTACCCCACCTGCACGTTCGTTGGCAGCGTGACATCCCAACCCTGCGAGAGACTTTTCCGCCCGAGACCTTCGACGGCTTTGGCGATGCGTTTTGCCTCCATCACTTCGTCGCCGTCCATCGTCGCCGAGACCACCGCGACGTCGGCGCCGGCTTCGGCCAGCCCGAGTGCTATCGCTCGTCCGGCCCCGTTTCCACAACCCACGACGAGCGCCCCCTTCCCGGTAAGGTCGAATCCAGGCTTCCGTTGCCATTCAGCCACGGGACACCTCCGCGGGCTCGGTCACCGCATAACCGGTGGGGGCGATGCCACCCGTGAGGCCACCGCCATCGATAACGAACGACTCCGCCGTTATGTACGAAGACGCGTCAGAACAAAGGAAGACGGCGAGTGGCCCCAACTCCCAGGCCTCGCCCAGCCTGCGTGCGGTAATGAAACGCCCCCGTTGCTTTCGCATCTGCTCTTCCTGTTCGTCTCGTGCGGGGTCCTGCGAGACGAAGCCCGGGATAATGCAGTTCACGCGGATATTTTCGCCAACGAGCTGGGCGGCGAGACTCTTGGTCAACGAGATCACGCCAGCTTTCGCGGCCGCGTACCCCATGGACTGAGGGAATGAGCGAAGGGCGGTGCCGCTCGCCACGTTGACGATCACACCGCCCTCGTTCTGCTTCAAGAAGTGGCGGACGGCCGCGCGTGAGCAGTAGAACGCGCTGTACAGGTTGACCTCGATGGTGTCGTGCCAGTCTTCGTCGAGCATGTCCTGGAGGCGATCGCCGGCGCCTCTGCGGTCACCGATCCCGGCATTGTTCATCATCACGTCAAGGCGGCCGAAGTGGGCCACCGTCTTTTCAATGAGCGCATCGCACTCCGCGCTGCTCTGCACGTTGGTGGGCACGATGAGCGGCTTCCGTCCGCACGCCCGTTCGATCTCAGCTGCGGCTGATTCCAGCTGGCTCACAGTGCGGCTTGCGATGCAGAGGTCGGCGCCGGCTTCGGCGAGCGAAATCGCCATAGCCTTCCCGAGACCGCGGCTGCCGCCAGTCACGATCGCGACGCGCCGAGGAGGCCCGTCGAGCCGGAGTGTTTCGAGGACCATGGGTGTTGCTCCAGAGGCGTGGTGATTTTGGCGCATCATACGGCTGGGCGAGTTCCAGAGTCCCTCAGCCCACGCGAAAAGCGCCGATCACCAGCGTCAGGCCGGCGACGAACAGGCGATAGAACACGAAAGGCATCAACGTTCGCGTCCTCAAGAACCGCAGCAGGAAATGAATAACCAGGAAGCCGACCACCGCGGAAAAGAGAAATCCAATGAGAAGCTCGTTCGTCTCTTTTCCGCTCAGGCTCTCGAGGTCCTTGGCCTTGAGCAGCGCGGCGCCGACAAACGCCGGGGTCCCCAGCAGGAACGCGAAGCGCGCGGCGGAATCGCGCGTGAAATTCCGAAACAACCCCATCGACATCGTCGCCCCGGAGCGTGAGACGCCCGGGAACAGCGCGCAGGCCTGCGCGGCGCCGATTAGCACCGCGTCGAGCACGGTCACGCCGGCGATTTCCCGGTCAAGCCTGCTTCGGCGGTCAGCGGCGAACATGATCAGACCGACGAGGCCGAGCGCGATTGCTACCAACCAGGGCTGGCGCAGGTTCTCCTCTATCCAGTCGTTAAAGAGGAAGCCGACGACTGCCGCCGGCACCGAGCCGAGCGCGAGCAGCAAGAGGAGTTGGCTGTCACCAGAGTAGGCGGCGACGCTGGCCCGTTTCCGCGCCAGATCGATGAAGAATGAACGCGCCATCCGCCACCAGTCGGGCCAGAAGTACACAAGCAGGGCGAGCAGTGTCCCGCAGTGCAGGCCCACGTCGAAGGCAAGCCCCTGGTCCGGCCAATTGAAAAGCGCCGGGACCAGAATCAGGTGGCCGGAGGACGAGATGGGGAGGAATTCCGAGAGGCCCTGGACGATGCCGAGAATGGCCGCGCGAAGGTAGTCCATGCGGCCCCAAGGTGTCCCCGGGGCCTCTAACGGGCAAGACGCGACCTATTCGACCGACGCGATCCTCGTGCAGCGTTCGATCACGGGGCGGCCGGCCAGAAGTCCCCCGAGTTTCGCGCCCATCGCCTTCATGTGGTCCGTCGTGCCATGCGCCGCGAATGCCGCATCATCGCGGTAGGTCTCGTAGAAAATGAACATTGTCGGGTCCGAGTCGAGGACGTGCAGCGAGTACGTCGGCACAGCGCCGGCTTCGTTGGCTTTCACCTGTCCGACCATTTCGGTGAGGACAGCCCTCAGGTCCTGTTCCTTGCCGGCTTGAGCCTGCAGCCTGGCGATGATTGTGATCAACGTGTCCCTCCTGAGTGTAGTGGCCGGAGTCTACCGGCAGGGGGCGTCGCTGGCACCTCAACGAAGGCGCCGGTACGATCGTCCGGATGCTGAAGCGCATACCGCCCCCGCGAGCCGAAGAGCTGGTCTCGGCTGCTGCAGCAATGCCCTTGAGCGACCCCAAAGTGACCTATCCGGCCTGGTATCTGCATCGCTGGCACTTCCTTCCCGAGGGCTACCTCAGCCGGAGGAGCGCCGCAGGGTACGACCAGGTGATTCGCCGGCTGTACAACCAGGGCCTCGAATCTCGCGTTATCCAGTCCGTGGTGGCGGGTCTCAAGCGCGTCGCCCCCACTTCGTTGGTGGAGATCGGCTGCGGCCCGGGCAGGCTCTTGCAGGCGGCCGCCGCGGCGGGGGTCGGCGACTATCGTGTGGGAATGGACCTTAGCCCTTACTTGCTCGAACGCGCGCGCAAGCGTCTCGGCCGCGACGCCCGTCTCGTCCATGGAGACGGGCTGGCTATCCCATCGGAAGATGCTGCCTTTGATGCATCGGTGGCGAGCCATTACCTTGGCCACCTTCCCTCGCGCATGAGAGAGGTGGCCATTGCCGAGCTCTCGCGTGTCGTGCGCCCCGGCGGCCACGTCTTCGTGGTAGACCATCGTTGGCATCCATGGCCCGGGAATCCCGGCCTGAAACTGCTGGAAACCGTGAGCCATAACCTCGGGCTCGTCACGGTCCGTGTCTTCGAACGGCTCGACGTGCAGCAGGCGCCCGCGTGAGCGGCCCCACAGCAGAGCAGCTCTCGCGTGTCGGCGACTGGATCCGGCGGGAAGCGGCAGCGAAGTCTGTGGACGACATCCATTCCTGGGTGGCAGAGCGCCAGGAGCAGCTCGTCCTCTCCGCCGAATCGATTCCGGCCGCCGGGCTGCAGACCCCCGCAGCCCCGGGCGAATGGTCGCCTATCGATGCACTCAAACACGTCGTCGAATGGAACTGGCAGGTTGGCGAAGACGTGCTGCACGTATGCCTCACCGGCGAACGGCCTGGGAACGCGCATCCGGATTTCGAGCCCGACGTGGAATCCCTCGTCGTCCGGCAGCGGGAAGGACTTGAGTCGGTCTGGGCGCACGTTTCTGCGGCAGATCCTGGGGCGTTTCTGGATGTGAGATGGGAACATCCATTCTTCGGGATGCTTAACTGGAGAGAGTGGTTCCTCTTCCTGGGTGTCCACTGCACTGACCACGCCAACCAGATCCGCGGTGCGAGTTCAGCTGGTGCCTGAGCGCAAACCGCTGCGCATCGTCCACACCTCCGACGTCCATCTGGGCGCGTACGCCGGCAGCGGGGACGAAAAGTGGAACGCCAGGCGCGAGCTCATGGAGCGGACCTTCGAACGCGTGGTTGAACTCGCGAACGCCGTCAACGCCGACGCACTTGTCATCGCAGGAGACTTCTTTGACAACGATCGAGTCCCCGCAGAGACGGTGCAGTTCGCCGCGACCACCATTGCCTCGTTCGCTGGCCAGACGTTCCTGTTGCCCGGAAACCATGACCCGATGGACCCCGGCAGCATTTACTGGCGGCACGACATGGAGGCGACGGCGAAGCGCCTGACCATCGTCCGCGAACACCGCGGCGAGTTCATCGAACCGGAAGGCATCGACGCAGTGTTCTGGGGGCGGGCGTACATCGATACCGACTGGCATTTCAAGCCACTCGATGGTCTTCCGCAGCGCCTGGACAACCGTTGGCACATCGCGCTGGGGCATGGCCACTTTGTGCGCGAAGGCGGCGAGATGCACCGGTCGCTGCTCATCAAGGATTCGGAGGTCGCCGCTGCGGCCGGCCACTGGGACTACATGGCGTTCGGCCATTGGGAACCGCACGCCGACGTCAGCACCGGCGGCGTGACCGCCGTCTATTCCGGAGCGCCGATGCCGTTGAGCGACGCGAACAGGAAAGCCGGCCTGGCTGCGGTGGTTGATTTCGACGAGAACGGTGTGCACTGGCTCATGCACCGTGTGGACCCACGGCCTGTGGACCCCGTGGTGCACTGAAACGGCGGGCCGTGGTACCGTAACCGTTCGCGGCAGGGTAGCTCAGCTGGTCAGAGCGCACGACTCATAATCGTGAGGTCGGGAGTTCAAGTCTCCCCCCTGCTACCACGCTTTCCCCACAGGTCACAGCAATTCAGGTTGGTCTTCGCGGCTTTCGGCTCCGTGCGCGTTGAACGGTGGCTCGCCTTTACCTTCGAAGTGAATAGTGGTTTGAGAAGGCCCCCGGTGTGACACGGCGACCATCCGGATCGGACGAGGCATCTCGAATTCCAGTGCGAGCGAGGCCGTCTCCAACGGGCTGACCTCGGCCTGGTGTTCGAACGTCACTTCGCCGCCCCAGCGGTTGTCGTAGCTCCAGGCGTTGACCAGCGCAGGAATCGATACCGCTCCTCCGATGAGCAATTGACACCGTTCTTGCCACGTCGCCGGTTTGTTCGCCATATGTCGATCTCGAATTCCGGGATCGATCCTATCCCGCGGCGGCAGATTGCCTCAAGGGTTGCTCGCAGGTGTGTAATCGTCTGATATGGAATTGATAGACGAACTTCGCTGATTCGCCTTCGAGCTATCGACAGCTGAAACCAGGGCTAGCGACCGGTGAAGCGGGGCTCGCGCTTTTCCGCGAATGAGACCTGGCCTTCACGGCGGTCCTCCGAAAGAGCGAGTGTGTTCAGGGCCATGCCGGAGAACTCGAGAGCGCTCTCGAAGTCCATGCCCTGCGTCTTGTACGCGAGCATCTTGCCAAGCTTCTGTCCCAGGGGTGGCCCGGACTCCACCGCCGTGGCCAGCTCCATGGTGCGAGCCTCCAATTCCTCTGGCGCGACGAGGTAGTTGGTCAGCCCAGCGCTGTGCGCTTCTTCAGCCGACATGAAGCGGCCCGTCGTCATCATTTCCATAGCTTTGCGCCAACCGATAACCCGCGGCAGGGAGTAAAAGCCCCCGAGATCGGCGAAGAGGCCGCGTTTCACGTAGGCAACCTGGAACCGTGCGGCCGTTGAAGCCACCGCCATATCGCAGTGAGCCACCATGTCCAGGCCGGCGCCAACGCATACACCGTTGACCGACGCGATGACCGGCACTTCCAGCCGCTTCAGCGCGATGTACGTCTCCGATTCGTTGCGGAAGAACAGCCGCGCGCCCTCGAGGTCAGTGGCAGCTTCAGACGGCGGATACAGCAACCCATCGCGATTGCCGCCGCTGAAGTCCGCGCCCGCACAGAAGCCGCGGCCCGCGCCAGTGATGACCACGCAGCGGACAGAGCGGTCAGTGCGCGCCCGCTGGAGTTCAGTGCGGAGGTCTGCGAAGAGCGTCATGCTCAGGGCGTTGAGCTTCTCGGGACGATTCAGCGTGATCCAGAGGATGCCACCTTGCCCGCGCCGTTCCGTCAGGATGGTTTCGTACGTCATTCGGTCCTCCGCGGTGTGACGGCAACAAAGAGGCCCGCGTTTCCGCGGGCCTCTCTGGATGATCGGTTGTTAGGCCCGGCTGACCGGCTTCCCGGCTGCCTTCTGGGCTTCCGCGTGCTGTTCGCGCGTCGCCTGGAAGGTCCACGGCGCATATGCCCCGTTCATGTCGGTGATCTGTTCGAAGTTCGCTTCGAACCAGTCGGCATCCTTGAACTCGTGCGGGTCGTAGTTCACGCCCTTCGTCAGGACAATGGCACTGCGGCTGTAACGCCCACCTGAGGCGTTGATGCAGATGCCGCTCTCATTGCACTGCGGCGAAGCCAGATATGTCACAGCCGGAGCAACATGGTCCGGCGCCATGACCACGGCTCGCTCCGGGTCGTTCGGGTCACGGCCGCCCAGGTTCTCGGTCATGCGCGTCTGCGCGCCGGGCGAGATCAGGTTGACCATGATGTTGTACTTCTCGCCTTCGATCTTGGCGACGTTCATGAGGCCGTACATGCCCGCCTTGGCAGCGCCGTAGTTGGCCTGACCGAAGTTGCCCACGAGCCCGGAGGACGAGGTGGCCATGACCACGCGGCCGTAGGCCTGCTGACGGAACACCGGCCACGCGTGGTGGAGCAGGTTGTAGCACTGCTTCAGGTGGACGCGGATGACCAGGTCCCAGTCGTTCTCGGACATGTTGTGGAGGGCAAGGTCGCGGAGGATGCCCGCGTTCGCGACGACGACGTCCAGCCGGCCGAAGGTGTCCATGGCCTGCTTGACCATGTTGTAGCAGTCTTCGTAACTGCCGACGTCTCCCGGGTTGGCGACCGCGTCGCCGCCCATGGCCTTGATTTCGTTGACCACCTGCTGGGCAGGGGTCTCGTCTTTCGAACCTTCGCCCGAAACGCTGCCGCCAAAGTCGTTGACGATGACCTTCGCCCCGTGCTTGGCGAGGTCCAGCGCGTACGCACGGCCAAGACCGCGGCCGGCGCCGGTAACCAGGGCAACCTGCCCATCCAATCGAACTGCCATAGAAAGCCGTTCCTCCAATGAGTTTCGCCCGCGCATCCTAAAGGAAAGCGGCGGATTCGGCGCGGGGATGAGGCAAGCTGCAGCGAACAAGCGTAGGCTGCGCCCCACAAACGCAGAGGTAGTCACGCCATGGAATTCCGCGATACCCCGGAAGAAGCCGCCTTCCGCACCGAGGTGCGCTCCTTCATTCAGGGGAATCTCCCGAAGTCGCTCGCCGGCGTTTCGGCGTTCGAAGAGCCAGACGACGAAGGCACCCGTACAGCCCTCCAGGAGTGGCGTCGCGCTGTGGGACGGCAGGGCTGGACCGCGCCGCACTGGCCGAAGGAATACGGCGGCGCCGGTATGAGCGTCACCGAGCAGTTCGTCTACAGCGAAGAAATGGCCGAGGCGCGCGCCCCGCAGGTTGGCGGTTCTGGTGTCGCGATGCTTGGGCCAATCCTCATCCGTTACGGCACCGAAGAACAGCAAAAGGAACACCTCCCCCGCATCACCTCCGGCGAGGTTCAGTGGTGCCAGGGCTACAGCGAACCAGGATCTGGGTCAGACCTTGCGAGCCTGCAGACGCGCGCTATCCGCGACGGTGATGATTATGTCGTGAACGGCCAGAAAATCTGGACCTCCGGCGCCCACCGCGCCGACTGGATGTTCATGCTCGCCCGCACCGACCCCGACGCCCCGAAGCACCGCGGCATCTCGATGTTACTCATGGACATGAAGAGCCCCGGCATAAGTGTCCAGCCTTTGATCACGTTGGCCGGGGACCACGTCTTCAACCAGGAATACTTCGATAACGTCCGCATTCCGGCGAAAAACATCGTGGGCGAAGAGAACCGCGGCTGGTACGTGGGGGCGGCACTGCTCGACTTCGAACGGAGCAACATCGCCGGCGCGATTGGGCACCGGCACTTCGTGAACGACATCATCGCAGCGGTGAAGTCGGTGCCGGCGAGCTACGGGCTGGGCAGTCGCCTGAAGCGCGTCCGCAACGAGCTCGCGGACCGCGCGATCGAAGCAGACATCGCCCGGCTCATTTCCTACCGCCTGATTTCCATCCAGAAGCGCGGTGGCGTCCCGAACTACGAAGCGTCGATGAACAAGAACTACGGCGCTGAACTCGGCCAGCGCATCGCATCAACCGGAATGCACGTCCTCGGCATGCTGGGCGGCCTGCACCAGAATTCGCCCTTGGCCCCAATCAAGGGCCGCATCAACCACGCGTACCTGAGCACGGTGGCGAGTACCATCGCCGCAGGCACCAGCGAAGTGAACCGAAACGTGATCGCCACGCGGGGGCTCGGCCTTCCGCGCAGCTAGACCTCGTGGGCCTGGAATTGCAAGGGGCCGGGCAAATTGCCCGGCCTCTTGCAGTTCCAGAAGTGAGAAGCGTTACTTCGCCCGGTGCTTCTCGATGAACGCGAGGATGCGCGTCCACGCGTCCGCGGACTCATCCTTGAACTGTTCGTAGGCACGGTCGAAGAAACTATGCGGTGCGCCCGGATAGGTCTTGAATTCGTTCTCAATGCCGCGCGCATCGAGCGCCGCCTTGAAAGCGTCCGTATCAGCCTGCGTGATCATCTGGTCGGCGCCAGCCTGCAACGCCATGATCGGGCAGGCGATCCCATCGACCTGGGACATCGTCGTCGGGATGTCCTTGCCGGCTTCGGGTGACACCATCGATTGGACCACGCGGCCCGGGTGACCGTAAAAGCCGACCGCGCCGGCCAGGCCGTGCCCGGCGGCAGCCTGGTTCCATAACTCGAACCGCCGAAGCAGAAGCCGACGGTGAAGACGGACGTGCAGTTCCCGCCCGCCGGGGACCGAAGGTACTCAACCGCTGCGCGCGTGTCCTGGGAAACCGTGTTGGGGTGGGTCTTCATGACGTGCTCCATGAAGCCCCAGTTCGGGTCGTTCCGCTTGCCAATCCCGGCGGTACGCCCGAAGTAGTCGATGGTCACGGCGTTGATACCCTGCTCGGCGAAGCGCATCCCCAACTCTTCGTAAAAGGTGAAGAGTCCCCGCACATCGGGAAGAACGACGACGCCCGCGCCGTTCGGTTTATCGCTGCGGGCGGCGAAGGCGGCGAACTTCGTCCCGTCGGCGGCCTGCAGTTCGATGTCCTCTGTGTCGATAGCAGCGCCGGCAATCGCCGGGATTGGTGGATGAGCATCGTGCGGGACGCACATAAGCGGCAGCTCCGTGTCGTGAGATAAGGCGGGATTTTACATGCGGCTGCCGAACGCGTAGCTCACCCTCGTGGTCGGGACAGCGCCTCCACGAGTGGCCGTGCAGCGGCCGTATCCAGGTACTCGTGCATCGTCGCGATCCTGCCGTCCTCAACCGTTGCGACCACACAAACCGCGACCTTGAAGGCCGAACCATCGTTCACCGTCCCCCGCACATCGTGTTCCTCGACGAACCCCGTCCCGGTGTCGTATCGCACGGCATTTTCATAGCGGAAGTCGGGTGCTGCCGCCTTCACAGCCGCCGCGAACCGGAGGAGCGCCGTAAGGTTGAGCGCGTCGCCCCCATTCTGTTGGACCAAGATCGTGTCAGAGCACAGTGCGGCCATGGCGTCTGTGTTGCCGGCCGATGATGCGGCGAAGAAGCGCTGCGCCAACTCGAGATTGCGACTCATACGAGCGCCCTCCGTAGAATTCGCGCGAGTCTACGGAACGGGGTGCGCGATGCCAAGGGAGACAGTGCTCATCGCAGGCGCGTCAGGCCTGGTGGGCCACGCGGCGGTGCGCCATTTCGCAGGCCGTGAAGGATGGAGGGTCATTGGGCTGTCCCGGCGCACACCGCAAGCAGTCGACGGCGCGGAGTTCCTCTCGATCGACCTGGCAGATGCCGGAGCCTGCCGTCGGGCCGCCGCGAGTTTCGGAGACGTGACCCACCTTGTTTACGCCGCCCTCCACGAGGTGCCAGGCCTGTTTGCTGGCTGGGTCGAAGAAGAAGCCATCGAACGCAACGGCGCGATGCTCCGCAACCTTTTCGGACCGCTGAGTGAAGCCGCGCCCGGCCTGCGGCACGTCAGCCTGCTCCACGGGACGAAGGCATACGGCATCCATCACCCGTCCATCGGTCCCAGGGGTGTCCGCATCCCGCTCCGCGAGCGCGAGCCCCGGCGTGAGCACCGCAACTTCTATTTCGTGCAGGAAGACTACCTTCGGGAGAAGCAGCGGGGCGCCGCCTGGGGGTTGACGGTTTTCCGGCCAACGGTCATCTACGGCGACGCCTGGGCCAACAATATGAACCCAATCCCCGTGCTCGCTGCCTACGCCGCCCTGCTCCGTGAGGCCGGTGAGCCCCTCCACTTCCCGGGGCGTCCAGGCCACCAGGGACTCCGTGAAGCCGTCGATGTGGATCTGGTGGCGAGCGCCCTTGGCTGGGCCGCGGAGTCGCCGGCAGCGGTGGGCGGCACCTTTAACCTGACCAATGGCGATGTCTTCGTCTGGGACAACGTATGGCCGGCGATTGCCGGCACGATGGGAATGGACGTTGGTGGCAACCTCTACGTCTCGCTTGCCGAGTACCTCCCCGCCCAGCAGGACCGCTGGTCGGCGCTCGTCCGCAGGCATGCCCTTCGAGCGCCGGAGCAGATCCTGGAGTTCGTCGGGTATAACTCCCTCGTCTACACCGACATGCTGCTCGGGGGCGCTCCAGCGCCATCAAACCCGCTTCTGAACAGCACGATCGCGGCTCGCCAGGCTGGTTTCCACGACTGTATGGACAGCGAAGATATGTTCCGCAAGTGGTTCGCGAAGTTGCAGGATGAGCAGGTGATTCCTTCGGCGAACTAGCCGATGCCGGGTTCGGGCACCGAGAGCACGGCGTCCCACGCGACTTCGGAGGCGACCATACCGAGGACGTCGGGCGAGACCTGCGTCTCCGCCTGGTTGCTGGTCACCGCGTAGAGCACGTCGCCATCTGTGGCGGTGTGGAAGGGGTCGATAGCACGTGCCATGGACGTATGCACTTGCCTGCCGAACTGCGCCACTTGGTGCGAGGTCATTTTGGCATCTGTGATGACCGCGGTGAGCGTGGTGTTCTGCGTCGGAGCCGTGGCCGGCGCCCCGTTGTAGTCGGCGGCGAGAAGGTCGAGCGCCCGGCGTCGCTCACCGGTCGCTGGATTGCGGTTGCCCGCTACCACCGATCCATCGCGCCCGATGATCGCCCCCACCGCATTGACCACCGTGAGCACGAGGACCCGGACGTCGCGGAAGTGGCCAAATGCCACTCCCTGGCCCCCGGGCTCCGCCGGGAAGCGCAACTTCCCCAGCGTGGCGGAGCGCCCGGCTCCCACGCGCCCGATCGGCGCCATGCCCTCCACGGCGGCGGCCGCTGCTGCGCGCCCCAGCGCCTTATCAGGGTGGACGGTGTTCGCGCGGTTCACGTAATCCCAGACGATCGCGCCATTCACCAGCGGAATCTGCTGAGTCGAGTGGCCGTTCTCCGCGAAGAGATGCCCGCCGACACCGGCCGCCGCCTCGAGGCCGAGCAACGAGCCACCCGCGAAGCACAGGCCGTGTGCCCAATCGAAGTCGCCGACGGTGCCGACCATGCCGCCGCGCTTGTCGATCGCCATCGCCCAGCCCCGCTGGAAAAGCATAACCGTGCACCCGGTCGGCCCCTCTTCGTACTCGGCGCAGCCGACCTTCAGGCCCGAGAAGTCGAATTCGACCTTGCGCGTCGGCGCGGGAATCCGCGGTTGGAGGGCGAGGTGGTCATTCGATGGCGGCATGGCCGTGCAGCCTAACGCTCGTTCGCGCGTGCCGGAAGGGGCACGTGTCAGCCTGCGGCATCGGCGGTCCCGGAAACGTCCCGGAACCCCATCGTGTAGAGGTCCGCATACAGGCCGCCGAGCGCCATCAGTTCGCTGTGGTTGCCGACTTCCGCGATTTCGCCACCGCGCAGCACGACAATCCTGTCCGAATCCCTGATCGTCGAGAGGCGGTGGGCAATCACGATTGCCGTGCGCCCCTCCATGACCTTTGCAATCCCGGCCTGGAGCAAGGCTTCCGTCTGGGTGTCGATACCCGCGGTTGCTTCGTCGAGCATCAGGATTCGCGGGGACACGAGCAGCGCCCGCGCGAGGCTGATCAACTGGCGCTGGCCGAGGCTCAGGTTCGAGCCGCCCGGCAGCACGCGGGTGTCGTAACCCTTCGGCATCTGCGCGACGAGTTCGTGAAGGCCCACCGCGTGCGCAGCCGCTTCGACATCGGCGTCCGAGGCATCGCGGCGACCGAAGGTGATGTTCTCCCGGAGCGTGCCCATGAAGATGAACGGGTCCTGCAGCACGATCCCCATTTGCCGCCGGAGTGACTGCATGGTCACCTCGCGGATATCCTGCCCGTCCACGAGGACCTGGCCGTCGGTCACGTCATAGAACCGCGCCAGCAAACTGATGATGGTCGATTTCCCTGCGCCGGTTGGCCCCACCAGCGCGATGTGCTCTCCCGGCTGGATGTGCAGGTTCAGACCCTTGATGACCTCGATGTTGTTCATCGCGTAGGCGAACCGGACGTCCTTGAACTCCACATCGCCGGATATGCTCTGGAACTCCTTGGCGTCCGGCGCGTCGGAGACTTCTTGTGGCCAGTCGAGGATTTCGAAGATGCGCTCGGCCGCCACTGTCGCTCGCTGCATGTTCGTGTACTGCTGCGTCATGTCCCGGATCGGGTCGAAGAACCGGTTGATATAGAGCGTGAACGAGACGAGGAAACCGATCTGCATCGAACCGTCGAGCACTTTCGAGCCGCCAACGAAGATGGCGACCGCCATCGCGCAGGCCGCGATCACCGCGACCAACGGTTGCACCAGTGCCGAAACCTTGCCCGATTCGACGTTGGCGTTCTTGTTTTCTTCGTTGACCGAATTGAAGGACCGCGAGTTGATGCGCTCCCGCGAGACGCTCTGGATGACCCGCACCCCGGACACGCTCTCCTGGATGGTGGCGTTCACGGTCGAAATCGTGGCCCGCGCCTGGAGGAAGGACCGGCGTGCGTAGCGCTGCCAGATCCAGAGCGTTGCCGCCATCACCGGCACGCTCAGCGAAACGAGCGCCGCCAGCTCCCAATCCAGTACGAAGAGCGTGATCAGGATGCCGATGAGCGCGATCAGGCTGCCGAAGATCGAAATCATCCCGTTGCTCAGCACCTGCTGCAGGACACTCACGTCGTTCTGCATGCGAGCCATTACCCGCCCGGTCTCGTTCTCGTCGAAGAAACGCAGCGACAAGCTGCCGATGTGCTGGAACAGGTCCGACGAGACGCGATAGAGCGCGTGCTGACCCACCCAGGTCATCTGGAACACCTGCTGGTATGACGTGAGCCACAGCACTGTGTTGTTCACCAGGAAGGCCGCACACATCACGTAGAGCAGCGTTTCGTCCTGATCGACGATTGCGTTGATTGCCAGCCCCGGGATGAGCGGCGTCAGGATCGTCGCGATCGAGTTCAGGACCAGGAAGACGACCGACAGCGCAATCCGCAGCTTGAACGGTGCCGCGTACTTCCAAAGCCGGGCGATCACGCGCGGGTCGAAGGCTTTGCCGAAGTCCTCTTCGGACGACGCGAGGCCCATCCGTTGTGCGGGGCCGCCGCCCATGCCCTGGCTGCTCCCGAGTGCGAGGTTGCGCGCGAACCCCGCGTTTCCGCCGAACATCATCCTGCAGCCTCCGTTGGTGCCTTCGCCTCGTCGTCTTGCGGCGCGAGCTGGAGGCGGTAGATGTCCTGGTACAGCCCCGGCTGCGCCACCAATTCGTCGTGGGTTCCCCGCTGAACGATGCGACCATGGTCGACGACGAGGATCTGCTCCGCGGACTTCACCGTGCGCAACCGGTGGGCGATGACGAACGAGGTGCGGCCCTTCATCAAGTCCGCGAGCGCCTGCTGGATCAGGTATTCCGTCTCCATGTCTACCGCAGACGTCGAGTCATCGAGCACGAGGACCTTCGGGTCGAGCAACAGCATCCGGGCGATGGCGATGCGCTGCTTTTGGCCGCCGGAGAGCGTCATCCCTCGTTCGCCGACCCAGGTGTCGTAGCCGTGCGGCAGAGAAGCGATGAACGAATGGACCTGTGCCACCCGCGCCGCGGCTTCGATTTCCTCCTGCGTGGCATCCGGTTTGCCGTAGGCGATGTTGTCCCGGATGGTCGCCGTGAACAGGAATGCCTCCTGAAGAATCACGCCGACGTTATGACGCAGCGATTCGATCGTCGCCGACTTGATGTCCTGGCCGTCGATAGTGATTCGGCCGCTGGTTGCGTCGTAGAACCGCGGCAGCAGGTTCAGCACGGTGCTCTTCCCGCTGCCCGTTGGCCCGAGGATCGCGACCGTCTGACCGGGGAGCGCGTCGATGTCAATGTTGTGCACGACGTCGCCGCGCTTCTCGTAGCCAAACGAAACGTCCTCGTAGCGCACGCGGCCGTCGCGCACCGTGATTTCGGTGGCGCCGGGCGCTTCCTGGATGTCAGAGACGGTGTCGATGATCTCAAAAATGCGGGCTCCGGATGTCTGCGCCCGCGTCGCGGTGTTCACGAGGAAGCCAAGTGTGCGCACCGGCGCTTCAATCTGCGTCCGGTACTGAATGAAGGCAACGAGCGTCCCGATGGACATCGCGCCGTTGAGCACCAGGTGCCCGCCGTACAGCAGCACCACCATGTTCACCGCGCCCATGATGTACACGAGGAACGGCTGGTTGAACGCGACGATCCGGTTTGCCGCCAGGCTCTTCTCCCGGACGCGCCAGTTAGCCTCCTGGAATTTCTCGAACTGCCGATCTTCCTGCGCGAACGCTTTCACCACGCGGATGCCTGTGATGCTCTCCTGGAGCACCGACGTCTCGACGCCAACCTGCTGCTGCACCTCCGCCCAGAGCGGGCGCGTCCGCCGTGACATGCGGATCGCCACGTAGGCGACGACCGGCATGCTCAGGAAAACGACCACCGCGAGCTGCCAGTTCGCCAGGAACATCACGACGGAGATGGCGACGAAGAGCCCGCCGGTCATGCCAATGCGCAGCAGACCGAGGCTGAGGAACTGGCGGCAGTTCTCCACGTCCACGGTAGCGCGCGACATGAGTTGGCCAGTCTCGAGGTGGTCGTGGAACGAGAAGCTGAGGCTCTGGACTCGCTCGAAGAAATCGCGTCGGAGGTCGAACGCGACGCGCTGGGCGATGACTTCGCCCATGTAACTCTGCAGGTACTGGCAGAGGCCCGCAGCGATGTTGAAACCGATGATGGCGACCGCGCTCAGGGCCAGCGTGCGCTTGTTGCCGCCGGAAATGCCGGAGTCGATCGCCCATTTCAGCATCCACGGCGTGAGCACGCCGAACGCGATCGTCCCCGCGAGCCCAAGGTACCCCAGGGCAACCACTCCCCGGTGGTGGCGCAGGTACGCCATCAGCCGGATGAGGATCTTCACCGCGAACACCGCGCTGCCGGGGTCACGCGGCCATCTTAGGCATCCTTGACGTTAACGTAAAGGATAGTCATTGCGGCAGGGCATGAAAGAGCCCCGCCGGATAGACGAGGCTCCTTCAGTCTGACAGCCGAAGGACGGCTAAGCCTTGACCTTCGATAGATCCTCCAGGCCCTTCGGCACTCGAGAGACCTGGACCTTCCGCGCTTCGGCGATGACGTGCTTCGCGCGCTCGCGTTGTTCCGGCGTGCTCGCGGGCAGCCCGAGGCCGAGCCTCGTGGCGTACTCGCGCTTGTTCGCGATGAACTCCGGCAGCTTGTCGTA
>CAYTBM010000018.1:0-15148 GCA_964436025.1 uncultured Anaerolineaceae bacterium
CGTTCGCGGCGCACGACGTTAGAATCCGGGCGTGAGCGAACGGATCGAGCGATTCGAGGATCTGGTCGCGTGGCAGCGGGCCTGCGAACTGCACCGACGGCTGCAAGAGGCGTTTCGTCACCCGGCTTTCGGGAGAGCAATCTCACTTCGCGATCAGCTCGAACGTGCTGCGGTCTCGACGATGGGCAATATCGCCGAAGGATACGAGCGCTCCGGGTCGAAGGAGTTCGCCCACGGGCCGTCGATTGCCAAGGGTTCGAAGGGCGAGGTCCGCTCCCACCTCTACGCCGCCAGAGACGCTGGCTACCTTGCGCCGGAGACGTTCGAGTCGCTTCGGCAACTCTCCGAAGAAACCAGCAAGGTCATCGCCGGACTGCGTGCGGCGGTTCTCAGAGGCACGTTCCGGCACTGACGGCGCGGTCTTTCGTTCTCACGTCTCACCTTCTTTCCTTCTCACGTCTCACCTTCTTTCGTTCTCAGCGCCCGTGCTAAAGTCCCCGGACGTTCATTTCAGGCGAGGCTAAACACATGCGAGCAATGGTCCTCCGGGGCAAGGCCCTTAAGGTTGAAGATGTCGATGTCCCGAAGCCCGGCGCCATGCAGGTCCTCGCGAAGGTCCTTGCCTGCGGCATCTGCGGCAGCGACCTGCATGCCGCGAAGTACATGGAGGACATGGTCGCGGCTTCGAAAATGAGCGGCGCCGTTTCGTGGGACAACGCCGACGAAGAGGCCGGCATGGTCATGGGCCACGAGTTCGTCGCCGAAGTTGTGGAGACCGGCCCCGGCGCGGAATCATGGGCGAAGGGCACGCGGGTAACTTCGGTGCCGGTCCTGATCGAGCCTTCGTCCCCGTCCGGGTTCGTGGCGGTGGGGTATAGCAACCGCTTCCCGGGCGCTTACGGCCAGTACGTGCTGATGAGCGCTCCGATGCTGCTCAAAGTGCCCGACGGGTTGAACGATGTGACCGCTGCGACGACCGAACCGTGTGCCGTGGGCCTTCACGCGGTCCGCGAAGCGAACATGCAACCCGGCGAAAACGCCCTCGTAATGGGCGCCGGGCCGATCGGCCTGATGACCCTGATCTGGCTGAAGAAGGAAGGCGTGAAGCACGTGACGGTGAGCGACTACGCCCCAGCGCGGCGCGCGCTCGCGGAACAGCTCGGTGCGGACCTTGTGGTTGACCCGGGCGCGGAGAACCTGGCCGAAGCCGTTGTGGCGGGCGCGGGCAGGGCGGCGCCGGTGGTGTTCGAATGCGTGGGAGTCGAGGGCACCCTTCGCCAGGCGATGGAACTCGTTGAACGGGGCGGACGTGTCATCGTCGTCGGGGTCTGCATGAAGGAAGACCGCATCTACCCGATGGTCGGCATCAACAAGCAGCTCACCCTCAAGTTCGTCCTTGGCTACACGCCGGCCGAATACGCGGAGGCGCTGACCGCGCTGGGCGACCGCAGCATCGACACCTCCCCGATGGTGACGCGAACGGTCACACTCGATGAGCTGCCGGGTGCGTTCGAAGCGCTTGCGGACCCGCACGACTGCAAAATCGTCGTCCTGCCGAACTAGCCCTCAGCCCTCACCCCCGACCCATCTCGCGTGCCTGTGGCCGGGGCTTAGCCGCCAGGTTTCGCGAGTGAGGACTCAACCCCCTCGGGTGGCCGCCGTGGTGCCGCATTTCCTCGTAGACTCCCCAGACACACCACTTCCCCGGAGGTTTCGTCATGCCCAACAGGTTCGACATGACTGGAAAGGTCGCCCTCGTGACGGGCGGCAGCCGCGGGCTCGGCCGCGAAATGATCCTTGCCTTCGCTGAAGCCGGCGCCGATGTGATCATCGCCAGCCGCAAGCTCGACTCCTGCGAGGAAACCGCCCGCGAAGTACGCGAGCGCACCGGCCGCCGGGCCCTCCCGGTCGCCTGCCACGTGGGCGAGTGGGACCAGGTCGAGCAGCTCGCCGAGACCGCCTACAAGGAGTTCGGCAAGGTCGATGTGCTGGTCAACAACGCGGGCATGTCCCCGATCTACGACCACGTCAACAACGTCACGGAGGCGCTCTACGACAAGGTGCTGGACGTGAACCTGAAGGGGCCGTTCCGGCTGACCGCGATGGTGGGCACGCGCATGGCCGAGGGCGACGGCGGCTCGATCATCATGGTTTCGAGCACCGCCTCCCAGCACCCGGGAGCGAACGTCATCTCGTACGCGGCGGCGAAAGCGGGACTCAACGCGATGACGATCGGCTTCGCCAAGCACTTCGCCCCGAAAGTGCGCGTGAACTGCATCATCCCCGGCCCGTTCCTCACGGATATCTCGAAGGCCTGGGACCTGGAAGCCTTCAACAAGAACGCGAAGACCACCATCCCCCTTCAACGCGGCGGCGAACCGGAAGAGATCGTCGGCGCCGCCCTCTACTTCGCCACCGACGCCTCGAGCTACACGACGGGGGCGCTGCTTACGGTCGCCGGGGGCAGCGGGCTCTAGGTGTTCCGTCTCGGGTATAGTCGCCGCTCACCCACCACTGAACGAGGTTCGAGCCAATGGATCCGCAGGTCGAAGGTCTTCTCCAGATGATGGCGGCGCAGGCCGCCGCGGCAAACGTCCCGCCAATGTGGGAAATGGATGCCGCCACTGCCAGGGCGGGCGCGGAAGTCAGCTTCGCGGCATTCAACATGCCGATGCCTGAAGGCGTCGCAATCGCGGACCGCACGGTACCAGGCCCGGCCGGGGCGATCCCGGTGAAGGTGTTCACGCCGCAGGGCGCCGGCCCGTTCCCCCTGCTGGTCTTTATCCACGGCGGCGGCTGGGTCATCGGCTCTCCGGCAACCCACGCGAGACTTTGCTCGGAGCTCGCGGGCGGCGCCGGCTGCGTTGTGGTCAGCGTCGATTACCGGATGGCGCCTGAGAACCCGGCACCGGCGGCACTGGACGACTGCGTCGCCGCCATCCGTTACGCGGTGGCGAACGCCGCCGAGTTCGGCGCGGACGGCTCTCGATTCGCGGTTGGCGGCGATTCGGCGGGTGGCAACCTGACGGCCGCGGCGGCGTTGCGGCTCCGTGACGAAGGCGGACCGCAGGCGAAACTCCTCCTTCTCTTCTACGGAGCGTACACGGCTGACCTCAACCTGCCTTCGGTCATCGAAAACGGCGAAGGCAAGATCCTGACGCGGCAGGCCATGGAGTGGTTCTACAACCACTACCTCAGCGGCGGCGCCAGCGCCGATGACCCTTACATCGCGCCCATCAAGGGCAACCTCCAGGGCCTGCCGCCGGCGCTGCTGATCGTCGGGACGCAAGACCCGCTGCTGGACGATTCGAAGCTATTCGCAAAAGCGCTCGAAGACGCCGGCGTGCCGGTCACACTGAGCATCTACCAGGACCAGGTGCATGTCTTTGTGCAACTCACGGCGATGCTCGACGGTGCGAAAAAGGCGATGGCCGAAAGCATCGACGCGCTGAAAGCGGCGTTCGCCGTTCAGGCGGCCTCGGCCGCGAGCGTCGCTGGCGGCTGATCCTCGCCGGGCACGTAGGCCCGCCGCCAGAGGTAAAACAACGGCGGCATGACCACCAGGAAGAACACGGCGACGAAACCAAACGCCGCGCGGATCGAGACCTCGTCGGTGATGAAGCCGACGAGGGGCTCGAAGAATGCTACCTGCACCGAAAGCACAAGCGACGAGACGCTGAGCACGGTCGCTCGCGTCTCGCTCGGGGTGTGGTGGTTCACGTACGTGTCGATTGTCGGGCGCATGAAGCCCTGGATGAGCGCCGGGAGCGCGAACAGGGCGAACACGCCCACACGGTCAATCGCCGAGAGGCCGGCGAACGAAATGATCATCCCGGCGCACGCCAGCGCGAACATTTTCGGCGCCCCAGTCCTGGCCGCGGCGCGGTGGGCGTAGATAGCCGCAACGACCGCCGTGAGCCGCAACGGCGCCTGGTACACACCGAACAGGCTCGTCGCCACGTCATGCTTGATGAGGAACGGCTGCATCAGGATGACCGGCGCGAACGCGGCCATCATCACGGTCGACCCGAAGAGCACCGTGTAGCGGACCTGGGGTGTGTGCCAGGCATAGGAGAACCCGCGCTTCAAATTCTGCAGATACGGCGGGCGTTCGTGTTCGACGTGCGGTTCGACCATGGCCAGCGCCACCACCACCGCCAGCAACGGACCGAAGAAGCTCACCTGGACGGTGAAGGCGAGGCTTGTCGTGGCGGCGATGAAACCGCCGGCGAGCACACCGAACATGCCGGCCGCGATCTGGAGGGCGAACCCGCGGCCGATGATGCGGGAGAACCGGCTTTCAACGCCGCCCTGCTTCAGGGAGTCGAACAACAGCGCCTGGTCAGCCCCGCTGCGGCAGGCCATCGCGATCGCCCAGAGCATGTAGTCGGCGAACAGCATCCAGTAGTTGGTAGTGAACCCGAACCCGGCGATCGTGAGCGCATAGACGCCTGCGCCAAGCGCCAGCACGCGGCTCGACCCGATCCGGTCGGCCAACGCGCCAAAAGGCGCCTCGAGGACCGCCACCATGAGCCAGAACGGCAGGTCCATCAAGAGGATGTAGCGCAGTTCCAGCCCGCGCCCCACCGTCAGGTACTTAATCCAGATGCCGAACCAGAAGCCCGTCTCCATCAGGATGATGAAGGCGTAGTAGAGCTTCTCGTTGCGGCGGGCGGCGGCGGCGTAGTCCCGGGGCATGACCGGGTAGGCTACGCGGCCTGCGTCGAACCGCAAACACCAGGGCGCCGTTCGTGCCCGGCGGCGCCGCTCGCCCGCTGGCGGGTAAGGGCTTTCCCGAATCTGCTGCACTTCGAGTGGCATCCTGTCGTACCTAAAGACGACAGGGTGTTGCGGCCCTGTGGGATTCCAGGTATCGGATCGCGGGTAGAGCAGAGAGTGCCCGCGGGTTATCCCTTATCCCGGAACGATATGGTGGCCGCGATACTCCTCCCCGTCAGGAGGACGGTCATGTTGGTTATCGGCGATATCAAGTGTCTGCACTGCGCGCATATCAGCGGGCGTTGGGTTGGCCCCAAGGGTGCGCCGCTGACCATGTCCGGCCTTCGCAACCACGAACCGGCCGAGGGCGAAGACCCGTCCACGCTGGTCCGCTGCTCCCGCTGCGAGGGCCCCGTCTTCCTCGATGACGCGAGTCTTGTCATCAACAGCTCCCGGTTGCGCCGCATCCGCCGCCTGCGCGAACAAATCGCCGCACTCGACGCTCACCGCGCGGCCTGACCCCAGCAGCGCTTCGCGCTTCTCTTCCGAGCCGCCCGGCGCCTTGCGGTGCCGGGCGGTTCCGCGTCCCGGGGCATCGCCGGGGGCAAGTTCAGGGAATGTGGGCGTCGAAGTCCTGGGCGATGTGCCCGGCTGCAACGAGCCGCTCGAATTCCGCGTCGTCCACACCGAGCAGTTCGCGGTAGACGTAATCGTTATGTTCGCCCAGTGCGACCGGCGCCTGCCGGACGGTTACCGGTGTCTCGGAGAAGCGGAACATCGGCGTGTTGAACCGGAACGGTCCCTGCCCGTCGAAGAGCATTTGCGGCTGGAACAGACCCCTGGCCGTGGTGTGCGGGTCATCCAGCGCGCGTGAGCTTTCGAGCACCGGCGCCGCCGGGATCCCGGCCTCCTGCAGGCAGTGGAACAGCTCGTAGTCATCCCACCCGGCCGTCCATTCGGCCAGTTGCCGGTCGATGGCGTCGTGCTCGGCGAGACGGCCCTCGTTCGTGGCCAGCCGCGGGTGCGTGGCCCAGTCCGGATTGCCCATTACCCGGATCAGTCTTGCCCACTGGGCGTCGTCGCAAATGCTGAGCGAAATCCAGCGGTCGCCGCACTCCGTGACGTCGCCGACGGGCCTGCACGGGTACACGCCGGTCGGTGCGAAGCCGTAAATCGAGCGGTTCGTCATGCGCTCCGGTACCTGGCCGGTGAGCGCATAAGTCATAAACGCCTGGGCGAGCATCGCCGAGGCGTTTTCGGCCTGCCCAATCTCGATTTTCTGGCCTTCGCCCGTCACGTCGCGGTGGCGAAGGGCCATCATCACAGCAAGCGCAGCCTGCGCGCCGGCCAGGTAGTCGCCGGAGAAGATCGCGGAGTTTTCCGAAGGGTCGGCGTCGGCATAGCCGCGCAGCAGGGTGTGGCCCATGACGCTCTCCAGGTGCACGCCCAGCGCCCGCGCCTGGTTGTACGGCCCCGTGGAGCCGTACGCCGGGATGCGGACCATGATGATCCTCGGGTTGTGCTTCTTCAGGAACTCGTACGTGATGCCGAGGCCTTCCATGGTCTCGGTGGCGTTGTTTTCCACCAGGACATCGGCCTTCGCCACCACCTGACCAAAGATCTCCCGGCCCTCCTCTGTGCGAAGGTCAACGGTGAAGCTCTTCTTGTTGCGGAAGAGCTGGACGAAGGTCGGGTTGTAATTCCAGGGCCGCGGGCCTGGATCGCCGTACGGGTATCCGCCCGCGGCCGGCGGCAGCCGGTCCAGCAGCTCCTTCGGTGGCCGCGCCAGCGTCCCGCGGGTCATCGGCTGCATCACGTGGCAGTTCTCCGCTTTCAGCACCTCCGCTCCGAGGTCACCCAGGATGAGCGTAGAGAATGGACCGGCCCACACCACGCAAAGGTCGATGACACGCACGCCCTCGAGCGGCAGCCGAGGCGACGCCGCAGGGGCGGGTCCCACCTTCGCCGGGCCGTCCGCCTGGGCCAGGATCTCCGCGCGGTGCTCGTCCAGCAGCGGCGCGGGACGGCGCAACTCCCACGGCGACTTCGGCATGATGAGCGGCCGCCCAGGGAACGTGACCTCGCCGAGCGCTTTGTGATTCACGGTCTGCCAGAAGCCGCGGTCGCGGAAATGGCTGTCCTCCGCGATTTCGGCGACATCGAACAGCGGCCCGCAGAGCACCCGGGCTTCCCGGGCAGCCTCCCAGATTTCGCGCTTGGTATGTTCGCTCAGCCAGATGAAGAAGTACCCCTCGAGCTCGGCGATGTTGTCGGGGTCCAGCAAGGCGGCCCGGTTCGACCACTTCGGGTCCTGCAGCCATTCAGGATTGCCGAGCATCTTCGCGAAGCGGTCCATGCGGTTCGAAGCGCCCGTGAACTCCACCCAGCCGTCAGCGCACGGGTAGACGCCGGCCAGCACCGCCCGATTCGAACGCGAGGCGCGCACCGTCCGCCGCCCGGAGAACTCGTAAGCAATGGTCCCAACGTGTCTGCGGTCGGCCCCGAGGAAGTGGCTGTCCGCAATCGAAAAATCGACCCACTGGCCCACACCTTGCTGCAGCCCGGAAAGGATGGCGGCCATGATCGCTGCCGCCGCCGCGGAGCCAGACTCCACGAGCGAAGCGGTGCCGTACATCGTCACCGGCTCCCGCTCCTGAATGCCCATCGTGTACATCTCGCCGGCCAGCGCGAACAACGTCAGCTCGGTGCCCAGGTAGTCGCGGTACGGGCTCTCCTGGCCGAAGTTCGTGATGGAGATGAGCGGCACGTGCGGCCGGCGGGCGTGGATTGCCTCCCAACTGAAGCCGAGGGAAGCCAACCAGCCTGGCCGGTGGCTCTCCACGACTGCGTCGGCCTGGTCGATCAGCTTCCAGAGCGTTGCGCGGTCCGGTTCCGTCTGAAGGTCGAGGACAATCGAGCGCTTGTTGGTGTTGAAGTAGAAAAACGTCCCGCTCTTCTCGGGATCCGGGATTCCGCCGGGGAACGGGCCGAGTTTGCGGGCGATGTCGCCGCCGGGGCGCTCGATCTTGATCACGTCGGCGCCGAAATCGGCCAGCAGCTTCGTCGCGTACGGGCCCGTGATGTGCTCGGTAAGGTCGACGATAGTCAGTCCTGCGAGTGGTCCGGGCATGCGGCGGCTCCAGCGGTTGGGGTAGCCGGTTCAGGCGCCGTCTACATCACCCGAAGCGGCGCCGAATCCTAGCACAAGCGAGTTGCCAGCCGCCCACACAGGAAAGGCCCGGACTTCTCCGGGCCTTTCGCCTGGTTTGCCGATGCCGTCGGTCAGGCGCCCGCGGCGACTGCCTCGCGCGCCTTGCCGAGGACGAAACCTTCGTAGCCGTGGGCCACGACCTCGTCGCACTTCTGCCGGTACGCGCCCACGCCGCCGATGTAGGGCATGAACTGCCGGATCTTGCCGGGCACGTTGGCGCCGAGGTACCAGGAGTTGCAGCTGGGCGCGACGTACATCGTGCCTTCCGCAACCTGGTTCACGTGGTCAACCCACTCGTCTTCGGCCGCGGGCGTGGGCTCAATCGTCGCGTCCCCGTCCCGGCGCATGTTATCCAGGCATCCCGCGATCCAGTCCACATGCTGCTCGATTGAGACCAGCATGTTACTGAGCACCGAAGGGCTGCCAGGGCCGGTAACCGTGAACAGGTTCGGGAAGCCGACCGCCATCAGCCCAAGGTAGTTACGGGGGCCGTCGGCCCACTTGTCCTTCAGCCGTTCGCCGCCCTTGCCACGGATGTCGATCTTATTCAGCGCGCCGGTCATCGCGTCGAAACCGGTCGCATAGACGATCACGTCGAAGTCGTACTGACCCCTGGTCGTCTTGATACCGGACTCGTTGACCTCGACGAACGGCTCGTCGCGCAGGTCCACGAGCGCCACGTTGTCGCGGTTGAAGGTTTCGAAGTAGTCCTGGTCGACGACGCCGCGCTTGCAGCCGATGGGGTAATCGATCGGCGTCAGCTTCCGGGCCATCTCCGGGTCGTGGACCATCTTGCGCACGACCTGGGCGTACATCTCGCGGGCAAGCATGTTCGCATCCATGTCGGTCGCGATGTCGGCGAACATGCGGGTGGCGCCGAAGCCGTACTTGTCCAGCACTTCCTGGCGCTCTTCCGGGCTGAGCGGAAGGAGTTTCGCCGTCGGCGGTTCCAGCAGCGCGCCGTTGAACGACCCCGCGATGCCCACGCGCGACTTGCGCTGGGTCTCGCGCAGCGTCTCGTAGTTCGATTTGACCTTGGCGATGTCCTCCGCCGTGAGCGGTCGGTTCATGGACGGCCAGGTGTAGGTTGGCGTGCGCTGGAACACGGTCAGCTGCTTCGCGATCTTCGCGATCTCCGGCGTGGACTGCACCCCGGAAGACCCCGTCCCGATGAGGGCGACGCGTTTGCCGGCGAGGTCCACTCCTTCCTTCGGCCAGAGGCTGGTCTGGATTGAAGTCCCCTGGAACGCGTCCATGCCCTTGATGTCGGGCTTCAACGGCGAGGAGAGGCAGCCCGTTGCCATCACGCAGTGTGGCGCCACAAGGTTTTCGCCCCGGTCCGTCTTCACCAGCCACGTGCGGCTGGCTTCGTCCCAGGCCGCGGAGGTGACACGAGTGTTGAAGCGGATGTCGCGGCGCAGGTCGAAGCGATCCGCGACGTGGTTCATGTAGCGCTCGATCTCCGGCTGTGAAGCCATGAGTTCGGACCAGTTCCACTCCTGCTCGAGCTCCTTGTCGAAGCTGAACGAGTACTCGACGCTCGTCACGTCGCAGCGAGCGCCCGGGTAGCGGTTCCAGTACCAGGTCCCGCCGACGTTGTCTCCGGCCTCAACGACCACGGCTGTCATGCCCAGGCCGCGAAGCTTGTGGAGCATGTACAGGCCGGCTGCGCCGGCCCCGACCACCACGACATCGAACGTTTCGCGCTCTTTCTCCACTGCCACGGTCATTCCTGACCCCCTCGGTTCATATAGCCCGATTCTATAGAGAGAATCTTCGCTGCAACAACATTGTTTGTGTCAGCCGAAGTAAATTACCCGAAACGCGGCGGCGCCCACCTCCGAAGACACGGCGGAGGGCCGCCTTTGCGGGCGGCCCTCCTGGTGGCGGGTTCGGCTGGCGGCTCAGCGGTCGACCTCGAAGAACGCGAGCTTCGTGCGGCCGATGGTGATCACGTCCTGGTCGGCGAGCATCGTCGGGGTGGTGATCTTGCGGCTGCGGCCGGCGCGCTTCAGGTACGTCCCATTCACGCCACCCAGGTCATAGAGGACGAACCGGCCATTCTCGAACTTCACCCGGCAGTGCTCGCGGCTGGCTTCGTCGTCGTTGACGACGATTGTGCTGCCTGCGGCGCGGCCGAGGTGGTTGTCTTCGCCCAGGCGGTGGGCGGTGCCGTCGCCGGTCTGCTCGGCGAGGAAGGCGATGCGGTTGACCGGCTTGAAGCTCGCGCCGTGGATCATCGTGTGGACCGCGTCCGATTCCGGGGCCGGCAGGCCGGCCTGCGTGAGCGACTCGAACGTGGCGACGCGGGTGGAGGGGGCGGGAGCGGGGGCTTCGTAGGCCGGGGCGATGGTGGCGCCGGCGAAGATCGGCGCCGGGACGGGCTGGGCGATGACTGGTTCGAAGACGACTTCCTCCTTGAGGGCGACGACGACGATGGTGGTGAGGGTGAGGGCCAGGCCGGCGAAGCCGAGAAGGGCGAGGGCGGTGAACACGCCTTCCGGCGCGATGGGGGCGGCTGCAGCCGCGGGGATGGTGGCCAGCGCGCCGGTGATGGCGGCGAGCTGCTGGTTGTTCGAGGCCTTGTTCCGGGTCATCAGGACCCAGGCGGAGGAAATGGCGGTGGCGGCGAAGATGGCGGTAAAGAGGAAGATGCGGGTGCTGGTTTCGATTGCTGCGAAGTCCACTGGTTTGTCCTTTTCTTTGCGTGACTGTGAGGTTCGTCTGGCCACCCGCCTGGCGCGGTGTGCGGTTCGGATGGCCAGGTGGTGGCGGTGGTTAGACCTTCTTGAAGACGAGGCGGGTTTCCCCAAGTTCGATGACATCGTTGTGGCGGAGGGTGTGCTGCTGGGTGCGGCGGCCGTTGAGCTTCGCGCCGTTCTGGCTGCCCAGGTCGATGAGGGTGAACTCTCCATCGCCTTCGAAGCGGATGCGAGCGTGTTCGCCGCTGACCGCCGGGTCGTCCAGGCGAATGTCGTTTGCGCCGGAGCGCCCGATGGCGGTGTTTCCGCGGTTCAACTGGTGGATTGCGCCGGCCTTCTCGGTGGTGGTGACCACCAGGTAGGCGTAAGCCGGGGGCTGCTTGCGGAGTTGCTGAGTTTCGAAGTTCATTGCCCTGGTTCCTTTCCTTTGCGGAAGTGATTCACGTGTTCGGGTTTGGTGGGCGGCGGTTGCCCGCCGCCCGGGTTCGTCACCGGAGAGGCATCCACTGGTTCGCGAGCCGCTGGGCGTCGCTGGAGGCGATGGAGAAGTTGATGCCGGGGGCGCGGCTGGTCTGGCCGGGCACGTAGGCAACCTGGGTGTTCACGCCGACCACCTCGCCGCAGGTGTTGACCAGCGGGCCGCCGGAGTTGCCGGGGTTCACGTCGGCGTCGTGCTGGATGAACTGGGCGCCTTCGAAGACGCGGAGGGCGGACATGCGGCCGAACGTGAACGTGGCGGCGCCAGAGGTGCGGTCGTTCGTGTCGGCGGGGAAGCCGGCGGCGACGAGCGAGGTGCCTTCGGTCAGCTTCGATGACTTCGCCCAGGTCACGGGCTTGAGGTTCGGGATGCCCTCAGCCTTCAGCATCGCAAGGTCGACTTTGTCGTCGAAATTCACGAGCTGGGCAGGGAGTTCGCGCTCCTGGCCGGGCAGGACTACGACGTAGCCGGCGAGCGGCTGGTCGCGCTGGTCCAGGGCCACGTGGCGGTTCGTCATGATGTAACCGTCGTTGCGGAGCACGAAGCCCGTGCCGGTCTGCACGGTGCGGCCCTGCTGGTCGAGCCCAACGATCCAGACGGTGGACGGACGAATGTGTTCGGCGGCGGCGCGCTCAGTGCACGTCCCGCTGCCGCTGTTGCCGGCGCCCGAGCTCATTCCGAGCGCGCCGAGGGCGAACACGCCGCCGATGGCGAGAGCCGCGAGCGGCATTGCGAAGCGCTTTAGCTTCTGGGCGGTAGTGAGCTTGCGCGGCGCGGCGGCCGGGGCGGCGACGGCGGTGTGGGCCTGGGCGGAAAGAGCGAAGGAGAAGCGGCTCTTGCCGACTTCGATGATGTCGCCTTCGGAGACCGTGTGGTCCGAGGTCAGGCGCTTCTTGCTGGTACCGCGCTTGTCGACGAGGTAGGTGCCGTTGGCCGAGCCGAGGTCCCGGACCACCCACTTGCCATCGTCGTTACGGAAGATGCGGGCGTGGGTGCGGGAGACCTGCTCGTCGTTGATGACGATGCCGCAGCTGCTGGCGTCGCGGCCGAGTTCGACCTGGCCATCGAGCGGGAATGCTTTGCCGGCGGCCGGGCCCTGGGTGATAACGATTCGTGCCATCAGATTTCTCCTGGTTGACTGAGGTCTCAGTCGAGCTAGGTGCATCGTGGGGCCGCCGGCGCGCCGCTCCTTGACGCGGGTCTGACAGGGTCCGGAACGGTGTCTGACAAACCAACACGCCCGCAACTCCTGGAGTCGCGGGCCTCCGTGCCCGCTTACTCACCACCCCCGCCACGCGCAGCACGCAGCTCGACACACACAACGAAAAACCCCCTCTCCCGTCGCGGGAGAGGGGGCAGGGGTTGAGGGCTGGGTCCTAGTTCACGTCCGCATAAAGGCTGTCCAACCACGCGCCGCCCACGTAGATCTCGAGCTCCAGTTCGCCGGCGTAGTTCGCGTACGGGAGCAGGTCGTAATAGGCGCCATTGTTCGAAGCGCTGAAGTTCGAGGTGTACTGGTACTGGCCGTCGAACCACACCTCCACCGAGACGGGCTGGCTCGTCGGCTGGTTGAGCTGGAACGCGATGGCGATTGGGTAGCCGGCGTAGAGGTACTGGGCGCCGTAGGGGCAGCCAACCTGGTGGCAGAAGGCCCAGTCCACAACCTCGATCGCCGGGGCGGGTGGGGGAGGGGGCGCGGTTGGGGCCGGCTTCGTGGGTGAGGGCTTCGCCGGGGTGGCCGTGGGCGGAGGGGTGGTCGTCGCGGTGACGGTCACGCTCGGGACTGCCGTTTCGGTCACGCCCGGCCGGGGCTTCTTCGGCGTGACAGTCGAGGTGGCCGTCGCGGTCTCGGTTACCACCGGCGAGGGCGTGCTGCCACCGAAGTCGATGGGCTGGATGCTGCTGCCGCCGCCAGTGCCGCCGCTCATCGGCGGTTCCTGGGAGTGGCCGCCGCGGACACCGAACATCGCGAGCACGGTCACGCAGGCGATGCCCGCCGCAGCGCCGAGTGCCTTCGCCATCAATGGTGTAGCGCGGAACCGTTCGCGCAGGTTCGCCACGACGGGCGGGAGCACCGCGACCTGTCCGGCAACCGTGTGTTCGCCGGTCTCGAACAGCGCCGCGACCCGCGTGGCTTCGGCGCCAGGTTCCTCGTTGACGGACGCGAACACCGTGCCCGCCATCACCGTCTCCGACATCGGCGGGACGACCACGGTCTCACCGGCAGCGGCGACCACCGTCCCCTGGACCGGGATGCAGGCCGCGAGGTCGGACGCAAGGTCCGCCGGGCGCTGGTAGCGGCGCTCGGGCGACTTCTCGAGGCAGCGGACGATGGCAGCGGCGAGCCGAGGCGGCTGGCCCTGGAGCCGTTCGGCCGGCACGCGGCCCTGTTCGTGGGCTCGCATCATCCCGGTCGCGGTTTCGGCGCTGAAGGGAAGCGTGCCTGTCACCAGTTCGAACAAAACGACTCCGAGCGAGTAGATGTCCGAGCGGACATCAGACGTGCCGTGGTGCTGTTCGGGCGCCGCGTAGGCCGCCGTGCCGACGAACATCCCCGGGACGGTCAGCGAGCTGCCGTGGTTCAGCGTCGCGATGCCGAAGTCGGTAACCTTGGCGGTCCCGTCCGGCGCGATGAGGATGTTCGCGGGCTTGATGTCGCGGTGGACCACGTTCCGGTGGTCAGCCGCGGCCAGTGCTCCGGTGACGCCGATGCCAATCGAGGCCGCCGTAACAGGGTCCAGCGGACCGGCGTGCAGCATCGACTCCAGGCTCTGGCCATCGACGTACTCGGTAGCGATGTACGGGCGGCCGCGGTCGCTTGCGAATTCGAGCACCCGCACCACGTTCGGCGAGTCGATGAGTGCAGCCACCGCGGCCTCGCGGCGAAACCGTTCGGCGTACGACGGGTCCGAAGCCACGTGCTCGTGCATCAGCTTCAGGGCGACGACGCGACCATCGCGAGTGTTTTGCGCGCGGTAGACGGAGCCCATTCCGCCGGCGCCGATGCGCTCCAGGAGCTCATACGGGCCGACGATGGCGAGTGGCTGGTTGTTCGGGCGAGTCATGTGCGAACCCTCAATCAAGTTGCGTTCATGCTCGCTGCGCCGCCCCCGCCCGCCTTGACCCACGCCTGACAACCCCCGAGTGGCCGCCTGACAACGATTCGGCAGGGCTGGAGTCGCGGGGCTCAGCCCCCGCTTACCCACCACCCGCCTCAGGCGCCGCGCTCTCGCGCATGAAGGCACAACCCCCTCTCCTTCTCATGGAGAGGGGGACGGGGTGGTGGGGGACAAACGCTGCGCGGCAGACTCGCCATTCCCACAAATCGCCACGAACGCCGAAACCCCCTCTCCACACCGTGGAGAGGGGGCAGGGCTGAGGCCGGGCGTTACTTCACGGCTTCGAACGTCGGCCCTTCCACGCTCCCCGGGACCACGTTGCTCGCGTTGTAGGCCTGGAAGCGGGAGGAGAAGATCAGCGTGCCGCCGTCGTCCCAGGCCGCGACCTGGATGCGGAAGGTGGTGCCGGCGCGGACCCAGCCGCCGATGGTCGAGGTCAACACGTTCGGGTAGCGGTCGTCGTCGTTGCAGCCGACCTGGTACGGGGCGCCGCGGCTGCCCTGCCAGACCGACATGATGGTGTCGTAGCTGCTGCCCTGGGTGCTGACGGTCAGGTAACCATCGGCCGGAGCGGTGAAGCTGTACCAGACCGACTTCTCGAAGATGCCACCCTCGGGGCAGTAGTACGTGGGCTGGATGGGCGAATCGTCACCCGTCGTGGCGTTGCGGACGTCGATGGTGTCGCGGAAGTTCGCGCTGCTGATCTCGGTCGGGTTGTCCTGGTCGTCGTTCACCGGGCCGCGTTGCGGGGCGGGGCGGGTTGGCGAAGGGCGCGGGGCCGGGTTCGGCTGCGAGCCGCCGCCATTCATGAGCAGGCGAAGGGCGCTGTCGAGCTGGATACGCGAGCGGGTGAGGCCGTTGCGGTCGTCGCTGATCGGCTTGCCGCCGTTGACCAGCGCGTTGTAGATGTCCTGGACCG
>CAYTBM010000018.1:15248-22848 GCA_964436025.1 uncultured Anaerolineaceae bacterium
CATCGAAACGACGGCGGAGCTGTTGGCCAGGCTGCGGGCCGCTTCTTCGTCGACGCTCACGAGCATGACCGGGAGGTTGGACGTGCGGGCAACGACGTTGGCCGAGCCCTTCACGCTTGCGATGAGGTTATCCTGGGCTGCGGCGATGGTGTTCGCGCGGTTCTGAGCCGAAGCGTTGGGCGAAAGCTTCGCCGCCACCTCGACGATGATTTCGGTCTTGCCCTTGCTGGCGACCGCGGCGACGACCGCGTCGCGGCTGGCCTTGTCTTTCGCCGGGTCGACCTGGGCCGGGCCGGTGTAGCGACGAGCCATCAGGCTTCCGCCGCCCGTGCCGATCGGTTCGTCAGCGCTGGTGCGCGAGGCGCCGGTTACGGTGCCAATGACCGTCGCCAGCGCGACAACTGCCGCAGCGCCGCCGAAGAGGAACATGTTTCGCTTGTTTCGTGCCATCGTGGTGTCCCACCTCTCTTGAACTGAGGGAATCCTCGGTTCGGCGGGGCCCCGCTCCTTGACGCGGCCCTGAAACTCGCCTATCCAACGCCTGACAACTGCGGGAGCACGCTGCAATGGCCCGTCTGCTCATCACCTCCGACTCCGGCGAAAAGCGGTTGCTGCCGCTCGGGCCGGGTGAAACAACCATCGGCCGTTCGGCGGCCTGCGACCTCGTGCTCGAGGGCGATGGCGTTTCGCGCAGCCACGCGGTGATCGCCGAGAACGGCCCTGGATACGAAGTTCGCGACGCCGGCAGCAAGAACGGCACCTTCGTCAACGGCGAACGCATCGAAGGCGCGCGGACGCTCGCGAACGGAGACAAAGTGACCATCCCCGGCTGGACCGTGCTCTTCGAGAACGAGGGCCAGACCGTGACCCGCTCGTTCTCCGCCGGAGGAGCGGCGCCGGCCCCCGTGGGCCAACGAGTGGTGCTCAAACCCGAGACGAAGGAAGTGGTGGTGCGCGGGCACACGGTCCTCCTCGCGCCAAAGGAGTACCTCGCGCTCTCGCTGCTCTACGAGCGCGCGGGCAAGATCGTCTCGAAAGAAGACCTCGCGGACCACGTCTGGCCCGAATACAAAGGCGATGTCTCCGACTACAACATCCACCAGGTATTGAGCCGGCTGCGGCGGGAGCTGGAGGAAGACCCGTCGAAGCCGACCGTGCTTATCACGCGGCCGGGGTTCGGCTACATGCTCGTGCCGTAAGGCGGGCGAGCGCCTCACGATTGGTTGGCGACCGTCAGGCGCGAGTCAGGCCGCAGACGCGGTTGTCTCTGACCATGGAAGGCACCCCGCGAAGGAGCGTCTCCATGGACCACCACCAGGACAACAACCCGCCTCCGCCCCTGCTTACGATGGCTGCCCGCAGCGACATCGGGCGGTCTCGGACGGCCAACCAGGACTACGCCTACGCCGGCACGGTGCCCGGCGCGCCGGAATGGACTTTACTGGCCGTCGCCGATGGGCTTGGCGGGCACGCACGAGGCGAATGGGCCAGCCAGCGGACCATCGAGCTCCTCGCCGGCTCGCTCGGCGCACTGCTCGCTTCACAGGAGCCGCAGGACGCGCTCAGCGAAGCGATTCGGACCACGAACACCGCGGTGAACATCGAGAGCCGGGCAATCGGCGCCAGCGGCGCCGCCACCACGCTCGTGCTCGCCCTCGTGCGCGGCCGCGAGGCATGGTGGGCGAACGTCGGCGACAGCCGGCTCTATCGCCACCATGCCGGCGCGCTCAGACAGGTCAGCAACGACCACTCGTGGGTCGCCGAGCAGGTCCGCGCCGGGCGACTGCCGTCGGCTGCGCTCACGGAGCACCCGGAGAAGAACGTCGTCACGCGCACCATCGGCTTCGAACCGGCCGTCGCGCCCGAAATCGCAGGGCCGCTGTTGCTGCGAGACGGCGAAACGCTCTTGCTCTGCAGCGACGGCCTGCACGGCCCGCTTGCGAACGATGTCGTCAGCAGGAGCATTGCCGAACTGGAGCCGGAACACGCCGCCGAGCGCCTTGTCGAATTGGCGAACGAAGCCGGAGGCCCGGACAATGTGACGGTGGTAATAGCACGCCTCGACGCCCCGGCAATCCCCGCCGCGCGCACCGAACTAACCGAACAGCCAGCCGCAGCGGCAACAGCACGGCCGAAGCGACGACGACGCCGCCTCATCCTCTGGTCGGGCGCCACAGCCCTCCTTGCAGGCGCAGCATCGGCCGTCCCCCTCGCCCTCGCATTCCTCTAAGACCAGCCACATCCCAGCCGCGCCCCGCGAGGAGGCGGCTACACCCGCCAAAACCACCACTAAGGCCGGATGGTGATCCTTCTGCCCCGCACAAACCACAGAACTCCTACCCGGCGCCCGAATCAACAGGCGATCGTCACCGTCCCCGAAGCCACCTGCGTGAGCCCCGCCCGCAGCACGAACGTGTAGGTGCCGGACGGCAAACCGTTCGGGTTCGTGAAACTGTAGTTCGTTGTCCCGTTCACGGCGTCAGTCGCGAACGTCGGGTTGTTCGCCTGGAAGGCTCCCTGAAACGTCCACGAGCCCGTCATCTGCGTGCCGACAGGCACGTTGGCGTGGGTCACGTACGCCCAGAGTTCCCGGATGGGGCAGAAGCCGAGCGTCCCGCCGGACGGCACGGCGCCCGCCGGCGGAAGCCCGCTGTCTGTTCGAGTCGTCGCGAACACGGGGGCCGAATAGCTCGGTGCGGGCGCGGTGGTCGCGGTCGGCGGCGGCGCGGTCGGAGTGGGAGGCACCGATGTCGACGTGGGTTGCGGTTGGATCCCGGGAGCCTCGGTCGCTCCTGTTGTGGGGCCCGGCGTCACCTGTGTCACGCTCGCCGGCACGGAGGAGCTGGCGGTCGCGCCCGGCGAAGCCGTGGTCTGTCCGGCCAGCACCGAGGTCGGCGAGGCGCCGCTTCCAGCCGGGTTCTTGCCGGACTCGTCCTTGATCCCCCGCACGAAGGTCAGATACCCGGCCACGAGCGCCAACAGCAGCATCCCGCCCAAACCGGCCAGGAATACGAGCCGGCCGCTGATCGCCGTCCCCTCTCGCTCGGCGGGCAGGTCGTGCGAAGGGGCCACCGGGACCGCTATGGCCGTTGCGGCGCCTTCCGGCGGAGTGGCAGCGGTCAGAGCGGCGCCGGCGGCCAGGGGGAATTCGCGGGTCGCGTCTTCGGGCGCGGGCGGTTCGGCCAGGGGCGTGACCGTCGCCGCCGGAGGCACGCCGGCAATGAACGTCTCGAGCGCGGCTGCCTGGCTCGACTCCGAGCCGAGCAACGGGCGTGCCGAGTCGATGGCTGCGAGGAACTCGGAAGCATGCTGGAAGCGCGCCGCCGGGTCCTTTTCGAGGCACCGCGCCACGACCGCGACCACGGACTTCGGTAGACCCTCCAGGGCGGAGAGGGGCGGTGGCGCCTCCGCGTGCAGCGCCATCAGGGCAGCCGGCGTGGGCGCGTCGAACGGTTTCCGCCCCGCCAGCATTTCGAACACCACAACGCCGAGCGAGTAGATGTCTGACCGGATGTCTGCATCGCCATGGTGCTGTTCGGGCGCGGAGTACGCGAGCGTGCCCACGTAGCCCCCGGCGACCGTCAGCCCACCGAAATAGCGCAGCGCCGCGATGCCGAAATCGGCAAGCTTCACCGAGCCGTCTTCGCTGAGCAGGATGTTGTCTGGCTTGATGTCGCGGTGGGTAATCTGGCGGCTCTCCGCCTCGTCGAGAGCGAGCGCTACCTGGCTGACGATGGCGAGGGCAGCAAGCGGCTCGGGACGGCCCTCCGTGAGCACCTCCGAAAGCGGCCGCCCATCCACGAACTCTGACACGAAGTAGTACTGGCCGTCCTCGTTGCCGAAGTCGAGGGCATGGACCGCATAGGACGAGCGGAGCAGGCTCGCCACGTGCGCTTCCCGGCGAAAACGCTCGACGGCGGCCGGGTCGGCCGAGACGTGCTCGTGCAGCAGCTTGAAGGCGACAACGGTGCCGGATCGCCGGTCGAGGGCGCGGTACACCACGCCCATGCCACCGCTCCCCACCCGGTCGAGCAAGGTGTAGGGGCCGATCGACTGCAAGCGCCCGGTCCCCCGGCCAGGGCGGGTCATCTTCGTGAACAACCTCACAAAACGGGGCCACGCCCCGGAATTGGCCGAGTATAAATGGTAGGCAGCGTGCGGAATCGCGCAGATCCTACAGCCCTCTAACTCGTCGGCGGCCTGTCCGGGGGGTTACGCTGTGGGAGCCGGTTACCGAACAGCAACCGTTGGCAGCCCGGGAGAAACGTGCAGGACGCATTTGCGAAGCGGGAACGGATCGCCGAAGCCGAGAGGCTCGATCGGATCGATTCGCTTGCCCGCCGCGTCGCTGATGGCGATCGTGCCGCATTCGAACTGCTTTACAGCGAGACCGTCCATGAGATGTTCACCTTCGTCCGCTGGCAGTGCCGAAACGACGCCGTGGCCGAAGACCTCACGGCCAACGTCTTCCTCAAAGCCTGGAAATCCGCCCGATCGTACCGCCAGGGCTCACGCAGCTACCGCCGCTGGTTGTTTACCATCGCTCGCAACGAGCTGGTCGATCACTGGCGGCGCTCACGCGAGACGCTTCCAATCGACGGCCTCCAGCTGCCCGACCTCGCACAGGGCGACGGCGGAGAGCAGGAGGTCGATGCGGAATCCGTCCTGCGCGCCCTCGAACGTCTCACTCCAGAGCAACGGGAAGTCGTTGTAATGCGCTTCTTCAACGACTATTCGCACGCCGAGATCGCGCGGCAACTGGGGAAGCGCGAAGGCGCGGTCCGGGCCCAGCTCTTGCGCGCGCTGCGTCAAATGCGAAAGGCGATGAACGATGCTTCGACGTAGGCCCGACGACAGCTTCGAACTTCGTTACATCGAGCACGCGCTGCGGGCGATCTCCGCGCCGCCACTCTCGAGTGAGCGCAAGGCCGTCCTCCTCGACCGCATTATGTCCAACCTTGGCGACCAGGACGCCCCGCGCGGCTTCGCCCGGACCATCGCCACTGAACGCTGGATCCTCGTGCCCGCCGGCATCGGCATCATCGGCACGATCCTCGCCACGGCGATCGCGGCGGAACGGCTGGTCGCCGACACTTCAGACGGATCGAGCAGCCCACTGTCAGGCGGCCTCGTGGCGGTCCAGCCGGCGAACCCGGGGCACTACATCGCAACCGCGGACCAGTGGGTCCGGTTCCGCAACGATGTCGCCGTCGGCATCGAAGAAGGCTCCGAGATTCGCTACGACACGGTCGACGGCGTCACCGCCGTGCGGCTGCTCTCGGGGCATTGCACCGTCGTGACTCGGAACGCCCGGACGATGGTCACTGGCGCCGGTTTCAGCATCGAGCTCGACGAAAACAGCATCGTCCGCGTGGAAACGCTGGAACGGGGCAGCCGGATCACGGCCATGCTGGGCGTATCGCGGGTCACATCCGCTGGGCTGAGCATTGCCCTGGCCGCCGGCCAGAGCATCGAGGTCCCGATGCTCCCGCCAGCCGCCGTTGACGGCGAAACGCCCGCGACGCCCGGTTCGAACATCGTGCCCACCGGTGGGCAGACCAATCCGTCCGGCGGGCCGCTGCCGGATGGAGGGTCGGGCCACGGTGCTGAACCGGGGAGCCCCAGCGGCGGCCCAGGCCCCAGTGATTCTGTGCCCTCCAGCAATCCGGCGTCCCCTAACCCGCCGGCGTCCAGCCCCGACGGCGCGCCTTCAGGGGCGGTGCCCGCAACGCCGGCCGCACCTCCCGAGACGATACCGGCGGAGCCCGCAACCCCGCCCGACCCTCCAGTTGCGGGCGGCCAGGGTAATGGTCCGGCCAACGGCAACGGCGGGACGGGCGGCAACGGCCACGCGAACGGCAACGGTGAACCGGGAGCTAACGGCCCGGCCAACGGCAATGGTGAACCGGGCGCCAATGGCCAGGCCAATGGCAATGGTGAGCCTGGCGCCAACGGCGCGGTCAATGGCAACGGCAACGGCCCGGCCGCGGGTAACGGTGAACAGGGCGGCAAGGGCGCGGCCGCCGGGACCGGCGAGCCGGGAAGCGCAGGGCAGGCCGCTGGAGGAGGCGAGCCGAACGGCAACGGCCAGCCCAACGGGAATGCGCAGGCCAACGGCAACGGCCCTTCGGCAGGGGCAAGCGGCGCGGCGAACGGCAACGGCCCGGCCACCGCCGCGAATGGGCAAGCGAACGGGAACGGCCCGGCCTCAGCAGCAGCCGAGCAGGCGAACGGCAGCGGCCCCGCGGCAGCCTCAAACGGCCAGGCCGGCAACGGAAAAGGATCAGCGAAGAGCTAAACCAGGCGACTGGCCGACGCTCCATCCACAACTCAAAACGCACAACGCAAAACGCCGGGGACAACTCTGAGAGCTGTCCCCGGCGTACTTTGTGACAACCAGCCGATCAGGCGGGGCGGCCGGACCAGGTCGGGTCCTTCTGGTCGAAGTAGGCGTCCGTACCGAGCAGGTGCGCGGTCACGAACGGGGCCACTTCGGCGGTCTTGTAGTAGTTCCAGACGAGCGTCGAGGTGACGCCGATGAGGCTGTAGGGGATGCCCGCGCCGTACGCCTTGAGGAGTTCGCGGTTCACTTCCTTGTTGCCGTCCTGCCGCTTGGCGAGGTCGAACTCGGTGACCAGGCTGCTCGTGAGCGAGTCAACCTTGTCAATCTTCACGCCGAACTGCTGCCACTGTGGCTGGGCCGAGTTGTAGCTCAGGTAGTTCAGCAGGGTCGGTTCAGGGTCGGTGATGTCGGTGATCCAGCCCCACCAGATGTTGTTCTGGCCGTTGCCGTACTGTTGCTTCACGATCTTGGTGGTGATCGTGGAATACGGTTCAACCTTCGCGGTGAACGTGTTGCCGAGGACCTTCTTCAGCTGGTTGGTAATGAGAGCCGAACCACCGCTGTACAGGCCCTCCCAGATGTCCGGGATGTCGACGATGATTTCGCCGAGGGCCGGGCCTCCACCCGCGTCCCACATCTTCTTCGCTTCGGCCTCTTCCTTCGCCCGGTCTTCCAGGTAACCCGGGAAGGTGATCAGTTCCTTCTCCGTGATGCCGAAGGCCGCCTGCGTCGGCGGAATGTTGCCGGCCAGGGCCGCTTTGCCCTGGAGGAGCGAATTGATGAGCGCGCGCCGGTCGAACGCGCGGAAGATGGCGCCGATGAGGTTCGGGTCATTCCACGGCTTGGCGCCACCGTAGTAGGTGCCGGCCTGCGGGTTCGCCGAGAACGCCTTCAGTTCGGTGACTTTGCCTGACAACCGCTTATTCAAGTCGTCGAGTACGGCGTTCTGGGTCGGCGCGAATGCATCGACCTGCTTTTGCTCGAAGGCTGCCTGCTGGGCGGCCTGGTCGGTGAACAGCGGCACGTACTTGATGCCGTCCCAGTTGACCTGCTGATAGAACTTCTCGTTCCGCGTAAAGGTCAGCTTGCCTTCGGCCGAGAACTCGGTGAGTTGGAAGGCGCCCGTGCCGATGATCTTGTCGGCCGAAAGGTTCGCGTAGTCCTTCTCAAACGCCTTGATGGCTTCCGGCGCCTGGACCTTGGTGTACGTCCCCGCCAGCACGTTCAGGAAGAACGGGTCGGGCTTTGCCGTCGTGA
>CAYTBM010000019.1:0-22532 GCA_964436025.1 uncultured Anaerolineaceae bacterium
AGGGTCTGGAAGGCAGTCCACTCGCCATCGGCGGGAGCGCGCAGCAGGTTGACGTTGGCAACCAGTGCGCGGAGTTCGGTGGGCATGGAAGCTAGGCGCGAGAGTGCCTCATCGCGCAGGATGGACGGATCGAGAGGGTAGAGGTATGGGTTGGGCGCGGCAGACAGCGCGGTGCTCCGGTGGCTGGATGGGTGAGCATAGCAGGGTGGAGGGCCGATGTGCGGCTCACGCCAAAACTGTCTCGGCCGGACACGATCCGCTTGCTGTCAGACGCGGTCCAGCACGCCTGGCTTAGAACCGCAGCTCGATCTGGTCGATGCAGGTCTTGTCGCCTTCGCCGCCGTCGATGCGGTGGGCGGCGGGGACGACGAGGCGGCCGAGGATGCGGTCGCCTTCGTTCCAGAAGCGCGTTTCGGTCGGTTCCGGCGGGTAGTGCGGCGCTGGCAGACTCCCGATGGTCACTTCTTTGAGTTTCGAGAGGTCTCCGTTGGCGAAGGCGCGCGACGCGTCCTGCAGGACGAGGCCCATGTTGCGGGGGCCGTGAGTCAGGGGAGCCGGATTGCCTTCCTGCTGGATGAAGTGCGTCGTGTTCCAGTCGCCGGAGGGCACAGCCCAGTCGAACGTGACGTTCACGGAGGTTTCGTGGGCGATGACTTTGTCCGCGGGACGTTCGGGTATGGCGATGCGTGGGGCGGCGAGGGCGCCGGCGCCGTCGGGGGCGCAGCCGAGGAGGAAGAGGAGCATCCAGCCTTCGAGGAGTTGCGCGCCGCTCGCAGCATCGGCCACTTCGAAGTTGAAGCGCACGAGGGCGTGGCCTTTTGAGGTCCCGCCGACTTCCGTGATGCGCGACGCGACCCGGCCGCGGCCGGACTGCGGGATCGCTCCGAAGAACTTTGCGCCGCCCGAGCCCCAACGGCCGACCTTCTGCCAGGTGGCGTAGCCACCGATGAGCTGGTCCATCACTTCGTCGCGGTTACGGGCGAGAAGCGCGCCATTGAATGGGACCATCGGGTGGCCGGGACCGTCCGAGATGTTCATCAGGGATGGCAGGTCGCGCTGCTCACGGATGGACGCTCCGCAGGCGCGGGAGAGCAATTGGGTTGTCTGCCAGTTCCACTCGAACTCACAGTCCGAGAACGCGGTGCCTACGATGTCCAACGAGACTTTCGGGTCTGCCATGGCGTGAAACTCCTGGGTTGAAGCAGAGGCGCAGAGAACGCGGAGCCGACGCGGTTGGAGAGCCCTCACAGACTCGGCGTCTCTGCGCTCTCCGCCGTCTTAGATCGGGTATTCCTTGACGATGTTGCGCGCGATCACCGTTTTCTGAATGTCGCTGGTGCCTTCAGCAATGATCATCAGCGGCGCATCACGGTAATAGCGTTCGAGGGGAAGCTCTTTGCTATAGCCGACGCCGCCGTGGATGCGCATCGCATCGAGGGCGCACTCGTTCGCGATTTCGGTCGAGTAGAGCTTTGCGATGCCGGCGTCGAGGTCGCTGCGGGCACCGGAGTCTTTTTTGCGGGCCGCGTCGAGCGTGAGCAGGCGGGCGGCACGGATTTTCACGAGCATCTCAGCGAGGCGAAGCTGCTGTGCCTGGTGTTCGAAGATGGGCTTGCCGAAGGCTTCGCGCTTCTGGGCATAGCGGATGGAGTCATCGAACGCGGCCTGGGCGACGCCGACCCCACGGGCCGCGACGTTGATCCGGCCAACTTCGAGGGCGCTCATGATGTGCTGGAAGCCGCTGCCTTCCTTGCCGCCCAGCAGCTGGGTGGCGGGGACGCGGCAGTCGTCGAAGGTGAGCTCGGTGGTTTCGACGCCCTTGTAGCCAAGCTTTTCGAGGCGGCGTCCGGGCGTGAAGCCTGGCGTGCCCTGGTCCACGAGGAATGCTGAGATGCCCCTGTGGCGCGGGTTCGCGGCCGGGTCGGTTTTTGTCATGGCGAGGTAGACGCCCGCGCGATGGCCGTTGGTCACCCACATCTTCTGGCCATTGATGACGTAGTCGTCGCCGTCGCGCTTCGCGGTGGTCTTGATGGCCTGGGCGTCGGAGCCGGCGTCCGGTTCGGTGATGGTCAGGGCGCAGCGGATTTCGGGTTCGACGAGGCGCGGGAGGTACTTCTTCTTTTGGTCCTCGGTGCCGTACTCGCTAATGGCATAGCCGACGAGGACGTGGGTGTTGATGATTCCCGCCAGGCTCATCCAGCCTCGCGCAAGCTCCATGCAGACGCCGGCATAGCACTCGAACGAAAGGTCCAGCCCGCCGTACGTTTCCGGGATCTTGATCCCGAAGAGGCCCATGTCGGACATGCCCTTGAGGAGGGGTTCGGGGAACTCGTCGGCGTGCTCAAATTCGCTGGCGACCGGCTTGACTTCGCGGTCCACCCACTTGCCAACGTTTGAGACGATTTCCTGGGCGAGCGGGTCTGCGATATCGGCGGCGTAATCTCGAGCCATTGGGGGATCGTCCTGCGAGAAATCTGTAGGACGAGATTATGAAGCACGACTGACATACCCGCTTATCGCAAAGGCTCTGGACGCGCTCTTCCTGACTTTAGTACGCTTAAAGCGACTTAGGACGGAGGATCGAATCGTGGGGGTCGCAGTCCAACTCGATGAGGACGTGTTCGCGGACCTTCAGGCCCGAGCGCGCCCGCTAATAGACGACGTCAATTCGGTGCTTCGTCGACTGTTACGCGCGAGTCGAAAGGAGGAGACTTCGCCCATGCGCGAGGTTGTGCTTTCACGCGGCGAACGGTTGCCCATCGGTCTGAAGTTGCGCGCGTTGTTTCAGGGTCAGGTTTTCCACGCTGAAGTGACCGACCGCGGCATCGATTTCGAAGGCGAAGGGTACGCCAGTCTTTCGGCGGCGGGCCGGGCTGTGAAACGTTCGGTCGGTGTGCCGGAGCGCGCAAGCCACACGAACGGTTGGGATTTCTGGCAATACCTGAATGAGGAACAAGGGACCTACTTGCGCCTTTGGGACTTTCGCCGTCGTCACCGTCCCTCGACTCGGCCTCCCCTCACTTTCGTTGGTAGCGCCGCGTCAGGCCGACACGACACTTCGGTGCTTGCCGGCGAGCCGGCCCCGCCGCTTTCGTGGCGCTGATCATCGACACCGGCCCGCTGTTCGCGGCGCTCGACCGCGATGACGACTTTCATGTCCCTTGTCGCGATTTGGTGAGCCAGTTCGCAGGGGAACTGCTCGTTCCCGCGCCTGTGTTGGTAGAGGTTGACTACTGGATCCACACGCGTTTAGACGCGAACGCAGGCGCACGCTTCCTTGAAGATGTGGCCAGCGGTGCTCTCCAAGTCGTCGACCTCATTGATATCGACTACTCCAGAGTTGTGGAAATCTGCCGCCAGTATGCTGACGCCGACATCGGTTTCGTCGATGCGGCGGTGCTCGCGATCGTCGAACGCCTCGGTGAAGCCAAACTCGCAACGCTCGACCGCCGCCACTTCGGGATGCTCAGGCCGGCTCATGTCAGCCACCTTCAATTGCTGCCCTAGCGGATCGTGGTCATGCCGGTGCGCGGCGCACCGACGAGGATGGCCATGTTGCCATCGGGATGGCGGTTTTCGTACATGAGTTGATGGCAGTCGCCCGTCTCGTTGAAGGCGAAGGTCCGCGAGAGGCAGGGATCGATCTTGCCAGCGAGGACGAGGTCGTTGAACGCGTTCGCCTGGTCGTCGTTGGCGAAGTGGGAGCCTTGCAGGCGCTTCTGGCGCATCCAGAGGTAGCGCAGGTCAACGTCGGCGTTGTAGCCGGTGGTGCCGGCGCAGATGACGATCATGCCGCCCGTGTCGCAGACGAACTGCGACGTGGGGATGGTGTCCTGGCCGGGGTGCTCGAAGATGATGCGCGGGTTCTTGCGCTCGCCGAGGATGTCCCAGATGGCCTTGCCGAAGGCGCGGGCGCCAGCGGTGAAGGCGGCGGTGGGAGCGGCGTCATCCCAGTTCGGAAGGCGGCCCCAGTGGTCGAAGTTCTTGCGATTGATGCAGCCGACGGCGCCAAGGCGCTTGCAGAAGTCGACCTTGCTTTCGCTGCCGATGACGGCGATCGGCTTCGCGCCGACGTTGGCAGCAAGCTGGATTGCCATTGAGCCGAGGCCGCCGGCGCCGCCCCAGACGAGGACGACATCGCCCTCACGGACGTTGTGTGGTGGCCAGCCGAAAAGCATCCGGTAGGCCGTGGAACCGACGAGCGTGGGCGCAGCGGCCGCTTCCCACGTCAGGTGCTTCGCCTTGGGCATGCACTGGTGCGCTTCAACCCTGGTGAACTGGGCGAACGAGCCCCACGTGGTCTCGTAACCCCAGATGCGGAAGCTGGGGCTATACATCGGGTCTTCGCCGGCGAGGACTTCCGGTGCGTGAATGTCCCAGGTGCCGCAGTGGACGACGACTTCATCGCCGACCTTGATGTTGGTGACGTCCTTACCGACCTTCCACACGATTCCGGAAGCGTCCGAACCGCCGATGTGGTGGTCCCAGGGATCGCCGCCCTTCTGGCGCGCTCCGATGACATCTACTGGCGAGCCGAGCCCGGCCCAAACGTTGTTGTAGTTCACGCCGGCGGCCATGACGTAGACGAGCGCTTCATCGGGCCCGATCTCCGGCACTTCGATGATCTCTTGCTGGAAGGCCTGGTGGGGCTCGCCGAAACGGCTTTGGCGGATGACCTGGGCGTACATGCGCGGCGGCACATGGCCCAGGGGCGGCGCTTCACCGACTTCGTAGAGGTCTTTCAGGGTCTCGGTCGTCAATTCCGGCTCCTCGGGCGCGGGCGCGTCCCTTCGCGATTACTTTTCGTGCCGCTCTTTTGCCGATGGTAACGCACCGTTATCGACCCGGAAAGCATCGAGACGTTGAGCCATAGTCGAGGCCTATGGCTCGCGCACGAGCAACTCCGAATGCCCTGCGGCGCTTCTATAGCACGCGTCCACGACTTCGTGAGCACGGAGGGCGGTGCGAAAGTCTGGAAACGCCGGGCGATCCTCCTGGACGCAGCGGAGGAAGCTGAGGTCTTCAAGCATGCCGAGACGCGCGAGGTTCGCTTCCTCGCCTGCAATCGCCACGATCTTGCAATACCGGTCAAAGACTTCGTCGGCGCTGAGTTCGGTTTGTTCGCCTCTGCGGCCCTGGAGACGGATAGGACCGAGGAAATCATGGTCAGTGGCGAAGTAGCCGCCTTCGAAGAAGACCTCGAGATGGCGAGTGGATGGCCGGTCGTCGAGGGAGTGCCACACCGAGCTGAGCGAGGTCTGGTGGCCGCCGGCGTGCTGGAAGGTCGCGATGGCGACGTCTTCGATTCCCTGATGACCGGTGGTGAACCGCGTATGGCAACGGACGGCTTCGATGTCGCCGAAGAGCCAGTGGAAGAGGTCGATGTCGTGGATCGAGTGCTCGATGAGGGTGCCGCCGCCCGCCTGTTCGAAGTTGCCCCTCCACTTGCTTCCGTAGTGGCCGCGGATGGGGAAGAACTGATCGTCGCGGAGGTGGGCGGTGAGAAATGGGCCGAGATCCGGGGCGGACATGAGGTCTTTCAGGACGGTGAAAACGGGAGAATAGCGGAGGACCAAGCCGACCTGGTTGATAACGCGGGCTGATTCGACGGCGTCGACCATGCGGCGCACCTCGTCGAGCGTCTTCGCGAGAGGCTTTTCGCAGAACACGTTCATGCCACGACGGGCGGCTTCGATTACGAGGTCCGGGTGTTCGGACGTTTCGGTGCAGATGTAAACCGAGTTGAGGCCGGGGCGTTCGAACACCGTGAGCGCGTCGGAGGAGATGGTGGTGGCGCCGGTGATGGCGGCGAAGGCGTTCGCGCGCTCTACGTCGCGGTCGCAGACCGCGACGTACTGGCCGGGGACGAGTTCAGAGCGGAGAGAACCGCGCAAGTTCCGGGAGTGGAAGCGGCCGATGTGGCCGCATCCGATCAGGCCGACGACGGGTTCTGGCACGTAGCGCTCGCAGGGGAGTGGATTTTGCTGGCATTTTACGGGGCGCTTGCGGCGAGATGGCGAATGGAGGGGAGTGGTACTCAATACTCGGGAACGAAGCCGCCCGCGGAAGGAATCACCTGGGGGCGCAAGTGGACCTTCCGCAGGCAGCCTCAAGAGACGGGTCTCCGCCCCCCGCGGGACCCGTTTTTTCATGCCCGCAGTGGCTTTTGTCCGGCCACGAACCCCGTGCTATAGTCAGCGCCGTCCCTTAGGGACGAATTTCACAAACGGTTTCGGCGCGTGCTTTACGAATACGGCCACATCGGCATCCTCGTCATCATTGCGCTGATCTTCCCCCTCGGGGCGCTCGTCACATCATGGGCATTCCAGTACGTGAAGATCCGGCCGACGAGCCAGCCGGACCCGGTCCGTGACGACATCTACGAATGCGGACTGCGGACGGAGGGGCCGAGCCTCGTCCAGTTCAACTTCCGCTATTACTACATCGCTCTGCTGTTCGTGTTGTTCGACGTGGAAGTTATCTTCCTCTTCCCGTGGGCCCGCGTGTTCGACAAGGTTGGGTGGCAGGGGTACTTCGAAGGCATCACGTTCATTGGCATCCTGTGCCTGGGCATTCTCTACGCGTGGCGAAAGCGCGCGCTGGAGTGGAAGCTGTGACGCGCGAACTGAGCGGCCCCGAGGCCGCCGTGCTCGCCGAAGCCGCCGTTCCGGGCTCGGTGGCGAAGACGACGGACAGCGCGTGCTACCTGAAGCCGGAACACCTGGTTGCGACGCTAGAAGCGCTGAAGGTTTCGCCGGATTCGGACCTGGTACACCTGACGAACCTGTGCGGCGTGGACTTCTGGGACCACATGGAAGTGGTGTACCACATCCAGTCTTTTGTCCAGAACCACATGGCGCTGTTCAAAGTGGAGACGTGGGACCGCGAGAAGCCTGAGGTGCCGAGCGTGGTGCCCGTATTCCACGGGGCGTGGATGCAGGAGAACGAGACGTACGACCTCTACGGCATCAAATTCGCCGGCCACCCGAACCTGTACAGGATCCTCCTGTGGGAGGGTTACCCGGGTTGGCCGCTGCGGAAGGACTTCCTGTCCATGCCCGGCGGGCTCCAGCCAGGCCTCGGTGAGTTTGCCGGGGTTGCGCGCCGCCAGGAACCGCCGGTGAAGGTGCTCGAATGACGCAGGCGATCAAGTCCGAGCCGTTCATCCTCAACATCGGGCCTCAGCACCCGTCGACGCATGGTGTTTTCCGCATCAAGGCCACCGTCGACGGCGAGAAGGTCATCGATGCCGAGATGGTGATGGGCTATCTGCACCGCTCGATGGAGAAGCTGGCCGAAGAGCGCACGTACACGCAGAACATCCCGTTCACGGACCGGACCGACTACCTCAGCAGCATGTCCAACAACCTGGGCTATGTGCTCGCGGTGGAGAAGCTGGCAGGGATTGAAGTGCCGGCGCGGGGAAACGCGATCCGCGTGATCATGGCTGAACTGCAGCGACTGGCGAGCCACTGCATGGCGGTAGGCGCATTCTCGAACGATACCGGCGCCTGGCAGACACCGGTGATGTGGGCTTTCCGCGAGCGCGAGAAGATCCTGGACATCTTCGAAGTGACGTCCGGCGCGCGGTTGACCTGCAACTACATGCGGATCGGCGGAGTCGCATTCGACCTTCGCCCGCAGTTCGAGCCGATGGTGCGAAAAATCCTCGAGGAGTTTCCGCCGTTCATCCAGGAGATGGAAGACCTGCTGAGCGGGAACGAGATCTTCATCAGCCGCACGCGCGGCGTTGGCGTGCTCTCACCGGAGATGGCGACGAACGCCAGCCTTTCGGGGCCGATGCTGCGCGGCTCGGGCATCGCCTGGGATTTGCGGAAAGCTGACCCGTACTGCGGTTACGAACAGTACGACTTCGACATCCCGATCGGTTACCAGGGCGATTCGTTCGACCGCTTCATCGTGCGGCTGGAAGAGATGCGCCAGAGCCTGAGGATCATCCGCCAGGCGCTGGACGGACTGCCGTCTGGGCCGCATTCGACGCAGGTGCCGCTGGCGCTTCGTCCGCCGAAGGGCGAGGCATATGCGCGCATCGAGAGCCCGCGGGGCGAGCTGGGGTATTACCTGGTGAGCGATGAGGGCCCCTCGCCGTACCGCTTCCACATTCGGCCGCCATCCTTTATCAATCTCTCCGCGCTCCGTGAGATGACCGTGGGCGGCACGGTTGCCGACGCCATTGTTGTCCTTGGTTCGATTGACATCGTCGTGGGGGAGATTGACCGCTGATGGCACCGTTCCTCGCCCTTGCGACCGACCACTGGTACGACATCCGGGACCTGGCGAACCTGTCCGATGCGATCCTCGATGGCGCGGACAGGATCCTGCCGTTCGGCTTCGTGTATGTCATCGCGGCGCTCATCGGCTTCGTCGCGAGCTTCCTTATCTTCGTCCTGCCTTCGCAGCTGTACGTGGGCGTGTACGGGGAGCGGAAGATCATCGGGCGCATGCAGTCGCGATACGGGCCGAACCGCGTGGGACCGCTGGGGCTGCTGCAGCCTGTGGCCGACGCCATCAAGCTGCTGACGAAGGAAGCGCTGACGCCGACGGAGTCAGACCGTCTGGTGATGTACGTGGCGCCGATCATCTTCGTGATGCCGGCGGTACTGATGTTCGCGGTGATCCCGTTCGGGCCGCGCATGGTGTTCGCGAACATCCCCGTGAGCCTGCTGTACTTCATGGCGATTTCGTCGCTGCCGGTGATTGCCACATTCATGGCTGGCTGGAGCGCGAACAACAAGTACTCGCTCTTTGGCGCGATGCGTATTGTGGCGATGGCGATCAGCTACGAAGTGCCGCTGGTGATGGCGCTGCTCGGGTCTGTCGTGGTGACGAGCGGCGCGCCGTTCGGCGACGGGTTCCTGAACGGGCTGGCGCTCCAGGACATGGTGCTCTGGGCGCGCGAATTCCACATCTGGGTGGTGTTCGTGCAGCCGCTGGCGATGGCGATCTACTTCATCTGTGTGAGCGCGGAGTTGAACCGTACGCCCACCGACATTGCCGAAGCGGAGTCGGAGATCGTGGCCGGGTACCTGACTGAATACTCCGGAATGAAGTGGGGCCTCTTCTACGGCATGGACATCGGCTATGCGCTCGGGGCCTCGGCGTTTGCGGCGACCGTGTTCCTGGGCGGGTGGACGTTCTTCGGACTCGAGAAGTGGGTCCCGCCCTGGATGATCTTCGTGGGGAAAACGCACCTCTTTTACTTCCTCTTCATTTGGACTCGCGGCACGCTGCCGCGGCTGCGCTCCGACCAGCTGATGGCGTTCGCGTGGAAATTCCTGCTGCCGCTCTCGCTACTGAACCTGTTCGTGGTGACGACCGAGCGGATGATCTGGAGCGACCAGGACTACAGCAAGGGGCTCATCTACGTGTTTGCGGCCGTGAACATCGCATTGTCGGTGGCGGCGGTGTATGCATGGGCGCGGTTCCTTGGTTACAACCGCGTTGAAACGCCAACCCGGCCGCGCCTGGTCAAGAACGCCGGCGGGTACATCCCGGTGGGAAGCGAGGCGAACCGGTAATGGACGGCGGGGGAGAGGTTTTCGCGTTCTGGGTACTGGCCGCGGTGACGCTGGTGGCGGCAGGTGGCGTGATGGTTTCCCGGAACCTGTTGCACGCGGTCCTGTTCCTGATCCTCACGTTCGTGGGGATCGCGGGGTTCTTCGTTCTGCTGTCCGCTGATTTCATCGCGATGGCGCAAGTGATCATCTACGTGGGCGCGATTGCGGTGCTGATCCTGTTCGCGGTGTTGCTGACGCCCCGCGCGGGGCGGGATAACGGCGAGACGAAGTTCGCGCTGCCGGGTGTCTTGCTCGCGATCTGCCTCGCCGCGGTCTTCCTCTTCGTGGTCCATGACACGGCCTGGAACACGACCGACAGCGGTGACACCGAAACACGGTCGACGCAGCTCGGCGCCGACCAGCTTGGCGAGGCGCTGCTGACGACGTGGGTATTGCCGTTCGAAATCGCCAGCGTGCTGCTGACGGCGGCCCTGGTGGGGGCGATCATGCTGGCCCGGACGCCGCAGGAAGAAGCGGAGGATGCGCTCGCATGAGCATTGGCATCGAGCACTTTCTGACGGTTGGGGCGCTGGTGTTTTGCCTTGGACTGGGCGTGGCGTTGAGCAAGCGCAACGCGATCGGTGTGCTCATGGGCGTGGAGCTCATGCTCAACGCGGTAAACCTGACGCTCATCACGTTCTCGCGATTCGCCACGAGCGATCGTCCCATCGCGGGGCAGACGTTCGTCGTTTTCATCATCACGGTGGCCGCGGCGGAAGCAGCGGTTGCCCTTGCGCTGGCGGTTTCGGTTTACCGGAACCGCGAGACGGTCGACATCGACCAGATCAATCTCCTGAGGTCCTAGCCGCCAATGTGGGTTGAGTTCATGACCGTCCGCAACGCCTACGTGGCGGAAACCTGGCGCGAACTGTTCGCGGCGGAAGGCCTGTCGGTGCGCGTGGTGCCACCGATTGGCTACGGCGAAAAGGCCTCGCTGCGGGACGAGCGCACTCTCTACGTACCCACCGGGAAGGCACACGTCGCCCGGGAAATCCTGAGGAAGATCTAGCCGATGCCATTCCTCGCTGAAACTGCCGCGGCCGCGGGGCCGGACATCTCGGAGCAAGTGCTCTGGGCGATTCTGTGCGCGCCGCTGATTGCGTGGGGGCTTATCGTCCTTGGCGGGCGCAAGTACCCGACGATCGCGGGATACCTGGCGATTGCGGGCGTTGGCGCCGCGTGCATCCTGAGCTACGTCACGTTGTTTAACGCCATCGACGCCGATGGGAGCATCGCGACGCACACCCACGAGTGGTTCACGGCAGGCGGCCTCACGGTGAACCTGGGTGTGCGGATCGACGGACTAACGGCGGTGATGCTGGTCGTGGTGACGAGCGTTTCGCTCCTGGTGCAGTTGTATTCCACGGGCTACATGGACGGGGACCACGGCGAGGGCCGCTACTTCGCCCACATGTGCCTGTTCACGTTCTCGATGCTCGGACTCGTCCTGGCGGACAACCTGTTCCAGATCTTCATTTTCTGGGAACTGGTCGGCCTCTGTTCGTACCTGCTTATCGGGTTCTGGTTCCACAAGCCGAGCGCGGCCGCGGCGGCGAAGAAGGCGTTCATCACCACGCGAATCGGCGACCTTGGGTTGCTGGCGGCGTTGCTACTGATCTTCAGGGAGACCGGCAACTTCGATGTGGCGGCAATCCAGCACTGGGCAACGGATCCCGGCACGGATGGGACGCTCATCACGCTGTTCGCGCTGGGCATCTTTGCCGGCGCGGCTGGCAAGTCGGCCCAGTTCCCGCTGCACGTGTGGCTTCCGGACGCGATGGAAGGTCCGACTCCCGTCTCCGCCCTCATCCATGCGGCAACGATGGTCGCGGCGGGCGTGTACCTGGTGGCGCGATTCTTCCCGGTGTTCGAGGCGACCTCGGACGCGCGCGATGCCGTTGCGTGGATTGGCGCGACGACGGCCATCCTCGCGGCGACGATCGCGCTTGTGCAGACGGACTTCAAGCGGGTGATGGCGTATTCAACCATTAGCCAGCTCGGCTACATGATGATGGCGCTGGGCACGCTCGGGTACGTTGCGGCCATCTTCCACCTCTTCACCCACGCGTTCTTCAAGGCGCTGCTGTTCCTGGGCACCGGCTCGGTGAACCACAGCACGAACACGTTCGACATGCGGAAGATGGGCGGCCTGAAGAAGTACATGCCGATCACGTACTGGACGTTCCTGATCGGCTCGCTGAGCCTCGCGGGCATCTTCCCGCTGGCCGGGTTCTGGTCGAAGGACGAGATCCTGCTCGATGCGTGGCGGGAGAACCGCGGGCTGTGGGCGGTTGGCGTGACCGTGGCGTTCATGACGGCGTTCTACATGTTCCGGGCGATCTTCCTGACCTTCCACGGCGAGTACAAGGGCGGCGAGCCGGTCGACCACCACGACGAGGATTCGCACTTCCACGGCGATCCGGCGCACCCCCACGAATCAGCGTGGGTGATGACGCTGCCGCTGATCCTGCTCTCGGTGCCGGCGGTTATTGCGGGGTGGTTCGCCTACCACGAGACGTTCGCGAACTTCATCAACCATGCGCTCCCTGAGCTTCCGCACCACGAGGGTGGTTCCGACACCACGACTATCGCCGGGTTCACGCTGTCCGTTTCCATCGCGCTCAGCTCGACGGCGGTGGCCCTGGCCGGCATTGGCGTTGCGTACGCGATCTATATGAAGAAGTGGGTCACGTCGGAGTCAATCCGGTCGACCTTTGCGCCGTTCGCCATCCTTTTCGAGAACAAGTACTACCTGGACAAGCTGTACGAGGATGTCCTGATCACGCGCGTGTTCCAGGGCGGCTGGAACCGGCTGCTGCAGGCAAACGACAAGTATGTGGTTGACGGCATCGTGAACGGCAGCGCGAGGATCGCCCGCGAGGCGAGCACGCGGCTGCGCACCATTCAGACCGGCCAGGTCCAGGGCTACGGGCTCGGGATTGCCGCCGGGGTCATCGTCATCGTCCTCGCCGTGTACACGGCGAACCCGCTGTAGGAGGCCGGGAATGCCAGAACTGACAATCCTCGTCTTCCTCCCGGCGGTGGCTGCGGGCGTCATCCTCCTGCTGCCGCGCTCCTACGAGGAGTACGCCAAGTGGATCGCGCTGGGGGCTTCGGTGGCGATCCTGGCTGTCTCGATCGGCATGTTTTTCTCGTTCGAGTTGCACCACGATGGCTACCAGTTCGTCGAGCGCCACAAGTGGGTGGACGTGGGGCAGTTCGAGCTCCAGTACTTCCTTGGCGTGGACGGCATCAGCATGCCGCTGGTGGTGCTGACGACCTGCCTGACGGTTGCGGCGGTGCTGGTCTCGTTTTCGGTGACGAACCGGCCGCGGGCGTACTTCGCGTGCCTGCTGGTGCTTGCGAGCTCGGTCATCGGGGTGTTCGTCTCCCTGGACTTCATCCTGTTCTTCCTGTTCTGGGAGCTGGAACTGTTCCCGATGTTCCTGCTCATCGCCGTTTGGGGGTCCGGGCGCAAGGAGTACTCAGCGACGAAGTTCGTGCTGTACACCATCGCCGGATCGGCGTTCATGCTCGTGGGCATTCTCGTGCTGGCGTTCAACGCGAACACGTTCGATATCGAGCAATTGGGCCAGGCACAGTTCCATGACCCGCTGATCCCGCTCGGCTGGGTCTTCTTCTTCCTTTTCGTAGGGTTCGCCGTGAAGTTGCCGATCGTGCCGCTGCACACCTGGCTTCCCGACGCGCACAGCGATGCGCCGACCGCTGTTTCGGTGATGCTCGCCGGCGTGCTCCTAAAGATGGGCGGATACGGGCTCATCCGAATGTGCGTGATGATGATGCCGAGCGTCGCCGAGGACTGGGATGTCTGGTTGGCGGCGATCGGCGCTATCAGCGTGCTCTACGGTGCGTTCGTCACACTGCGGCAAACCGACGTGAAGCGGCTCGTCGCGTACTCATCGGTGAGCCACATGGGCCTGGTGCTGCTGGGGATCGGCGCGCTGGGCAAGACGGGCATCGTTGGCGCGACGTACCAGATGCTGGCGCACGGGCTGATCACGGGACTGATGTTCGTGATGATCGGCCTCATGTACGAGCGTACGCATACGCGCGAGATTTCCCGGCTCGGCGGGCTGGCCCGCCAGATGCCGCTGATTACGACCGGGATGGTATTTGCCGGGTTCGGCAGCCTGGGGCTGCCTGCGCTGGCGGGATTCATTGCCGAGGTGACGGTCTTCCTCGGCGCGTTCGACCGATTCGAGTGGGCCGTGCTTGCTTCGATCTTCGGAGTAGTGTTGTCCGCGGGGTACGTGCTCTGGATGCTGCAGCGGGTGGTATTCGGGCCGGTGAAGCACGAGTGGGACGGCGTTACGGACCAACATCACTGGTGGGAGCACGCGGTTGTCGCGGGGCTGGTTGCGCTTGTGGTGCTGCTCGGTGTGTACCCGAAGTTGATGACCGACATGATCGAGCCGGCCGTGGATAACGTGGTCACGAGGGTTGAGTCTTGAACAGCATCGACATCGTAGGCCCGCAGCTGGCCGTGCTTGGCGCGGCGGGAGTGGTGCTCCTGATCGACGCGCTGCTGCCGCAGCAGCGGCGGCTGCTGCCCTTCGTGGCGCTGCTCGGATTGGCGGCTTCGGCTCTCTGGAGCCTTTCCTGGGCGGGGCGGGCCGAGTGGCACCCGGACGCGTTCGGGGGCACGTTCTCGCTGGACCAGTACGCGATCTTTTTCTACTTCCTGTTCGCGGGGATCACGGCGACCGTTGTCCTGGCGTCGATTGACTGGGTGAACCGTGAGGGCCGTGGCCAGGGTGAGTATTACGCGCTCGTCCTGACGACCTGCGCGGGGCTGATGTTCCTCTCGGCCGGGCGCGACCTGATCACCATCTTCCTGGCTCTGGAGCTGTCTTCGATTCCGCAGTACATCCTCGCGGGCTGGGGCAAGGACCAGAAGTCCAGCGAGGCGGGTTTGAAGTACCTCCTCCTCGGTGCGATCGCGTCCTCGTTGCTGCTCTACGGGATGGCGCTCCTTTACGGCGTGACCGGGACGACGCTGCTCGACGGCATCGCGGAGTCTATCCAGGCCGACGGCGAGTCCTACCGCGCCCTGCTGGTGCTCTCCATGGTGCTGATGATTGCTGGCTTCGGCTTCAAGATGGCGGTGGTCCCGTTCCAGATGTGGGTCCCGGACGTGTACCAGGGGGCTCCGACGCCGGTTGCGGCGTTCCTGTCGGTGGGGTCGAAGGCGGCGGCATTCGCGGTTGTCACGCGAATCTTCTTCGTTGCGCTGCCGGCAGACTTCCTGAGCGACGATTGGTCGATGGTGTTCGCGATCATCGCGGCCGTCTCGATGACGGCGGGCAACCTCGCGGCGATCGTGCAGACGGACATCAAGCGGATGCTCGGGTACTCGTCGATCGCGCAGGCTGGTACGTTCATGATCGGGCTGGCGGCCATCTCCGTGCACGGCGACGAGTTCACACTGGGCGCGAGCGGCGTGCTGCTTTACACCGCGACCTACGCGTTCACGAACCTTGGCGCATTCGTCGCCATCATCGCGATTTCCCAGAAAATCGGGAGCGACCAGATCAAAGACTACGCCGGGATGTGGAAGCGATCGCCGTTCCTCAGCCTTGCGCTGGCGTTCTGCCTGGTCTCGCTGACCGGCATCCCGCCCACTGCGGGGTTCTGGGCGAAGCTGTACGTGTTCAATGCGGGCATGCGCGCGGACCTGGCGTGGCTGGTGATCATCGGTGTGCTGAACTCGGTGCTGTCGGCCTACTACTATCTTTCGGTCGTGCGCCAGATGTTCCTGGGCGACGCGGAAGATGGCCGGACGATCCGCACGACCCCGTCGATCGGGATGGCGCTGAGCGCTGCGACGCTCGGCGTCTTGATTTTCGGTATCGTCCCGATGCCCCTGATTTCGGCGGCGGAAAACGCCGTTGAAGTGTTCAGCCGGTAACCAGCCGACCGTGTACGAAGACCACCCGTACGATATTTCCATCGAAGTCGCCGTCGAGGCGCCGAACCTGAACACGGAGGCGATGCACCACCTCGCCGTGCGAGTGATGAAGGGCGAGAACATCGACGCGGGGGCGTCGCTGGCCATTCTCGTCACGAACGACGACGAAATCCGCCGAATGAACCACCAGTTCCTCGGGATCGACGAGCCGACCGACGTGCTTTCGTTTCCGGATGAGGTAGACGACTTCGTCCAGGGCATGTCGGACGAACAGCTCCTGGGGGACATCGCGATTTCGCTGCCGACGGCAATGCGCCAGGCGGATGAAGCCGGCCATCCGCTGGAGTCGGAAATCGCGCACCTGCTCACGCACGGGATCCTGCATCTTTGCGGCTACGACCACGTCAACAGCGTCGAAGAAGAGGCGCGGATGCGCGCCCGCGAGGAACATTACCTCGGTGATTTGCGGCTGGTGCACCGGCACTGAGTTCGTCGCATCGGCACATCTGTTCTATACTTCACCGGTAGTCCAACAGGTACGGAGTGCCAGTGCTTTACGGGAAATGGCGTCCCCAGGGGTTCGACGAAGTGGTCGGTCAGGACCACATCGTGCGCACGCTGCGGAACGCGCTAGCCTCCAACCAAGTGGCGCACGCCTACCTGTTCAGTGGTCCGCGTGGGACGGGGAAGACAACCACGGCGCGAATCCTCGCGCGCGCGGTGAACTGCTCGAACCTGAAGGACGGTGAGCCGTGTAACGAGTGCGCGTCGTGCAAGGCGATCCTCAACGGCTCGGCGCTGGACTTGATAGAGATGGATGCGGCGAGCAACCGGGGCATCGAGGACATCCGGGAGCTACGCGAGAAGATTGCGTTCGCGCCGTCAGACCTCAAGTGCAAGGTGTACTTGCTCGACGAAGTGCACATGCTGACGGACGGGGCGTTCAACGCGCTCTTGAAGACGCTCGAGGAACCGCCTCCGCACGCGATCTTCATCCTGGCGACGACCGAGCTGCACAAGATGCCGGCGACCATCATTTCGCGCTGCCAGCGGCATGATTTCCATCGAGTGAACAACGAGGCAGCAATCCAGCGGATGCAATACATCGCCGAGCGGGAGGGGCTGGTCATCCCACGAGAAGGGTTGCTTGCGATTGCCGTGCAGTCACGTGGCGGCATGCGAGACGCGATCACGATGATGGAGCAGGTGGCCGCGCGCTACGGCGACCATCCTTCGGCGGAAGATGTGCTGGCCGCGATGGGGCAGGTGCATGATGCAAGGACGAGTGCCCTGGTCCGCGCGATCCTCGAGGACGACCTGGGGGCCGCGCTGGAAATCGCGCGGTCGGTGGCGGATGACGGCATCGACGTGGCGCGGTTCACGCGGTCGTGCATCGACCTGATTCGAGACATGCTGCCGGCGGTCCTTCGCGGCAAACCGCTGGCCGAGGACCCGCATGCGGAGTTGGTCCAGCAGGCGATTGACGGGCAGGCGGTGAGGAAGCTGACCGGCGCCGTGGCGGAGTTGGCACGTGCTGATTTTCGCCTCGATCCGGCGAGCGCCATCCCGCTGGAAGTGGCGTGTGCGACGGCCATCCTGGGCGGAGGCTTGCAGACCGCCGCAGCGACGGCGCCGGCGGCGACTCAACCGGCAGGTGTCGGCGCTCGTGCGGCGGCCCGGCAGGCCGCGGCGCCGATAGTCGCGGCGGACGCACCGCTCACTCCGCAAGAGAAGTTCACTCGGGAGCTGTACGACCTCTGCAAGATCGAGAACGCGCGGCTGGCGATGTGGCTGGGCTCGCCCTACGAAGTGATCCAGATGGACGGCGAGGTGGTGGAGCTTGGGTTCACGCGGCCGATGCCGATGGAGAAGGTGGCTGCCGGAAAGACGATCGTGGAAGAGCTGGCGGCGCGGATTCTTGGCCGGCAGGTATCGATTGTTGTTACGCTGATCGAGGAATCGAGTCAGCCGAAGCGGGAGACGCGCAAAGGCCACCTGGCCGAAGCTGCCCGGGCGCTCGGAGCGACTCCGGTGGGGAAGGACTGAAGAGCATGGCGAAGAGCAGCGGCAACAACCGGTATCTGCGCCGCGGGGGCGGCGGCGGCGGTGGTTTGCCCGGCAGGAGTTCGATGGGCGGCGGCGGCAACGCGAACGCACTGGCGCAGGCCCAGGAGATGCTGGCGAAGGCACAGGCAGAACTCGCTGCGACGAATGTCGAGGGCTCAGCGGGCGGCGGCGCCGTGCGCGTAACGATGTCGGGCGAGCAGAAGATCACAGGAATTACGCTCTCGCCCGACGTGGTGGACCCAGAAGACGTGGAGATGCTGCAGGACCTGATCATGGCGGCTATTTCCGATGCATCGGAGAAGGCCAGCGACCTGCAATCGCAGTCGTTCGGCGCGATCACGGGCGGGCTCGGGCTCCCGGGCCTCGGGCTGTAGGCCCCGGGCCGATGGCCGAGGGCACGTCCACTCCAGAGCCGATCCAGCGGCTCATCGAGGCGTTTCACCGCCTTCCGGGAGTGGGCCCGAAGTCGGCCCAGCGGCTCGCGTATCACATCCTGCGAACGCCGGAGCAAGAGGCGCGGTCGCTTGCGGACGCGTTGCTCGACGTGAAGCGGCGGATTCACCTCTGTTCGGTGTGCATGAACATCACGGAGCAGGACCCATGCTCGTATTGCTCAGACGAGCGGCGGGACCGCAAGACCGTCTGTGTGGTGGAGCAGGCGCTGGATCTGCTGGCCATCGAACGTTCGGGCTACCGGGGGCTCTACCACGTCCTTCATGGCGTGCTTAACCCCATGGACGGGGTCGGGCCAGAGGATATCCACATTCGGGAGCTTATCGTCCGGCTGCAGGACGGGGTCGCGGAGGAGGTCATCATGGCGACGAACCCATCGCTTGAGGGTGAAGCGACCGCGATGTACATCCAACGGTTGATCGGGCCTGCCGGTGTGAAGGTCACGCGGCTGGCCCGCGGGCTGCCGAGCGGCGCGGACCTGGAGTATGCGGACGATGTGACGCTGGCTCGCGCTCTCGAGGGCCGCCGGGAACTCTGATGAGCGCGCGTGCCCGCAGCTACAACACGGAGGGGGTGATCCTGCGGCGGCGCAACCTGGGGGAAGCGGACTCCATCTTCACGGTTTTTAGCCCGCGCGAGGGGAAGTTCGACGCGATAGCGAAGGGGGTCCGCAAGCCACGCAGCCACATGCGCGGCCACCTGGAGCCGCTCACCCGGAGCCAACTGCATCTTGCACAGGGCCGGAACCTCGACGTGTTTACGCAGGCGGAGACTATCGCGGCCTACCGGGCCGTTCGGGATGACCTGGACCGGCTCACGCTGGCGCTGTATTGCTGCGAGCTCGTGGACCGGTTCACAGTGGAACGTGCGCCGCAACCGCGCCTCTACGAGCTGCTCAATGAGCTGCTGGAGGGGCTGGATGCGCAGGCGCCGCTCACGGTGGGGCGGTCGTTCGAGCTGCAGATCCTCGCGCAGTGCGGGTTCGAACTCCAGCTTTCGAGCTGCGCCATTTGCGGCGGGCGGCTGCCGGAGCAGGACACGCTGTTTTCAGCGGCGGCGGGCGGGCTGGTGTGCGACGTATGCCGGGCGAAGGCGGAAACGGGTCGAATCCTGTCTGTGCGTGGTATCAAAGTGCTTCGGTTCGGGCGGACGGCGACGATTGGACAGTTCGCGGGGCTGAGGCTGGAGGAATCGCTCGAGGCTGAGCTGCAACGTGCGTTGGCCGACGCCATCCGGCTGGTGCTGGACCGCGAGACGAATTCCGGGCGGTATCTGGATGCGCTTGCGCAGCCTTTACGAGGGGCCGGGCACGCTGCGCGCAGCGATGTACAATCAACGACACCTTCTTCAAGCTGAACGGGACGGATATGCCCCTTTACGAGTACTACTGCGAGCCGTGCAACGGCATTTTTGAAGAGCTTCGGCCGATCCGGGAAGCGACTGACCCGGTGCCATGTCCTGTCTGCTACAAGGATGCGAAGCGGATCATGCCCACCTCGTTCGCGGCGTTCACGTTCCGCGACGGGTATCCGCGGCGGATCCCGGATGACGGCAAGTTCTACCACCTGGGGCAGAAGGTCTCGAAGCTGGTGACCAGCGGGCGGCCGAACGAGCACCCAGAAGTGAACAAGCCCGAGCCGAAAAAGCGACGAAGCAAGGGCGAACGCTCGGAAATCCGGGACATGCAGGAGTCGGCCCGCAAGGGCGACCTTTCGGACATGTACGGAAATCCGGTCGAGGCGAAAGACGTTACCCAGATGGTGGACGCAGGCCGAGTCCTGCGGGACTGAAAGCCTCAGCTACGGCGTTCGAGCACGTACTGCCCGAGTTCGATGAGGCACTGCTTCGTTTCGGACTCGGGCAGGAAGCTGATCGCCTCGTTCGCGCGGCGGACGTAATCGCGCGCAATGTCCATGGACGCTTCGATTACGTCAGAGGCGATGATCGCGTCGAGTGCTTCCTGGAGACGGGCGTGGCGGTCCCGGCGAGCGGTGAAGAACTTCTTGATAGGGTTGTCACGCGGGTAGCGTTCCAGGAACAAGAGCCCGGGCAAGGTGACGGTGCCCTCGAGGAGGTCACTGCCGACCGGCTTGCCCATCAGCTCCTCATCGCCGGTGAAGTCGAGGATGTCATCGACGATCTGGAAGGCCATGCCGAGGCTGTAGCCGTAGGTGCGGAGGGCTTCGACGGTGCGTTCGTCGCAGCCTCCGAGGAGGGAACCGCCTTCGGTGGCGTTGGCGATGAGCGCGGCGGTCTTGCCGCCGATTCGCCAGAGGTACTGCTGGACGTCTTTGCCGACATCAAAGGCGGCGGCGTCCTGGTCGAGTTCGCCGCTGGTCATTTTCATCAGGGCGAGGGCGAAGAGGCGCGTGACCGCCAGGCTACCGGTGCGGGTCACCATTTCGGCGGCGTTGGCGAACATGTAGTCGCCGAGAAGCACCGTGATCGCGTTGTCGAACACCGCGTTTGTGGTGGGGCGGCCGCGACGGCTCATGGCGCCGTCGACCACGTCGTCGTGGACGAGGCTGGCGGTGTGGAGCAGCTCGATGGCGGCGCCCAGTGGCACCAGACGGTTCAGGTTGTAGTCACCGAGACTGCCGGCGAGCAGGACGAGGGCCGGGCGAAGGCGCTTTCCGCGGGCTTCGAGGGCGTGATCGAGCATGCGCTTGAGGGGTGCGAGCTCCACCTGCTTGATCGATTCGAGGAGGTCCTCGACGAGGATCATGTCTTCGTTGACGGGGCCATAGAGCTGCTGGGCAGGGGCCTGAGTCATGCTGCCACCACGCCCTGGTTGGACTGAATCTGGAAGAGGCGCCGCGCGTTGGCCGTCGTCTGTTCCAGGACCTCCGCGAGGGGGACCCGCTTGACCTCTGCCAACGCCCTGGCTGCTTCGATGACGAATGCGGGCTCGTTCAGTTTGCCCCTCCTGCCTTGAGGCGGAAGGTACGGGCTATCCGTCTCGATTACCAGTGAGCGAAGCGGCAGGCCGGCGACAAGTTCGCGGGTTACATCGTTGGCAGGGTAGGTCACGGGGCACGCGATGGAGATAACGAAGCCCGCTTCAACGTAGGGACGGGCCTGTTCGAGCGTGCCGCCAAAGCAGTGCATCACGCCGGGGACGGCCAGACCGCGTTCGCGCGAAGCGGCGGCGTAAGGGCCCAAATGTTCGAAGATAGCGTCCTCAGCCGAGCGGGAGTGCACGCAGACGGGTTTCCCGGCAGCGAGTGCGATGGCGAGCTGATTATCCAGGAGTTCGCGTTGCGCTTTCTCCGAAGAGAGGTTGCGGTAGAAGTCGAGGCCGATCTCGCCCACGGCGACGACCTCCGGCTGGCTGACGAGGGTCTCGAGTTCGGCCAACATCGCCGAGGTTACCTCGTCGGCTTCGTGTGGGTGGAAGCCGACGGTGGGGAAGAGCAGGGGTGAGCGGGCGGCGAGCTCAAGTGCCTGTGTGTTCGAAGGAGCGTCGTAACCGCACAGGGCGATGCCGGCAAGACCCTCCGCGGTGGCGCGATCGAGCACGCCCGCAAAGTCGGCGATGAGCTTCGGGTCCTGGATATGGCTATGGGTATCGAAGGCGCCAGTCATGCGGTGGCGCCCGCCGGCTCGGTCTCAATCTTCGTGTACATCGGGCGCGCGGGAGCCAGCCGGGTCCCAGCTGGCACCTCGCAAAACTGCCAGCCGTGCTCAAGGATATCGCCTCCCAGGCCGAGGTCGGCGTGGAGCTGGGCCGTGCTGAAGGGAAGCACCGGGTAGAGCAGGGCTTTCAGTGAATTGATGACGTTGAGCGCGGTGGCGAGGGTTTCGGCAGCGTGCGCGGTGTCGGTCTTCACGGCCTTCCAGGGCGCTCGCTCGTCGAGGTAGCGGTTCGCCGCCTGAGCGAGCTTGAGGGCTTCCTGGAGGGCGGCCCGGAAGTGGCAGGCTTCGAACTCGGCGCCGGCAGCGGCGAACGTGGAACGAGCTTCTTCCAGGATCGCCTCTGACTCCGGGGAGAGTTCGCCGGTTGCCGGGACGATGCCCTCGAAATTGCGGTGGATCATCGAGATCACCCGGTTGGCGAGGTTGCCCCAGGTTGCGATCAGGATGTCATTGTTCGTCCGGACGAGGTCCTCCTCGCGGAACTCGGTGTCGTTCGTTTCGGGGAGGACGGTGGTCAGGTAGAACCGCACCACGTCGGGCGCGTAGGCATCGAGGAGGTCGAGCATCCAGGTGCCTGTGCCCTTCGACTTGCTTTGCTTTTGGCCGGTGGAGAAGTTTACGTACTGGTTTGCCGGCACGTCGTAAGGGACGTTGAGCCCGCCGTAGCCCATGAGCATCATCGGCCAGGTGACGGTGTGGAAGGGGATGTTGTCCTTGCCAATGAAGTAATAAGAGCGCACGGTAGGGTCTTCCCAGTACAGCTTCCAGGCGTCGGGATCGCCCGAGCGCTGGGCCCACTCTTTGCTGGCGGAGAGGTAGCCGATCACGGCATCGAACCAGACGTAGATTCGCTTCCCTTCGTAGCCTTC